>NZ_JBGOOV010000003.1:0-237902 GCF_041439795.1 Shewanella sp. 5S214
TGGCCAACACAGATGCGTCATCGACAGGTGTGACTTCGATGGTCAGCGTCGCGGTTTCACCAGTGTTAGTCGTATAGGTAATGACCGGCACTTGGCCATTCCAATCTTCATTAGGAGAAAAAGTAAAAGAACCATCAGGATTGATAACGAGCACGCCACCTTCAAGCTCGATTTCTGTACCCGCAGGATAGGTTTGTCCATCTACTTCAAAACTCACTACACTCAAACTTGAGTCAGTATCGCTGTCGTTATCTAAAACATTTCCAGAAGCAACTTGATCTTCGCTAACTGTAATGACGTCATTTAATACAACCGATGGGGAATCATTTTCAATAAGCACTTCTTCTTGAGTCACTGCTGTTGGGGTAGCAGTTTGTCCTGTCGTGTCGTAGCCTGTATTCGCAATGGTCTCTGCACCATCTCTTGATACTGAGACATAACCAAAATCACCTTGGTTGGCTGTTGGGGTGCCAGCGGCGGTTTCTGGTAGGTTTGCTGTTGGATCTTCGCCAGATGCAATTAATGTCTGCAAGGCTGCGATTTCATCTATAGCTTGTTGATCTGCTACTTGCTCGATAATGGCATCATCAGGAGTATCTGCACTATTAAAAATAGTGCCGTCATCGAATGTAATAACAAAAGCAAACTCATTGCTGCCTGAAACTAATGCTCCAGCAGGAATTGTCTGGCCAAGTTGTAATTCCTTGGTTTCATTGTTAATTGTTATTGTTACTGTACCTTCTGAAGCAGAAAGTATTCCATTTTTTGACGTAGTAATTGATTCCATTTGAAGCTCCCAACAGCTTTATATACTTAAGATAACAATGAGTTAATTTGCATCATATTTGCTTAATATAATAATAGTATTAACATTAAAATTATTTTATAAACATTAGGTCAAATAATATCACTTACCACAATGGTAGTCAATTTTTTGACGTTAAGGCGTTTCTAAACAAGCTAGTTATAATAAGCATATAAAACAAAGTATTAATTTTTTGACGTATGAGTCCTATATATTTTTACGTCATAAAAAAGTCGTAATTACTTGTAGTGGCATATTCTCGTTTATTTCCTTATATCGGCATAGATAACAAAAATGAAGCAGAATAACTAAAAAAGCCTACGAGATTGTAGGCTTTGAGATGAGCTTAAAAATAACTTTATTGCTTAGATTATGTTTGCAGCATTACGATAACTGTTTGCCGCAGAAGAGTTTTCACCTAACTGTTCTTGGGCTTGCGCTAACGCTAACCATGATTGATGTGTTGGTGCTATACGACAGACATTTTGCCAATGAGTTTTAGCTTGTTTAGTGTCACGACTTTGAATGGCAAGCTTTGCCAGACACATTTGATAGTCAGCATCATTTTCATGAGTGGTTTCTAGTCGGCTGAGTAATTTACGCACCTCTTGATCTTGTGCATCGATCAAATCAGGTATTGCGGCAAATAAAGTCGCCGATGGTGCAGCGCTAAGTTGTTTAATGATTAACTTTATTGCTTTATCTTTATACCCATACTGAGTTAATCCATGAGCATAAGCGACAACTAATTCATCTTGTTTACGCTCCGACTGACTTAACCAATGCCAACATTTATTCAATTCTGCTTCAGAAGTCTTAGCTGCATTTACCATTAAAATACTGTTGGTTTTAGTGTTTAATTGGTTGAACTCAGTTTCAGAAAGTAATTGGCGTTTTTTCAGGATTGGTAACAACAATTTTAATGCCTGCCAATCATTTTGCTGCAAATATAACTCTTGTGCTAGTTTCAGTACTGGTGCACTACTTTTACTTGTTGGATTTAGTTTATCAAGTACTACTCGAGCTTGAGTGAGCTCCCCCTGCTTCATTAAGTAGCGGGTACGCGATGTATAAACCGCTGTCTTGGCAATAGGGTTATTTTCTGCTTGAGTTAAATAATGATCTCTCGCAGTAATATCACCTTGATAGTGAGCTGCTCTTGCTGCCGCAAAAAGATTTAATACTGGAATTTCACCTTTTTCAGCACCTTTAGCCATGGCTTTTTCAGCCGCAGGCCAATCTTCTTCAGCCAGTGCTAAAGCGCCGGTTAAAGTATGCTTTTTAGCCGCTTTTCTGCGCCATTGCTCTGGCAGGTAGCGACTGCTAAGTAGCATATTTAATAATAATAAAATTAACCACTCGAGTAATTGCAGCGCAAAATAAAATACAATTAACCCCACAACACCTATGACCAAGCTAGTTTCAATCTGATAGTCACCAATTGCGATATAAACGTAACCGCTTTGTCCAACAATAAGTGGGCTGAGACACAGTCCAATTAAAATGAGAACAACATAAACCAGCGTCTTAATCATTGTGCTGGCTCCTGTGTAGGCATTATTTCACCATAGGTAACCAGCTGCTGGAGTAGTGGCGAGGCTTGAAATTTATTAAGAGTCACTTTTTCAACTTTAACCTTGGCTAGTTTATCCAAAGACGCAATTATTGCTTTAGTCTTTGGATCTGTTAAGTCAAAGTATTGTTGTAACCACTTGTCTGCTAAAGCAATAGATTGCTGATAATTCACTTGGTCAAATCGGTACAGTGCTAATTGTGCTTGCAATAATTTGTTGCGAATATTTTCAACTAAATACCATTGCTGTTCCGGTGATAACAGCGGCTCCAAATCAGTGGTCCGTTTGCGGATAGTAATAAAACCATCAGTTAAGTCATGCCAGGTTGTGGCGAGATTTTGTTGCCAATCATCAATGGAGTCGGTGACTGCCTGGGTGTTTTTATTTTCTGTAAAATTATCATCCACACGATTTAACGGTAAACCTTCTACATCATTGATAATATTATCTAAGTCAAAGATGGTATTGGTTATGTCAGTGGTTTTTAATGCGTTAACTTTAATGATGTCTTCAGCTAAGGCTTTACGTAAAAGAGTTAATGCAGGATCTTTCATCGCACTGATACGTTCATCTGCAGACTGTAATAAACCAATTGCTGTTTGCGGATCGTTTTCTAACCATAGTTTTCTGCCAGCCATGCGAACTAAATATTCGGCTTCTGATGCCATCCAATGGTTAGGACTGCGCTGGGCAATAACAGCTACACGTTCTTGCAGTTGTTTATTTGATTGCTGTAGTTCAGCTAATTTTGCATAAGCTTTAGTATCGTTCAGCTGTTGTTGCTCTAACGTACCAAAGCGTTTATTGGAAGCCATGACGGTTTGTTGTAATTCATATTTTAACGATTTATTTTGTGTAACTTGTTCAGTGATACTTTGTTCTAATTGAGTTTGGCCTTGAATTTGTTGGCTAAGCTGCAAATAAAGCCAGTAACAAGACGCCACAGCAACAATGGCAACCAGTAAACTGAATAATACCCCAATACGGATCCACCAAGAGCTAGGTTTAGCTTTGCGTCGGCTGTTATTTACCGGAGAATTTGTCTGATTATTTTTGTTGTTGTCAGCAGATTGTTGGCTCGTTGCATTGACTTTTTTTGCCTGTAGCGGCTTTTCTATTGGATTTTGCGCAGGAGAAATCACTTTCTCATCCTTGTGTGCTGGCGAGTTTGGATCTTTTTTATTGTTTTCCATGAACAGTCCTTGAAAGCAAAAATACAACCAATATAAGCAATATTAGAAAATGTGTGTCGATGCAAGGTAACAATACAATAACAAATTATAACGCAAGACTCGTGAGTATAGCTTGAGTATTTGCTCCATTTGCATTGGTAATATGGCTTAATCCCATTGCTTTTGCTTGTAATTCGACGCGATGACTAGGCACTATGATATGACATGCACGTAACCATGCAAATAATTCTTTTGGGACAAGGTCAACTAAATTGGATAATATTTCGCCGCTGGTGACCACAATGGTATCAATACCGAAGGATTGCCATTGTTGAATGGTCTGTTTTGCATTGAGCTTAGGTCTCACGCGCTGATAGACCTGCCAATAGTTCACCTTTGCACCTCGAAGCGCTAATTGTTCAGCGAGCATTTCACGTCCACCTAATCCACGTACAATAATAAATGACTGCTGATCGACATCTCGTAATTGGGGTTGTGATAATAAACCTTCACTATCTTGGCTTTCTTCGGGCGAGCTAATCGCTTGGATATTATAGTGAGCTAGGCTATCGGCGGTTGCTTGACCAACAGCGAAATAGCGACAGTGCTGTGGGAATGAATTGTGGAGTTTAGTGGCGGCAAAATCGACGGCATTAGTGCTAATAAAGAGCAAATTATCAGTGTGGGCTAAAGTAGTATTGCTCATTGATTCGTTTGTTTCAATTACCGCTAAAAGTGGGGTAACAAGATAAGCAACGTCTCGTTGTGAGAGTTGCTCTTCCATTGCTTGATTGCGCCCTTGTGGGCGCGTTAGCAAGACTTTCATGGCCAGTTATCTCTTAACTAGCATAAACAGCATCTAAAATAGTTTTAGCCCCGCGACTAAGTAAATCTTCTGCAAGAGACTCTCCAAGTGCAACGGCATCAGTTTTAGAACCCGATACCATACCCGTTATTATTTCACTACCATCAGGATTGCCGACTAAACCACGTAGGGTTAAATTATCGCCTTGAATTTCAGCAAAAGCACCGATAGGCACTTGGCATCCGCCTTCTAGGCGAGTGTTCATTGCTCGTTCAGCCAGCACTCTGTAACGGGTTTCTAAATGTTCAAGTGGTGCGAGTAATGCTTTAACACGCTCGTCATTTAGACGACATTCAATGCCGACAGCACCTTGTCCATTGGCTGGAAGTGACTCTTCTGCAGAGATAAATCCTGCAATTCGTTGATTGAGTTTTAAGCGGATTAATCCCGCAGCAGCCAGGATAATAGCATCATAATCACCACTATCGAGTTTGGCTAAACGGGTACCAACATTACCGCGTAAGTCTTTAATAATAAGATCTGGACGAGCGGCTCTAATTTGACACTGACGGCGCAGACTTGAGGTGCCCACAACCGCGCCTTGAGGTAATTCACTAATGGATTTATAGCTATTTGATACAAAAGCATCGCGTGGATCTTCACGTTCGCAAATTACCTGTAGGCCTAAACCTTCAGGAAAATCTACTGGTAAATCCTTCATTGAGTGCACTGCAATATCGGCACGATTTTCAAGCATCGCGACTTCTAACTCTTTAACAAATAGCCCTTTGCCACCAATTTTAGCTAAAGGAGTATCTAAAATGACATCACCTTTGGTGCTCATTGGTAATAATTCAACCGTGAGATCGGGGTGAATGCGTTCAAGTTCAGCTTTAACAAATTCAGCTTGCCACATTGCCAGTGGGCTTTTACGTGTTGCGATACGAATTATATTTTCAGACATGGTAGTAGATCCATTAGATAGCCTCAATGGAGTAATGCTATCACCGCTCTCGCTTGGATGTAACAAATCGATGGTAATTGTTTGAAGTCTGTAGGGCTTATTTGTGATTCATCTTGTTGAACAACTACTGGTGAAATACAAAATAAATGCTACGATGATCACTGTTTTGACGAAAGCGTGACCTTGGTCGAAAATTTGAGCTTAGGTTCGAGTGTGTTAGAAAAATTTGTCACCAAATAGTTTGTGTAGCAAAAAGCGTAAATGGAGTGAGTCTTGACCGATAAAACGGCATATTATCAAAAGGATTTAGCTGAGAAACTAAATAACATTAGATTAACTAGAGTGACTAATGTTCTGCCTGATTTGCAGCAGCATTTATTTCATATAATTCCTTTTTTAATACATCATAATCAAATAGATGTGTCCGGTATTATCGACCCCAACACGCCGTGTGGTGTTCATGGGTTTGATTTGTCAGACGCAATGATTGCAGCATGTGATGCCTTATGTTTGTCTGTACCCTCCGCGATTGATTCAAGCGTTGATGCTTTTGAAGGTATCTATGCCATGGGCAGTACTGCTAGTTTTGGGCAAAATCCTCAAAGCGATTTCGATATCTGGTTGGTTTACAATAGTAAACTGACTCAAGCACAACTTAAACTCATTGAATATAAAAACAAACTCATCAGTGACTGGTTTGCCGGTTTTGAGTTTGAAGTGAATTTTTATCTAGTACATCCGATGCAATTTAGAGAATGCAGCGCATTTGATAATTGCCAACCAGTAGGATTAGAGCACAGTGGCAGTAGCCAACACTGGTTATTATTAGAAGAGTTTTACCGTTCTCATATTAGGCTCGCCGGTAAAACTGTGGCTTGGTGGCCCGATGCACAAAGCCAAGATACTCAGTCTAATGCCAACTTACTTTATCTTGGCAATGTCAATTCATTACCTGCGGCAGAGTATTTTGGCGCCTCATTATGGCAGCTCTATAAAGGGCTCAATAAACCTCATAAAGCCTTGTTAAAAGTGTTGTTATTGGAAACTTATGCCTCAGAATATCCCCATACAAGACTAATAACTCAACAACTTTGGCAATATTGCCTAGATCAAGATTTTAGTGTTGCTAATGACGCTTATTTATTGCTGTATCAAAGAATTGAAACTTACTTGATAGCTCAAGGTGATGATAACCGTTTAGAGATCGTTAGGCGTTGTTTTTATTTAAAGTCTGGTATCACTTTATCGAGTTTGTCACCTACCAATAGTGCAACAGACTGGCGGGTTGAAAAAATGGCCAGCCTGGTTAAACAATGGGGCTGGAGCCATGAGCTAATCACCACATTGGATAATAGTCCTTATTGGCATGCTGGCCAGTTGAAATGGTTCAACCAGCAGCTCAGTGAACTGTTATTAGTCAGTTACAAAAATCTATTGAAATTTGCTTCAAAACAAACCTTAAGTGAACGTATGCGAGTTGAAGAACTCGGCTTATTGGCTCGTAAATTACATACTTATTTTAGTGATGATGACCATTTAATACAGCCTCTAAACCGACTTTGGAGTTTATCGACAGCTGAAAAATCGTTGACTATCTTTCATTGCAAGCAAGCATCACGTTTTTATCTCTATCGCCAAACTTATGTCGAACAGGATCCGTCTCAAGCTGTTACAGATAATCAAGGACATGAGTTCGATAATCATCCCATCCATGAAGCGGATAATATATGCAGTTTAGTTGCGTGGTCAGTGTTAAATGGGCTCGCAACTACCGATACTAAGTGGTTTCAAGTTGGGCGAGGTAAAAGACGGACAGATAAATTGAGTTACCTAACCCGTAAACTTATCCCTATTATGCACAATGTACCCACTGTCTATAAACGTGATTTATGCGAACCTTGGTGCTATCAAAAAATTGTGTTGATTACCAATATGGATAAAGATCCGACCACTCAATTGAATGAGCAAGAACTGATGTTGGAACATATTAATGCCAATATTCTTTCCTTTGGACAGAAAAAAATCAGTATGTTGTCGTCGGTGGCGGTTGTGTGTTTAAACAGCTGGGGAGAATGGCAAAGCCATCGTTTTAATGGCAATACCGCATTACTTGAAGCTATTTCATTTATTATTCTGGGATTAAAGCGTTCAAATGACCAAGTTGATTTATCGATTATTAGTTGCTCATCTAAGCTAAAACAACCGATTTTTAATCAGCTTAAAACCTTATTATTACGATGTTATGGTTTAATGAAAAAGGTCAATCAGAGCAATACATTGATGCATCCAATAATTATGGGCGATCAACAATACAGTATGTACTTTAATGCGTTAGGTATGATGTATCGCAAGACTGACGTTGTGGCACAGGTCAGAAATGATCACACTCATGAGTTACCACTACCTTATACCGTGGATGATACTAACGTTAATGTACCATCGGTGATTCGCAAATTTATTGTCATGGATGCTAAGCAATATTTTGTCCGTCAACGTAAGCAAGTGCTTGATGTGTTTATTGCAGACGAGAAGAATCAGCTTGAACATTTACAATATCAACATACCAGTATCAATGATTTTGTGGCTAAAGAAAGCCATTTGTATGTCTTTGACGAACAAAAACAGCACCGGCCTGTTTTTAATATGCCGCAGTTTTTTCAACTTGTGCATATTGAAGGTAAATTAACCGTAATGCCATTTGGCTTGTCAGTAGATGAAATGGGCTCAGCATTTTAAGCACAAGCCCAAATTCAATGACCATTTAATCACTCACTTAGTGCTATTACACACTAAGTTATTGTGTGGTTTATGCGTTTATCTCGAGCAAAATACCGCTTTGTTTATTGATGGCATCAATCACAAAAGACATAAATTCTAATCCATTACGGGTATCTAACCATTTGCCATCATTGTAATTAAAGTGATAACCACCTGATTTTGTCGCCAGCCAAATTTCATGAAGAGGCTCTTGTTTATTGATGACGATTTGCGAATTATCTTCAAAAGCCAACTGCAAAACATTGCCGCTGGCATTAATATCGACATCGGCATCTTGCTCGTCAATTGCTTTTTCTACCGCGTTCTCTATTTCGCCAAACATTTCATCGGCTAATCGATGAAACTCAGTATCTGTAATAGCCATGTATTTCTATCCTTTGCTTTCTGCGTTATGAATGCGATTATAAGACCATTATTCACTAGATGCACAGATGTTGAAAAAAATGAGACTGCTTTTATTTATTATGCTTGCTAGCCTATTTGTAACCGCATGTGGTCAAAAAGGCGTTTTATACAAAACTCCTGAGCCAGTGGCCAATAAAGTCGCCCCAAAATCTGCCAGCACAGATGTGCCCAAGCAAACAGAGGTGCTCGACTCTCAACCTTCAACCTCACAACAAGAATAGCATTTATAAGGGACCGCATTTTGGATTACTTTTCATATCAAAATGATTCACTATTCGCAGAAGACTGCGATGTAGCAAAACTGGCTAAAACACACGGTACGCCGTTGTATATTTATTCTCGTGCCACATTAGAGCGCCATTGGCATGCCTTTAATAATGCCGTTGCTGATCATCCTCATCTTATTTGTTATGCGGTTAAGGCGAATTCAAACCTTGCAGTGTTAAATGTATTGGCCCGTTTAGGCAGTGGTTTTGATATTGTTTCTGGTGGTGAGCTCTCGCGTGTATTACAAGCGGGCGGCGACCCTAAAAAAGTGGTTTTTTCTGGTGTGGGCAAAACGGTTGCCGAAATGGAGCAAGCCCTAAACATTGGTATTTACTGTTTTAATGTTGAGTCCAGTGCTGAACTTGAACAGCTTAATGACGTCGCCGGGCGCTTAGGTAAAGTGGCACCGGTTTCTTTGCGGATTAATCCCGATGTTGATGCTGGTACTCATCCTTATATTTCCACAGGTCTTAAAGAAAATAAATTTGGCATCGCCATGGATGAGGCTGATACGGTTTTTGCTCGTGCCGCTGAATTAGCTCATTTACATGTAAAAGGTGTCGACTGCCATATTGGTTCACAGCTTACCGAGATTAAACCCTTTTTAGATGCGATGGATCGCATGCTGGCGTTGATCGACCGTTTAGGTGAGCAAGGTATTAAGATTGAACATTTTGACGTGGGTGGCGGCTTAGGGGTTACCTATAATAGTGAAACTCCGCCGCATCCAGATAAATACGCCGCAGCATTACTCGATCGTCTAAATGGTCGTAAGTTAACATTAATTTTTGAACCGGGTCGTGCGATTGCGGCTAACGCAGGTATTTTCGTCACTCAAGTGCTTTACCTAAAAGAAAATAGCGATAAGCGTTTTGCGATTGTCGATGGTGCCATGAACGATCTTATTCGCCCTGCGCTTTATAGTGCGTGGCAAAATATTATTCCGGTACAACAAAATGATGCGCCAACTTTCGCTTATGATATTGTAGGTCCTGTATGTGAGACTGGTGACTTTCTCGGTAAAGACAGGCAGTTAGCGGTAAAAGCGGGTGACTTATTAGCCGTTCGTTCAAGTGGTGCTTATGGTTTTGTGATGGCCTCAAATTATAACTCTCGTCCAAGAGTCGCGGAGATTATGGTTGATGGTAGTGATGATTTTGTTGTTCGTCAGCGCGAAACGCTACAACAACTTTGGCAAGGCGAATATTTATTGCCATAGGCAATAAGCAAACGGCATAACGTTTTATAAGGAAACTTTTGTGATCCATTTCACTAAGATGCACGGACTGGGTAATGACTTTATGGTCGTTGATGGTGTAACACAAAATGTGTTTTTTTCGCCTGAACAAATTCGCCGTCTTGCCGATCGAAATTTTGGGATTGGTTTTGATCAATTATTGTTGGTCGAGCCGCCCTATGATCCTGATTTAGATTTTCATTATCGCATCTTTAATGCCGATGGCAGTGAAGTTGAGCAGTGTGGCAATGGTGCACGCTGTTTTGCTCGTTTTGTTCGCAATAAAGGCCTCACCCAAAAAAATAAAATTCGGGTGAGTACTAACTCAGGTAAAATTACTTTGCGGATAGAGCGTGATGGTAACATCACAGTTAATATGGGGGTTCCCGTTATTGAACCAAGCCAAATTCCGTTTAAAGCTAAAAAAAGCGAAAAGACCTACTTACTGCAAACCGCAATGCAAACTTACCTGTGTGGCGCTATTTCTATGGGTAACCCCCATTGCGTTATCGAGGTTGAAGATGTGCAAACCGTCAAGGTTGATGAAATTGGCAGTATGTTAACTCGCCACGAACGCTTCCCTAAGGGCGTCAATGTTGGCTTTATGCAAGTCATTAACCCTGGGCATATTAAGTTGCGCGTGTATGAACGTGGCGCAGCAGAAACGCTAGCCTGTGGCACGGGCGCATGCGCTGCAGCAGCCGTTGGTCAATTACAGGGTAAGCTTGATAAGCAGGTGAGAGTCGATTTACCTGGTGGTAGCTTAGTCATTAATTGGGACGGCGAGGGTAAACCTCTGTGGATGACGGGCCCGGCAGAACATGTATATGATGGACAAATACAACTATGAGTGAGATTACCTCCGAAGTCAGTTTAGCTAACGAAGTGGCAGGCAATACGGTTAGCAGTGCACAAGCCAAAGATATCAATTCAATTGGCCAAGATCTTGCTGTCGACATGATGGCCAGTTTGCAACAAGCCCCTTTTGATGAAATGCTGATCCGCGAATACTTGTTAGATAATCCTGACTTTTTTAATCGTTATCCAGAGTTGTTAGTGGCCATGCGTGTTCCGCATGCAGAACGTGGTGCGGTTTCATTAGTTGAGCGTCGACAAGAGCTGCTTCGCCAGCGCGTCAATCAGCTTGAAGAAGAAATTACTTCGCTGATGAACATAGCGACTCATAATGAGAGAATCTTTAAATTTAATACTGAGTTATCGTTTAAAATGCTTGCAAGTCAAGACTTAGGCGAGCTGCGTCAAGTATTGTCTGAAGGATTAAAAACTGAGTTTGGCTTTAGTCACGTTAGGTTGATTACGGTGCACGATATTGACAGCGAATTAGCAAAAATTTGGCGTCATCGTGTCCAAAGCGGTTATTACTTTGGGCGGCTCACGCAATCAGAATCTAAACGTTTATTTGGCAGTGATGTGGGGTCTGTAGCATTGACTAAATTATCTGATGACAATGGCCAGGTGATATTTGCCATTGCCAGTAAAGATCCCACTCATTTTCATCCTGATATGGACTCATTGCTATTTAGCCAATTGCGTCGTTTGTTAGACCATAAGCTACCGCAACTGTAATAGTTAATGCTCAGTGTGTTGTTTAGGATGCACAGCGTACTCCAATCGTTCATGTACTGGGAGCATTGTGATGCAGCCAACAGACTGGCAAACGATATTTAGCCAACATTTAACTTCAGAAAGGCAACTATCAAGCTATACCGTGCGTAATTATATGTTTGAATTACGAAGGGTTGAAGGCATCTTAACCGAATCAACTCAGCTTATTGATGTTACCCGCGACGAGCTACAATCTATGTTGGCAACATTACACCGCAAAGGCTTGAGTCCACGTTCGTTATCTTTGTGTTTGTCAGCCGTAAAACAGTTCTTTGATTTCCTATTGCGCGAAGGTGCCATAACGGTTAACCCAGCACACAGCTTAAGTGCTCCAAAACAAAACAAACCTTTGCCAAAAAATATGGATGTCGATGCCGTCAGTCATTTGTTGTCTATCGAGGGTGACGATCCGTTGTGCTTACGTGATAAAGCTATTATGGAATTATTTTATTCCAGTGGCTTACGTTTAGCTGAGCTCGCCAGCCTAGATTGCGCTGACATTAAGTTTGATCAAAGCGAAGTTAAAGTGCTGGGTAAGGGCAGTAAACAGCGGGTTGTGCCCATTGGCAAACTAGCCTTAAATGCATTAACGGCATGGCTAAACTGCCGCAGCCAGTTACCTTGTAGTCAAGCGGGTGATGCATTATTTGTCAGTAGCCAAGGTAAACGATTATCTCATCGCAGTATTCAAGCGCGGATGGCTAAGTGGGGTCAGGAACAAGCTATGGCGGTAAAAGTTCACCCACATAAATTGCGTCATTCGTTTGCAACCCATATGCTTGAATCAAGTCAAGATTTACGTGCCGTACAAGAACTGCTTGGTCATGCTAACTTATCGACCACGCAGATTTACACTAGTTTAGACTTTCAACACCTTGCCAAAGTGTACGATAACGCGCATCCAAGAGCGAAAAAAGACAGGGGGAAATAATGACAACGCCATTACTTAAAGCATCAATGATCCAGTATCAACGTCTACAACCGTTTAGCGCGATCAGTTTTGATTTAGACGACACACTCTATAATAATCTTCCTTACGTATTACATGCCAGCGATGAACTGTTTTCGCTAATTAATCAAACCTATCCCGCCACTACAGCATGGGGGGCAGATCAATGGCAGCAACTTAAACATCAGTTATTTATTCATCATCCAGAGTTAGTACACGATACCACTGCAGCCCGTTATGCCATGTTGCGCCAAGGCCTTTTACACTTTGGTTATAGCGAAGTTGAAGCCAGCAAAGGGGCCCAAGATGGCATGGCATGTTTTACCCATCATCGTAGTAACTTTACCGTTGATAATAATGTATTGCAGGTACTAGAGCGTTTAAGTCAACGCTATCAGCTTATTGGTATTACTAATGGCAATGTCGACAGCCAACGTATTGGCTTAGATAAGGTCATGAAATTTGTGCTTCATCCAGGCCACGGAGTTAAAATGAAGCCTGCTGCCGACATGTTTAGCCTCGCTTGCCGTCAACTGGATATTAAGCCTGCAGCATTATTGCATGTGGGTGATCATCCGCTGTCTGATATTGCTGGGGCAAAAATGGCAGGGTGCCAAACTGTGTGGTTAAATCCTTGTATGCAGCAACGGCATAAAAAAGCTCAACCGGTTTTGCCACACATTGAAATTAATCATTTAGATCTTCTGTTAGGCTTACTTTAGGGTGACGTTAGCGTTTTAGGTCTATGCCTGCTTTAAGGCTCATTTGTTCTACTTGCTCGCGGCTAGCATGCATATCGGCATCACCTACACGAAAGTAGGTGCCGCTATACGGATCAGTACCAACATAAATAGGCCTAAGTTTTACATCGACACATGGCACATGGATACGAATAAGCTTTTTCGTCATAATTTCAATAATTTGTACATCAGTTGGAGCTAAAATATTGTGACTGATCTTTTTCGGATCGTGTAATATTTGCCAAATTTCACTCAGCATCGGCATAGGATTAACAATCCCCTCAATAGTAAACTCACCTTGTTGCTCCTTTACGCCTAAAATAATTTCACCACCTAAGGTGTTGGCAAAAGCGCTATAGCTTTCCCACATGCCTTCGGGCAATGTACCCTTGCCGTCTCGTCCACCTGCTAATTTAAATTCAACTTGAGCTGATTCATGTAAGTTAGCAATGTCGTCTAAGGCAAACGTTGGGTAATGATGAGGTGACATTTAGGCTCCATATCGTCTTATGCAATCAGTAGATAAAAATAGATATGATCACTGTATGAAGTTTTGCCCACAAAAGGAAGATCATCAGTTCGGCTGTGCTGGAGGTTAATTAACCAATCAGCTGTTTTAGTACTTAAATTAAATCCGCAATTGTGAATTATTTACTGTAAAGTTATCTTATATATTAGTTGGTTAATTCCAGAAACCATTTAGTCGTAGGTTTTACATTGTCAGCACAATATTCAGTTAACCCTATTCCTCACAGTTGGTTCGGACATTTATATCATCGCAATGCCAATGCGCTTGAGATAACGGCAGAGGGCATAAGCTTTGTTCCAACCCAGAGTCTATTTTTATCGCGTTTGCCATTGACGAATCTTGAGCATGTATCTTGGCAGCAGTTAGATCATCCACCACTGTTTAGTGCCAGCTTACTGGGTAGCTTATTAAGTTTTACCGCCTCTGGCGTGAGCTATCAAATTCCATTTCTGAGTTATTTTGCTCGCTCTCATTTTAAACTCCAAGTCGAATTACTGTGGGCGTTATCCCATGAACAAGCATTGTATGATTTGATAGCACGGATTGAAAAAGCCATATCGAAGCGCTATTTACGTCAGTCATTGCTAGCGAAAATGAGTTCAAGAATCGCGCGCGAATATCGCCGTTGGTTTCCGTGGAGTGCAAGTGTTGAATTACCACCTAAAACACGCGCGGCATTAACTCAATTACACCATTTTTACCATTGGAAGAATGCGCATGTAGAGCATTTGCGTGAAGATTATATTCAATCGCAGTTAGTGGCATTTGCTGATTTTTTCGATAGTGTTGAATCAAATCCATTAACGGATAAACAGCGCCGCGCCTGCATTATTGATGATGATAACAATCTACTGTTAGCGGGTGCCGGAACCGGTAAAACCAGTGTTATGGTTGGCCGTGCAGGGTATTTAGTCGCCAGCGGTCAAGCGAAAGCGGATGATATTCTATTGTTGGCTTATGGTACAAAAGCCGCCAAAGAAATGGATCTACGGATTAAACACAAACTTGGTACTGCTGACATTAAAGCCAGCACGTTTCATAGTTTAGGCTTAAAAATTATTACCGAGGTTGAAGGTGTAAAACCAAGCTTATCAGCGTGGGTAAATGATGAACCCGCCAAAGACAAATGGGTGCATGATAGATTAGAAACGTTGATTGAAAATGAGTCTTACCGTAAACACCTTTTCGACTATTTTAGCCGTTACTATTACGTTGAAAAAAGCCCATTCGAATTTTCAACTGAAGGTGAGTATTTTGAATATTTACATGACAACGACATTCGTTCATTAAAAGGCGAAAGAGTAAAAAGTTTTGGTGAGCTGTATATCGCCAACTGGCTATTTAGCAATGGCATTGAATATCAGTATGAAGCTAAATATGAATATGATGTCAGCACGCTTGAGTTTCGTCAGTATCAGCCTGATTTTTACCTACCACAATATAACGTTTACATTGAATATTACGGCATCGATTCCGCCAATAATACCGCTCCTTATATTGATAACGCAGCGTATTTGGCATCAATGGCGTGGAAACGCCAGTTACATCAAAAACAGCAAACTAATTGTATTGAATTATTTTATTATCAGCACAAGAAAAATCAGTTAATCAACAAGCTTGAACAGGCTTTAACGGTATTTAAGGTTAACTACTCGCCTTTGCCTGATGACGCGATATTGGCCACCCTTTATGAGCTGGGGCGGGTAACTGAACTGGCTAAATTGTTCAGTCAGTTAATCGGTTTGTACAAAGCGGCTTGTGTGGATAAAACAGGTTTACAACGCATATTTAGCCAAGCAGCGGATCCTCAACAAGCTCGTAAAGCATTTCAATTGCTGCAACCTATTTTACAGCAGTATCAGGAGTATTTATCTGCAACGGGTGATATCGACTTTGAAGACATGATTGCTAAAGCGCTGGCCTATCTGCAAAGCGGCCAATACGTTAGCCCGTGGCGATATATTATGGTCGATGAGTTTCAGGATATTTCAGAACCTAGAGCGCGTTTAGTGCGTGCGCTGCGAGATTCAAGATCGAAAACCTCCAGTAGTGAAACTTCACTCTTTTGTGTGGGTGATGACTGGCAGGCTATTTATCGCTTCAGTGGGGCAGATGTCAGCTTAACGACGCAATTCGCCCAGTATTTCGGTCAGACTAGCGAAACTCATTTGGACCTAACGTTTAGATTTAATAACCGTATCGGCGAAGTTGCCAGCGCTTTTGTGACTAAAAACCCGCATCAACTTAATAAAGAGGTTCATTCGTTAATACAGGTGGTTGATCCTGCTATCTCGATACTACGCCGCGGAGTAAATGAGCGCGCACGCCAAGATGAACCGAGTGCTAATGCATTAGCGCAAGCTTTGAACGCCTTGTCTGTTCATGTGGCTAAAGCCAGTGCGACATCTACTACTGAGCCCTCGACTAAATCCATAACGAAACCGACAGTCTATTTACTGGCACGTTTTTGGTTTCAATTACCCGATAAAGATCTATTGTGTCAGTTAAATGCTCAGTACCCCATGTTATCGATTGAGTGTTTATCTTTTCATGCCTCAAAGGGCAAAGAGGCCGACTATGTGGTAATACTGGGGCTGACTCAAGGTATACACGGATTTCCATCACAGAAAATACCCCCACCTTTACTCGACGCTTTCTTGCCCCAAGCTGAAGCTTTTCAATTTGCCGAAGAGCGACGCTTGTTTTATGTCGCACTGACTCGAGCTAAGCATCGTGTTTATGTATTAGCGGATATGACCAATGTCAGTCCCTTTGTGGTTGAGCTTATTCAGCAACCCTATAAGGTTGAACTGAATGAATTCAGTACTTCATTGGTACAAACGTTATTTGAGCAAATTAAATGTGCTCGATGTACGACTGGCACATTAACAGCGCGAACTGGCAAGTTTTCATCATTTTTCTCATGCTCGCATTTTCCTTTGTGCGATCACCAAGAAGCGGGGTGTGACCTCTGTGGTAGCCCGATGACGCGCAAGCGCACTAATGGTTTTGCTGTTTGCTTAGATGAACATTGTGGTCACATAGCACCGCTGTGTAACCTCTGTGGCGCAGACATGAGCTTAAGAGAAAGTGCTCGAGGAACTTTTTGGGGGTGTAAAAATTATCGCGGTAACAGCGTGCCTAGTTGTAGCAATACCATTGATACAGCGACAATATCCTTTAAAAGCAAACCACATCAAAAACTCAAGCAACCACGTGATACAACACTGCCTAAGCCGCGGCAAAAGGTGTAAGTACAACTATTACTATGGGTCAATGATCTGGTAAAGCGCCGTTAAGTCTCCATTGCGGTAAAGGTATATCACATTGGATTTTTTATACCTATTTCACTGCACCTGTATAGATTTAGCCGCTTTATATACATATGGGCATGGTCTTAAATGAAGGTTAAAGATGTCGATGCCATCGACATTAGTAAATCAATGTCGCATTACATGTCGATAAATTAAGGTTTTATAAACATGTTTTCACTTAATATAAGCGAGGATAGTTTGGTCATAATGATATCGATCATATCTAGTGTAGCTCTCTAGCTTGTTAGTCAGTAATCATCTTGTGACTGACTATGAATGAAATTAATAAAACAAAAAGGGCTTGTCATCACTGATAAGCCCTTTTCATTACAATTAATTATGAACGAGCTATTAGTTCATGTTGAATTCATTGAGACATTTATGCTTTACGAAAAAACGTTACGGGCGTTATAAACCAATAGAACTTTCTGATGCTAAAGGATTAGGTGTCCGAATCTCCAGGAAAATGCTGGAATATGTGGAGTAGGCCACATCATAGAGGCAAGCGAAATAGCGAGTTTGTGTTCAAATTTATCAGCACGAACTTCTGCCGTAAACTGTAAAAGCTCTGCAAAAATGCAGAGCTTTATTTCGATTACATGTAGTTAATAAGTAAGCTTTTTATGGGCAGCTAGCTATACCAATATCTACCCAAACAGCAGCCATACCAGGAATATCACCTTTGGTCCAATAACTGGCTTGCCATTGACGGCCGTTATAACTGGTCGTAGCGCCACCGCTATAGGCAATGGTAGCATCCCAACCTAACTCAACTTCACTTATTAGCTGCCATTGATCCGCAGTGCGGGAAGGCTTATTGCCTTGAGTCCAGTACTTAGCTTTCCAAACTAAACTACTGTAGCTAACGGTATCACCCGTGTTGTAAACCACGTTGGCTTGCCAAGTAGGATATTGATCCGCATTAGGGTCGGTTGCATCACAGCCCCCACCGATTACCTTAGGTGTGACTGTCAATGTGGTTGAGCCATTGGCATCTAAAGCACCATCAGAAACTAACACGCTTAATAAGTAGCTAGTCGACTCTGTGACATTGGCACCGGTGACGACTAGCGTGGCACTATTTTGTCCTGTTGCAGAAATATCTGCTGGCACAGTCCAGTTGTAAGTGAGTGCATCACCATCGGCATCAGAGGCATTGGCTACAATACTGACAGACTTACCGGCTTCGACAATGGCTGTCGCAGCCACACTCACGACTGGGGCTTGGTTAGGCGCATCCGCCTTATTCGTTAAAAGGACTGAATCTGTTGCCGATGCACCTTGAGGATCCGTTACTTGAAGGCTAAAACCATAGACGACATCGGTCAGAGTGGCTTCTAATGGGATAATGACATTGGCCATATCCGCGTTAGCGAGAGTTATCGTTGGGCCGGATACTTGTGTCCAAAGATACGTTAGGGCGCCATTTTCAGGATCACGTGAACCATTTCCATTAAGTGTTACATCGGCAGGGCCAGTTACTGATATGTCTGCTCCAGCATTGGCAATAGGGGCTTTATTCACCGGTGGCGTAGTGCCTTCATCGTGGCCAAGACCTTCGTGCATCGCATTAAGAATATCGCCATTATCAGCATCAATTTCCCAAGCGAATAGTCCTCCAAGTTGATTTGATAACACATATTGGCCTTTGGCTTTTACCGAACGAGGATCGTCAAAGGTAATCAAATCGCCTGTCGTTGGGTTAAACACTGACGGTGCTTCGGCGGTTTCATCGTAGTTATAAGTCCAACCGCTCCCCATGTACTCATTCACGATCTGGCGATAATCCACCACGCCATCTTCCCATGTGCCTTTTACTTTACCGGTGGCCGTACCCGTGAATGGATTATTGCCAGTGTAGCCATTAACGCCAGTCCAACCACGGCCATACATAGCCGCACCGACCACAATTTTACCAGGCGTAACACCTTGCGCTAAAAGGTTTTTCACCCCTTTGTCTGTGGTGTAGCGGGTATCAGGATCCCAACTGGCTTCATACAAATTGGTTTGATGGCCAAGTTCGGTATTGGTCCAGCCGCCGTTGAAGTCGTAGCTCATTAAAAAGATGTAATCCATGTATTGCTGGGCAGCTTGATAATCAACTTTGGCAATTTTATCGTCACCAGCGCTAATGGCTGAGGTCAGTTCATAACTTCGTCCCGTTTCAGCGCTTAACTCATCTAACATGGCTCGCAGTTCTCGCATCAAAATGACATAGGTTTCGCCATCATTAGCATTGCCTAAACTTGGGTTTGCACCGCTCCCCCCGGGGAACTCCCAATCAATGTCTACACCATCGAAAAATTTCCACGTTTGTAAGAATTCTTTAACTGATGCCACAAAAACATCACGCTTGGTTTTATCTCCTAGAAAATAGAATGGATCGGATAATGTCCAGCCGCCAACAGAAGGCAAAATTTTCAAATCAGGATAAGCTTGCTTAAGTGCCATCAATTGACCGAAATTACCTTTGTAAGGATCAGAAAAATCACTCACACCAGCCTGAGGCATTTGGACCGCCGCCCAAGGATCGTGGATAGCCACTTTAAAATCTTCACGGCCACTACAGGCACGTTGGAGCGCTTGGAAACTGCCGTCGATTTCTTTCAAGCTGTCGTTGATACCATCCCCGCCGCATATTGGGGTAAAACCATATAAAATATGAGTTAAATTTTGTGCAGGGAGCTTATCGACCGCGAATTTGCGGCCGTACACCCCCCATTCAACAAAGTAACTGCCGACCACTTTGCCTGATTTATTGGCATAGGGACGGTTGTTTTCTTTAAGCGGAGCATTGAGTGGCACTAAGTGGCTGCCATCTGTATCTGCGACCATAATTTCTTTGGCATCGCTCGCCGTACAACCATCGCTGTTACACAGCTGAACTTGCATTTGATAGCGGCCACCTTGCTGTACCTTGAAACTTGCAGAGCCAGATGCACTCGAAGGGCCTTCCCATACCGCATTACCATCAAGCAGTACTTTCGCCACAGTGCCAACATCACCACTCCAAAGATTCCAGTTAACTGATACATCCGCTGCATCTTTGACTTTCACTAATTGGTTGTAGGCTGTTGCGGCTTGATCAACCTCGATGATGGCAAACTTTGTTTCACCCCAACCAATAGTGGGTTTACCCGGAGTGGCAGCGATAACATGTGCAGATAACGAAGATGAAATAATCAACGCTAATGTTGAAATACGTGTATTAAACATGAGACTTCCCTATTGAATTATTTAAACCAATAAGGCAAAAAACGCGAACAGGACAGCTGTTCTTTCTAAAACTCATGCGTCAAAAATGCATGAAGAAGGATCCCTGTGGTGTCCCCGCTATCATAGGTACTAAATTCCCCTTAGACCGGAGGCTTTGCGTCCCAATCTTTCAATTGGTTTGCCTTTCTCAAACAAGTGACAGCGTTGTCATTTGTTTCATTAGCATAGTCTTAACTTTTATAAAAATGCAATGAAATAATCCGATTAAGATAAATATTTTTATATGTGATGTTTTTTTGACAATGATGAAAATCAAATGCTTCTGTTTATTTTTAGTTAAGGATTTGTAATTAATGAAGTATTTTTTGGTTGAAAATCAAGGTGTCAAAAAATAAGAAAAATACTTAAGCGTTAAACATTAAGTGTTAGGGTTACCATCTAGCAACTGTTGCCACTTTTTATCATCTGCGAGTTTTATTTTATTTGAAAAGGTTGGGCTATTGAAGAGCGTTAGCCTTAGTTCAAATTCATTAAGAAATTCATCAAGGTTGAGATCAGCGATGCATTCATCATGATTGAGAACTCATTAGGCTATTGAGGATGTTGCGAGTTTTTGATTTTGGGTGGATCAGGAGTATGAGTTTTTATTTACGTTACTTTGTAAGGAATTTACTCAGGGTACATATGAAGGTACATATAAGCAAAACGGGCTTATCATTACTGATAAGCCCGTTTCATTACAATCACTTAGACGCTAGGTCTTAGTTCATGCCGTATTTCTTTAATTTCTTACGTAAAGTACCACGGTTGATACCTAACATATTAGCAGCGCGCGTTTGGTTGCCACGAGTGTGTTGCATGATGATGTCTAGTAAAGGTGCTTCAACTTCGCACAATACCATTTCATATACTTCAGAAGCTTCCTGACCGTCTAACTGAGAGAAGAAGTTAGTCACGGCACGTTTTACTGCGTCACGTAATAACTGCGGCTTGATAGTGCCGTTTGCTGTTTCGATTTTGCCTACGGTAAGCTGGTGAACTTCTGTGTTAGTTGTCTGATCAAACATTCTATTCTGCTCTTTATTAAATTCTAAACTAATTCATCAAAATAACATTCTACGAGGGAATGTTGCTGGGCAGCGGTTTCAAGCCGATTGAAGTCAGCACGAAATTGGCGCTGTTCCTCATGGTTTAGGTACCACCCGACATGCTTTCTAGCAAATCGGACACCTTTGTATTCGCCATATAAGTCATAAAGTTTATTAAGGTGTTCAAGCATCACAGTGCGTTGCTCTTCTGCCTTAATTGGCGCTAACTTTTTACCTGTTTCCAAGTAATATAGGATTTCTTTAAAAATCCATGGCCTTCCTTGTGCACCTCTTCCAATCATCAGGGCGTCAACGCCAGTGTAGTCAAGCACAAACTTGGCCTTCTCTGGTGTGTCGATGTCCCCGTTGGCGACAACAGGAATTGAGACAGTCTGTTTAATTGCTTTAATGGTGTCGTACTCAGCAAAGCCTTTGTACATGCATTGTCTGGTTCGGCCGTGAACGGCGAGCGAGACAATGCCACAATCTTCAGCAATTTGGGCTATTTCAACACCATTACGATGTTCAGGCTCCCAACCTGTGCGGATCTTTAACGTTACTGGCACATCTACTGCAGCAACCACGGCTTGTAAAATCTCTTTTACTAAGCTTGGGCTTTGCATTAGCGCTGAACCCGCAAACTTTTTATTCACTTTCTTTGCTGGGCAACCCATATTGATATCAATGATATGCGCACCTTGTTCAACGTTGAACTTGGCAGCGTTAGCCATTAAATCAGGGTCTGCACCTGCTATTTGTACGGAGCGTATACCTTCTTCACCAGAATGCATCATGCGCTGGCGGCTTTTATCGCTATCCCAAACCTCAGGATTAGATGAAAGCATTTCTGATACGGCTAAAGCTGCGCCATAGCGTAAGCAGAGATTTCGGAAGGCCTGATCGGTGACACCTGCCATTGGTGCCACAATCAGCTGATTTGACAGTTGATACGGGCCAATTTGCATTGCGAACTTCACCTTGCTCTCCAAAGGGGCGCTATAGTAGCCCTTTTTTACGCTTGTGAAAAGGTCAATAAATGACCTAAATGCAACTTTTTTGCTTGACTTTTATTAGCCGTCACATCTTTGACTAATAAATGGCAAATTTCGGTTATTTTTGAGCACTGGTGCGAGTTGCAGAGAGACTTTTTCCTGTATACAAGTGTCAATAAACAATGTTAATAACCTGTAAACTAGGATGGATGCACTCAATTAGCTCAAAATATAGCCCATAATTGAGTGCATTTTAGGCTTGCGAGTAGACTACTTACGCACCCCTGTTAAGCGGCTCCAGTCTTCTTTGTTGCTAACCGGATCCATGACGAACCATTGGCTGTAAAAGTCGGATACTTCTTGTGCTTGTTCTTGTAATAAACCCGATAGTGCCAGTTTACCGCCCACACGTACTTTTTCTGCTATCAATGGCGCGAGTTCTTTTAACGGGCCAGCAAGAATATTGGCGACTAATACGTCTGCTTGTAAGTTGGCAGGTTGATCTTCTGGTAAGTATAAAGCCAGTTGATCGACGACATCGTTCCGTTCTGCATTGGCTTTTGAGGCGTCAATAGCTTGATAGTCAATATCAACACCCGTGACTTTCTTAGCTCCGAGTTTAATTGCTGCAATGGCCAAAATGCCTGAACCACAACCAAAGTCGATAACTTCTTGGTTTGATAAATCTAGGCTGTCTAACCATTCTAAACACAAGGCCGTAGTAGGGTGGGTGCCAGTACCAAAGGCTAAACCAGGATCGAGAATAACGTTAACCGCGGTCGGGTCAGGAATTTCACGCCAGCTTGGGCATATCCATAAGCGTTGACCAAATTGGATTGGGTGAAAGCTGTCCATCCACTCGCGGATCCAGTCTTTGTCTTCGACTTGTTCAATTTTATGAGTAAAACCTTTACCCAGAAATGGCATAGATTCTAAAAACTCTATGGTTGGCGCTAAGTCTGTGCCTGCATCAAATAATGCAATCATAACAGTGTCTTGCCACAGCGGTGTTTCACCAAGCTTGGGTTCAAAAATAGGTTCATCTTGGCCATCTTCGTAAGTGATGGAAAGCGAGCCTTGATCCATTAATAAGTCGCCAAGCATGTCGGCATTATCGCGATGAGTGTGAATACGTAATTGGATCCAAGCCATGGGGTTTTCCTAACTGTGGTAAAAGTAGTATCAAATTGGCGCTTATTATACCCAAGTTATTTTAAGATGCTCGTTTAGGTGAGAGTTTATTGGTTATTAGCTCGGTGAAGAGGGATCCTTCACGGCCGTGTTTAGATAAAAAAACGCGCTGGATGCAAAACATGCAGCGCGATTAAGTGATGAGGTACTGCGGATTAACGAAGCAGAGCGTTAAGCTACAAATCCTTCCAGGACTATTTTCCCGACACTCGTGTTAGTTTCTATTTGCTGGTGGGCACGGGTCAAGTTAGCGGCATTGATGTGACCATAATGTTCGCCCAGAGTGCTTTTTATCGTGCCGGCATCAATGAGTTGGCTCACTTCATTGAGTAAGTGGTGTTGGGCAATCATATCGTCGGTAGCGAACATGCTACGGGTAAACATTAATTCCCAATGCAGTGAAATGCTTTTTAGTTTTAGCTTCATAATGTCGATTGGTTGTAGGGGATCGTCAATTAAGGCTATTTTGCCCTGTGGCTGAAGCGATGCGACGATTTCGTCAAAGTGACTGTCGGTGTGATTTAAACTGATAACATGGGTCACGTTATCAAAACCGGCATTATTTAACTCAGTTGATAAGGGTTTACTGTGGTCGATCACAACATCGGCTCCTAAGCTCAGAACCCAATCGCGGCTTTGCTGACGAGAGGCTGTAGCAATCACTTTAGCGCCAGTAAGTTTAGCTGCCAATTGCACTAAAATAGACCCGACACCACCGGCTGCACCTATAATCATAATCCGCGCATCTGTTGCGCTGCCATCTTTAGGTAAGCCCAAGCGATCAAATAAAATTTCCCACGCGGTAATGGTGGTTAACGGTAATGCTGCCGCTTGTGCATCTGTTAATGATTGCGGTTTATGACCCACTATCCGTTCGTCAACCAACTGATATTCGGCGTTGCTTCCTTGGCGAGTAATGTCACCTGCATACCATACTTTATCGCCAACTTTGAATAAACTGACCTGATCACCAATGGCTTTGATAGTACCCACTGCATCATAACCAATGATGTTAGGCTGGCCTTCCTCAGGCTGTCTTGCTTGACGAACTTTTGCATCTACAGGGTTAACGGCTATGGCTTGTACCGCAATTAATAAATCATGCCCAGTGGCCACTGGCGTTGCTATTTCAATGTCTTGAAGTGCATTTATCGCATCAATATTGCCTGCTTGATAGTATCCAATCGCTTTCATGGTGACTCCTTGAGTGGTGAAGAGTGTCAGTTATGCTGAGTTTATACGTGCTGAATGCTAGGTTTTGGTTATTGTGGCCTAATTTATTGTTAAAATTAACAGGGTAATATTTGTATCTTTACCAAATTATTTTTGGTAAAGATGAGGCTGACACAAGCAAAATAACCGAGTATTTACGCTGGGATGACAGATGTTAATTAACGATTTAAGCTTGTTTGTTAGGGTGGCTGATTGTGGCAGCATTGCAGGCGCAGCAGTTGAGTTAGATATTTCAGCTGCCGCCGCGAGTGCCGGATTAAAGCGCTTGGAGAAACAATTAGATGCAGTGCTGTTTATTCGTACAACTAGAAGCCTACGGTTAACTGCGCAGGGTGAGCGTTACCTTATTCATTGTCGTGAAGCATTAGCTAGCTTGCTGTTAGGTGAGCAAGCATTGGCGAGTGAAAAAGGGACTATTTCGGGCGAGTTAACCGTTTCTGTATCATCGGATTTTGGCCGTAATGTGTTATTGCCATGGTTAGATGGCTTTTTAAATGATTATCCTAATTTGTCGATTAAGTTAGATATTGGCGACAATTTGAGTCATTTCTTACATGATAAAATTGATGTTGCTTTGCGTTATGGTCAGCCGCCTGATTCTAACCAAGTGGCATTTACGATTTGTAATACTCGACGTATTTTATGTGCTTCGCCTGGTTATATTGCGCAACATGGCGTGCCAGAAACCTTGGCACAGTTAAGCCAACATAACTGTTTAATTTTTAAATTAGACCAACGTGATCATGATTTATGGTCGTTTAATCGAGATCAGCAACAATATAAAGTTCGTGTTAGTGGCAATCGTAGCAGTAACGATGCAGAAATTACCCGGCGCTGGGCGGTCGCGGGTCAAGGAATTGTATTTAAAGTGGCTCTTGATGTTGCTGATGATTTGAAAACCGGCAAGTTAGTACCGATACTTACCGAATATATTGGTGAGTCAGTTGCGCTAAACTTGATCTGTCCTGGTCGCGAGCATGTCACTCCGGTCATGTTGCTATTACGCGATAAGTTACGCCAACATTGCCAGCAAATATTACCGTAATGCGACTTTTTTAGCTAAAGCGTTCGATAGGTTTGAACTACCGAACACTCGTGCCGATATTTAGTTAACTATCAGTATTGTTTAGATTTTACTTTCTAGTTTGTGTGACCAGCTTCTAACTCCCGCTGATTAGTAGGTGAACATTATCACGGTTTGATGATTGTTCATTGCCGCTATTGAAAAACTCTTGCTATGGTCAATACTTGTTATTGTGCCTGACAGGATATGATGCTTTATGGCTGCGAATTTTTTGCAAGGGAAAGCCGACCGTGCGGTAAATACCGATAAAGGTTTTACTCACCCTCTTTGGGCTGCTCGTGCGGATAAACTACAAAGTCTATCTGGAGTGTTGCTGGGGCTCTTCCTGGTGCTGCATTTGCATTTTGAGTCGAGTATCTTGTTTGGCAAAGAAGCTTTCTACCAAGTGGCACAGTTTCTTGAGGGCGGAGTATTTAGTGAAACTGGCCATGGCTACCCTTTGGTGACCCAAATTTTTTCCTGCTTTATGTTATTGGTTGTGCTGATCCATGCGGTATTTGCCTTACGTCGTTTTCCGACTCAATTAGGTCAATGGCGCGCCTTACGAAATCAAATGCGTTTTTTACCCCATGAAGATACCAAAATTTGGTTTTGGCAAATGATCACGGGTTTTTTATTGTTCTTCCTCGTACCAACGCATTTATTCACCATGATAACCCATCCTGAAATAGGCCCACATCTTTCGGCCGAGCGGGTGTATCACTTCAATGCTTGGGCGTTATATATCCTGCTGTTACCGGTCGTTGCAGTGCATGGCGTATTTGGTTTATATCGCGTGGTGGTGAAATGGGGCTTGGTTGAGCAACGTTTTGCCATGCTCAAATTTGCTAAGGTGTTGTTAGCGTATTTAATGGTGTTAGGAGTGGCGAGTTTGCTGACTTATCTTTTGATTGGCCACTCGTTAGCGTTACCCGTAGTGCCATATATGTCGACCTTATAAGGAATTCGCATGAAAATTATCTATACCGAGACCTTAGTGGTTGGCGCAGGGCTAGCAGGATTAAGAGTCGCGATAGCATCAAAAGAGCGCGGACTTGATACCTTAGTTTTATCGCTTATTCCTGCAAAACGTTCGCACTCTGTCGCTGCCCAAGGTGGTATGCAAGCCAGTTTAGCCAATACCATTAAAGGTGCTGGTGACGATGAAGATATACATTTTCAAGATACGGTAAAAGGTTCTGACTGGGGCTGCGATCAAACCGTGGCTCGAATGTTTGCTCATTGCGCGCCTAAAGCGGTAAGAGAGTTGGCTCAGTGGGGCGTCCCCTGGACTCGAGTGACTAAAGGCGACAGACAAGTGATTGTTAACGCAAAAAAGGTCACTATTACTGAGGCTGAGGCTGCTCACGGATTAATTAACGCGCGTGACTTTGGTGGCACCCAAAAATGGCGCACTTGTTACACCGCAGATGGTACCGGTCATTCTTTGTTGTACGCTGTCGATAATAAGGCTATTTCGTTAGGTATTCCTGTGCACGAACGCATGGAAGCATTAACCCTTATCCACGACGGCAAGCGCTGTCATGGGGTGATTGCTCGCTGCTTAATTAGCGGTGAACTGCGTGCCTATATCGCTAAATCGACCACCATTGCCACTGGCGGCTACGGACGGATTTATGCTGTGTCGACCAATGCCATGATTTGTGAAGGTATCGGCCAAGCGTTGGCGTTAGAGACTGGCGTCGCGACGCTGGGCAATATGGAAGCGGTACAGTTTCATCCTACGGCTATCGTACCGGTGGGGATTTTAACCACAGAAGGCTGTCGAGGTGACGGTGGTGTACTGCGCGATAAAGACGGTTACCGCTTTATGCCTGATTATGAGCCCGATAAAAAAGAGCTAGCTTCTCGCGATGTGGTCTCTCGCAGAATGACCGAGCATATCCGCAAAGGTAAGGGGGTCAATAGTCCTTATGGGCCGCATTTATGGCTAGATATAACCTTATTAGGTCAAAAGCACATCGAGACGAATCTGCGTGAAGTGAAAGAAATTTGTGAGAACTTTCTGGGCATCGATCCGGTAAAAGAGTGGATTCCGGTTAGGCCGACTCAGCATTATTCTATGGGGGGCATTCGGACTAAGGCGAACGGAGAAAGCCCGCAATTATCAGGATTGTTTAGTGTTGGAGAAGCCGCTTGCTGGGACATGCATGGCTTTAATCGGCTCGGCGGTAATTCTTTGGCTGAAACAGTGGTTGGCGGGATGATTATTGGTAAATATGTCGCTGATTTTGGCGAGCAAAACAGTTTGGTGATTGATACTGAATTAATTGCGCAGTTTGCGCAGCAGTTACAAACTGAAATAGATCAGTTAATTGACGGCGAAGGTACTGAAGACCCCTTTAAGCTTAAAGCTGTGATGCAAAAAATTATGATGGATTATGTGGGTATTTTTCGAAATGGGCCGGATCTTGAGCTGGCTGTTAATCAATTGTCTGAACTACTTAAACGTTCGAAAAATTTGGGCTTAAAGTGCAAAAAACGTCATGCCAACCCAGAATTAGTTGAGGCGTTAAGGATTAAACGGATGCTGAAAGTCGCGCTTACCGTTGCATGTGGAGCCCATGCTCGCACAGAAAGTCGTGGCGCCCATTCTCGTGAAGACTTTCCACAACGTAACGATAAAGACTGGTTAAACCGGACATTAACCAGTTGGCCAGATACCGATAGTTTTCGGCCACAACTACACTATGAAGCGATTGATGTCATGCAAATGGAGTTACCGCCCGGGTATCGCGGTTATGGTGTTGATAATGTTATTGCTCATCCTGATACGCAAAAACGTCAGCAACAGGTTGAAGCTATTTTGGCTGATCTAGATGAAAACACCGATAGGCATGTCAAGCAAGCGGCATTAATGCCTTTTGAGTTACCCGAAGAATATCAACCTGGAAATCAGCGATTAACTGATGTCATAGCGAATGCTTCGACGGGAGTAAAGTAACATGAGTCAAGCTCGTACGTTAACCTTCTCTATTTTTCGATATGACCCACAAGAGCCTGGTGATAAAGCGAAAATGGTCAGATACAGCCTCACTGAAACACCCGGAATGACGGTGTTTATCGCCTTAAATCAATTACGTGAAACTCAAGACCCATCGCTGCAATTTGACTTTGTTTGCCGTGCAGGTATTTGTGGCAGTTGTGCCATGGTGATCAATGGTAAACCGACTTTAGCTTGTCGAACCTTAACCGCTAATTATCCTGATGGGCATATTAAGCTCATGCCATTACCAGGCTTTGAGCTGATTGGCGATTTATCGGTGAATACGGGCAAATTTATGCGCCAATTATCTGAGCGCTTAGCGCTGTGGTTGCATCCCAATACAGCTGATAATGATATTCATCGAATTGAAACACCGATGTCGCCAGAAGAAGCCACCAAACTTTATGAGTTAGAGCGATGTATAGAGTGCGGTGTGTGTGTCTCAGCTTGTGCCACTAAACAAATGCGTGAAACCTTTGTTGGCGCTGTGGGGATGATGAAAATTGCCCGTTTTGAATTAGACAGTCGTGATACTCGCAGTGCAGATGATTTTTATCATGTGATTGGTAATCAAGACGGTGTTTTTGGCTGCATGACATTATTAGGTTGCCAAGATACTTGCCCGAAAGATTTACCGCATATGCAACAAATTGCCTATTTACGTCGAAAAATGGCATCTGTTTAAGGCGGGAAGAGTGGTAACCAGCGCTAGAATGATAACCGGCGATAGCAAGCGAAAAGCATAGAGGCTAGGGCGCTTGGGCTGCTAGATGCTATACAAGCTAAGGCTTTAAAAGCGGGAACCAGCGCTAGAATGATAACAGCGATAGAAAGCAGAAAGGCTAGATGTTAGAGCGCTTGGCTGCTAGATGCTATACAAGCTAAGGCTTTAAAGCGGTAACCAGCGCTAGAATGATAACCGGCGATAGCAACCCGAAAGCCTAGAGACTAATACTTTTATCGCTGCGGTTCGGGCGAGTAGGGCTGAGTCTTATCAAGATCTTTAGTCATAGGTTATTGAGACATAAAAAATGCCGCTAAATTAGCGGCATTTTTGCGATTATAGTGCGTGTTGGTAATAAATTACTTAGCGCGCTTCATTGCAGTGAAGAATTCTTCGTTAGTTTTGGTCATCGCCAATTTATCGATTAAGAATTCCATTGCTGAAACTTCATCCATTGGGTGTAAGATTTTACGTAAAATCCACATCTTCTGAAGTTCTTCCGGTGTCGTTAGTTTTTCTTCACGACGAGTACCAGAGCGGTTGAAGTCAATCGCTGGGAATACGCGTTTTTCAGCGGCTTTACGAGAAAGGTGTAACTCTTGGTTACCAGTACCTTTAAACTCTTCGTAAATCACTTCATCCATTTTTGAGCCGGTATCAACAAGCGCGGTAGCGATAATGGTCAAGCTGCCACCGTGTTCGATGTTACGTGCTGCACCAAAGAAACGCTTTGGACGATGCAGTGCGTTAGCATCGACACCACCGGTAAGCACTTTACCTGATGATGGGATAACCGTGTTATATGCACGAGCTAAACGAGTGATAGAGTCTAACAAAATCACCACGTCTTTTTTATGCTCAACAAGACGTTTTGCTTTCTCGATAACCATTTCGGCTACTTGAACGTGACGGCTGGCTGGTTCATCAAAGGTAGAAGCAATCACTTCACCTTTAACCATGCGTTGCATTTCGGTCACTTCTTCAGGACGTTCGTCAATCAGTAATACCATTAACACCACATCTGGGTTGTTGTAGGTAATACTTTGAGCAATGCTTTGAAGTAATAATGTTTTACCCGCTTTAGGCGGCGCAACAATCAAACCACGCTGACCTTTACCGATCGGTGAACATAGATCAAGGATTCGCGAGGTGATGTCTTCAGTAGAACCATTACCGCGTTCCATACGAAGACGTTCTTCAGCATGAAGTGGGGTTAAGTTTTCAAATAGGATTTTATTACGAGAGCTTTCTGGTTTATCGAAGTTAACTTCACTGACTTTCAATAGTGCGAAGTATCTTTCGCCTTCTTTTGGCGGTCTGATTTTACCAAAAATGCTGTCACCGGTTCGCATATTAAAGCGGCGGATCTGGCTTGGAGAAACATAAATATCGTCAGGACCCGCAAGGTATGAGCCATCTGAACTTCTTAAAAATCCAAATCCATCTTGGAGGATTTCTAATACACCGCCACCGAAAATGTCTTCTCCGCTTTTAGCGTGAGCTTTCAAAATAGAGAAGATGATATCTTGTTTACGGGTACGAGCCATGTTTTCCAGATTCATACTTTCAGCAAGCGAAACTAGATCTGAAATTGGCGTGTCTTTTAATTCTGTTAAATTCATGTATGGGAGTCTTGTATTGCGCGACGAAGCTTACCGCAATCAATCAGTAAGGTTGAAAAGATATTTTTTGATTGATAAGCGAGAAGAGGTTAATTGAAAAAATCTGATGATTAAATTAGCACTTTATGTGTTGGCCGTCCAGAAATTTAGACTAAATAAAAACTAAAAATGGCACAAATTGTTTAAAACTTGTGCCATTTAACATTTTTAGCTACTTCTGATTAGATTTTAGCGTCAATGAATTCTTTTAGTTGCGTCTTTGATAATGCACCCACTTTGGTTGCTACCAACTCGCCAGCTTTAAATATTAACAATGTTGGAATGCCGCGCACGCCGTATTTAGCTGGTGAAACGCTGTTTTGGTCAACGTTAAGTTTTGCTACGGTCAGTTTGCCTACATATTCTTCAGCAACGTCGTTGAGAATTGGAGCAATCATTTTACAAGGACCACACCACTCAGCCCAGAAGTCTACTAATACTGGTGTTTCAGACTTTATTACATCGTTTTCAAAGCTGTCATCGCTTAGGTATACAATTTTATCGCTCATGTTGTTCTCCAGATTTGGTTCCATTGCTAGTTTATTAATGGCTTACCATGTATATTGGGTCAGTTAAATAGCTTTTCAAGAGACCGTTTTAGTAATGTAGCTATTTCAAACGATCGAATCTTTTTTTGCAACCCCTACAGGTATGCTTGTGCTATGAGCCAAACACATTTATCGACCAAGAAATTCGCCGACTTCCCTTTAAAGCCCGAAGTACTAGCGGCGTTAAACGAGAACGGCTTTGAGTTTTGCACGCCCATTCAGGCGTTATCTTTACCAATATTACTTAATGCAAAAGACATTGCCGGACAAGCCCAAACCGGTACAGGTAAAACCATGGCCTTTTTAGTGGCCACGTTTAACCATTTATTAACCGTTGCTGCACCAGAGGGTCGCAAAGTAACAGAACCTCGCGCTATTATAATGGCGCCAACCCGTGAGTTAGCAATACAAATAGCCAAAGACGCTAATTTATTAGCGGCACATACCGGACTCAAAGTCGGTATTGTTTACGGTGGCGAAAGCTATGAAACTCAACGTGCAGTATTAGACAAAGGCGTTGATATTCTGATTGGTACCACAGGGCGTATTATTGATTATGTTCGTCAAGGTGTCATCAGTTTAAGCCACATTCAAGCAGTAGTGCTTGATGAAGCTGACCGTATGTTTGACCTTGGTTTTATTAAAGACATTCGCTTTTTATTCCGCAGAATGCCTGATGCTAAGTCACGCTTAAATATGTTGTTTTCTGCCACGCTTTCAATGAAAGTGCAGGAACTAGCTTATGATCATATGAACGACCCTGAAAAAGTTGAAATTGAACCATTAGAAAAAACCTCTAAAAATATCAAAGAGGAAATTTTCTATCCGTCAATGGAAGACAAGATGCGTTTATTACTGAGCTTAATCGAAGAAGATTGGCCAGATAAAGCGATTGTGTTTTCGAACACAAAACACAGCTGTGAAAAACTGTGGTCTTATTTAGAAGGTGATGGTCATCGAGTGGGTTTGTTAACTGGTGATGTTCCACAAAAGAAGCGTATTCGTATTCTTGAGCAATTTACCTCTGGTGATTTAGATTTATTAGTTGCAACAGATGTTGCCGCTCGTGGCTTGCATATTTCTGATGTGTCACACGTGTATAACTATGATTTACCAGATGATTGTGAAGATTATGTGCACCGTATTGGCCGTACAGGCCGCGCAGGACAAAAAGGCATTTCGGTGAGTTTTGCATGTGAAGAATATGCATTAAATCTTCCCGAAATTGAAACCTATATCAATCATTCAATTCCCGTATCTAATTACGATCGAGATGCACTATTGGATGATATTCCTGCACCGGTTCGTATTCACCGCAAGCCTGCGCCATCTCGCTCACGCGATGGTGCGAGTAAAGGTGCGCATCGTAGTGGCGGCAATACTTCGCGTCCTCCACGTCATAGGACCCGTAGACCATAGTCAATGCTAACAGTATCTCAACCCTATGCGGCGATAACATTAGGTTCTAACAGTTTTAATATGTTGGTGGCTAATTCGGTGGGAAATAAACCGATTGTTATCGCTAAATATAAACGTAAAGTTCGCCTTGCCGAAGGTATAGGTGACGATGGCATGTTGTCTGAACATGTTATGCAGCGTGGTTTAGAATGCTTGGCCATGTTTGCCCAGATGTTAAAGCAACACCATATTAATAGTGCTAACGTTGCCGTATTTGCTACCGCGACATTGCGTGTTATTGGTAATGCCGATGAATTTCATCAACGTGCGATGCCTATTTTACAGCATCCCATTGAGGTGATTTCAGGGCTACGTGAAGCTGAACTCATTTATCAAGGCATGGTGGCCACCACTAAAGGTGAGGGGCGCCGGTTAGTGATAGATATTGGCGGTGCCAGTACCGAGTTTATTATTGGTGACGGTAGTAACGTGCTGTTTAAAACCAGCCTGCCAATGGGATGTGTGCTGTTTAATCAACGATTTTTTAGTCAAACACCACTACAAATCATCGATGTTGAACAGGCAATAGACTATGTTAATCATATTTTGGCTGAATGTCGGCCTCAGTTGCTCGACTTAGGTTGGCAAAGTGTTGTCGGCGCTTCTGGAGCTGTGCAATCAGTCGTATCTGTATTACAGCACAGACAACGCCCAGAAGTGATTACCCTTAAGATTTTGTATGCTTTTCGTGATGAAATATTATCGCAAGCAGATGCCAGGCTTAGTGGCATTAAGGGCTTAAATGCCGAACAAGCTCCTACATTTGCGGCGGGAGTGGCAATATTAATCGCGCTATTTGAAAGTCTTTCTATTAGTCGTTTACATCTTGCTGGTGGTGCACTTCGTGAAGGTGTATTACAACTGTTAGCCGATCGTATCGCCGCTAAAGCATCGATGTAGTGGCTGACATAAGCGCAATAAAAAAATAGGTCGCCCATGGCGACCTTTTTTGATTATTTAAGTGATGACGATATTTGAGTTAAATAAGTCATTTACATCACTACTTTAAAATCTCAACTAAATCGGCTTCTAATGTGGCTTGCGGGCGTTCAACGATACGACCTAGCTCATTGCCCTGTTGTTTAACGATAAACGTTGGAATTCGGCTGAATGCGTATTTTGCCGCTAAACCTTCAGGATCCTGCTTGTTTCGGTCGACACCAATGTATTCAACCTCAATGTTGGGATTGGCTGCCGCTTCAATAATTCGCATAAAGTGCGGTGTTTCGCGATGGCAGTCTGGACACCAAGTGCCAATAATCACCACTATTTGTATCGGTTGTTTAATGGCTTTGAGTACATCGATGGCTTGCGCATCAACTTGATAATTAGTGAACCCTTCAGCATAGCCTGGTAATTGAGTTGTTAGAGTGTGTGGTTGGATTATGCCAGTTAAAATCACTTCTTGTTTCTCCTCGCTGCATGTTGCAATAAAGCCTTGTTGATCTTTTTCAAATGCGCATCCAGGATTTGCTGATGCGGCCATAGGCAACATTTGGGTACTGAAAAAGAGTGCGGTTGTGGCCAATAATGTTCTAACGTTATTGTGCATGATAATGTCTCGCTTAAGAAGAAAATACTGTACTTGAGTGTATTCAAGCATGCTTAATCAAGTCTGTTAAGAGGCGATAGCTTATGATGCAATGCTGATCACGATAATAGGAGGATTCACTTACTCAATAGGGTTAATGCTAGTGCAGAGTCTGGAGTATAAAATAAAAAGCCAACCCTGAATGGATTGGCTTAATACCTCAATAAGCGAGTTTTATTGGTTTTGCTCTTTAAGCCACTGGGCCGCGCGTTTAGCAAAGTAGGTTAAAATACCATCGGCACCAGCGCGTTTAAAGCAAAGTAACGACTCCATGACAATGGATTTTTCTGCAAGCCAACCGTTTTGGATAGCAGCCATGTGCATGGCGTATTCACCGCTGACTTGATAAGCAAAAGTCGGTACCGCTAATTCTGTTTTAACGCGGTGTACTATGTCTAGATATGGCATACCGGGCTTAACCATTACCATGTCGGCACCTTCTTGGATATCTAATGCCACTTCATGTAATGCTTCGTCGCTATTGGCAGGATCCATTTGATAACTGTGTTTATTGCCACCTTTTAGGTTGCTAGCCGATCCGACAGCATCACGAAATGGTCCATAATAGCTGGATGAATATTTAGCGGAATAAGCCATAATTTGGGTATTCACAAAGCCATTAGCTTCTAGAGCTTGGCGAATTGCGCCAATACGACCGTCCATCATGTCTGATGGCGCGACAATATCAGCACCTGCAGCAGCATGTGATAGCGCTTGTTTGACTAAAATGTCTGTAGTGATGTCATTGAGGATATAACCCGTATCATCAATGATACCGTCTTGCCCATGAGTCGTGTAAGGATCTAAGGCGACGTCAGTCATGATGCCAAGCTGTGGGAATGCTTGCTTTAATTCACGTACTGCACGTTGTACTAAACCATCAGGATTATAAGACTCTTCTGCAAGTAAGCTCTTTTTATCTGCCGGTGTTACCGGGAATAACGCGATAAGTGGAATACCAAGTTCAACCAGTTCAGCGGCCTCTTTTAATAATAGATCAACTGAAAAACGCTCGATACCCGGCATTGAAGCAATTTTCTCTGAACGTTGAAAACCTTCCAACACGAACATTGGATAAATCAGATCGTTAACGGTTAAAGTATTCTCAGACATTAAACGACGGCTAAATTCATGTTTACGCATGCGGCGCATTCTGCGCTGTGGAAAAGCACTGGTAATAATATTCAATTTCGACTCCTGGTTTAGATCGTGTCTGTTTCACGCTGGTAATAGCAGACTTGGTTTCGACCACTGCGTTTAGCTTGATACAGGGCTTTATCTGCTTGTTCTAGTAATAACATTGGATGCTCATCACTGTCGATAATGGTCTCGCTAATACCAATGCTAACAGTAACGGGTATTGTGTCTTCATTGTGTACTATGTTGAGTTCACTAACGGCTTGGCGAATTTGCTCTGCAACGAGCAGAGCACCTTCAATATCTGTGCAAGGTAAAATAATAGCAAATTCTTCACCACCAAAACGTGATACGAGATCCGTTGGACGTTTTACGTATTCAGACAGTGTGTTGGCTATTGCTCTTATGGTGTGGTCGCCACCAAGGTGTCCATATTTGTCATTAATATTTTTAAATTTATCGATATCAATCATTAGCAAAGACATTGGTGTTTGCTGACGACGGCTAATACGACCTTCAGCAATGAGACGGCGATCAAAAGCGCTGCGGTTTTTTACCCCAGTCAGGCTATCGATAGTATTTTGCTCAGTGAGCTTTTGATTAACCTCACTCAGTTCGCGCAAGGTAATTTCTAACTCAAGGGTACGCTCTTGTACCATTTTTTCCAATTTTTCACTGTTCTCTGCTTCACTTCGAAGTGCTTCTTCGCGGGTTTCACGCAATTTTTGGGCTTGTTCTAACGTGTGTTGCTGGATCTCAAATTTGGCTTTTCGTTCATCGTTATAGCGTAACGCAAGCACTGCAGCCATAGTAATAACTTCAAAGGTCAGCCCTAGCATTATGGGTATTTGCGGCGATATATTGGTAGAGAACAGGCCAAGATAAATGAGCCCTGTAACAATACAACCCAACATAAATCCCATACGGCCAATGGCGTATAAAGGGGCATTCCGTTGGCCGCCGAAGGCTTGGATCAATGAGAATGCCATCAAGATAGTACTGATTGTTAATACCACAAATACCAATACATACAGGGCAGAGCTGTAATTAATAAATGGCATGACAATCGTTAACCCAAAACTCAGTACTGCCATGATGCGGCATATACGTAACATTTTCAGATTATGATATTTAAGTTGTAAAACTTTCTCAGTAAACATCAATGAAAATCCCAGGGTTAAGGGGATAACAATAATGAAAATATACTGCTGCATAATGGGCCATTGAGGCCACAAATAGCGAAATGATACTCCGTGTATTGACGCCGAGAGTATCGTGAGCCCTAATACATAGCCGCTGTAATAACTGTAACTAAAAGATGCAGAAGCAAGTGCAATGAATAAACTGAACAAGCAAATCGCAAGTAGTACACCTATTTGCATGCCACTGAACAAGTTCTTGGTTTCGGTCAGTTGGGTAAGATCATTCGATGACCACAATATCAATGGTAAGCTGATGGTACCTTTATTATCGATTTTGAGATAAAAAGTATGGGTATCACCAGGTTCAAAGTTAACGGGATATAAAAAAATATTACTTTGTAATGGCCGTTGCTTAAACGGTAATGTATCTCCCATGACTTCAGTGCTGACCAGTTCCCCATTAATCAGGTGGTATATTTTAATGCTGTCGAGCAAAGGATTGTCTAAGGCAATAATGCGTGCAAGATGATCATTGGGGGTAAATATACTAAAACTCACCCAATAGTTTTTAACGCCTATTTTATAGGGTTGATCTGTGTTGAGCTTTTTCCAGCTATTTTCTGGCTGTTGTAATAATTGGCTTAGGGTTTCAATGTCGTTACTTTGATTGGCATATACCCAGTCTTGCAATTCAATTTTGGTGATGGAATTAGCGGTTAGCCGCAGCGGAGTAGGGTAAAGGGTATTAGACCAACTACTTTGGCTAATGAGCAGTAACAAAAGTCCAACAATAATCCTAACATGATATTGATTGTACAGCGTCAAACAACGATATTTTATGCTCATAATGCGTCGTTACTCGTGTGTAGAACCATAGGTAGTTGGAAAAAATCACAACTGTTTTGGTAACATTGTTGCGCTAGTAATATCGGCGACTGTTGACGTAAATTAGCCATATACTCAACAATATAAGGTAAGTATTGGGGTAGGTTCTTACTCGATTTTGGTTTAGGTCGCATGCTGCGCGGTAATAAATAGGGGCTATCTGTTTCTGCCATTATGCGATTATTGGGGATAAAAGGTACTAGTTTTGCTAAATCTTGGCCTCGGCGTTCATCACAAATCCACCCCGTAATACCAATATATAAATCTGTGTCTAGGCATTCAATCAACTCATCTCTGTTACCCGTAAAGCAGTGAAGTAAAGCATTTGGAAGTTGAGTTCGATATTCATTTACTATGGCAATAAAGTCGCTGTGGGCTTCACGGCAATGCATTAAAACCGGCATATTGAGTTCACAAGCCAGTTCTAATTGGGCGGAAAATGCTTTTCTTTGGGCAGCTCTTGGAGAGAAGTCACGGTTGTAATCAAGGCCACACTCACCAATCGCCACCACAGTATCTTGCTGCACAAGTTGTGTTAAACGTGTTTTGCTGTGTTGATCCCAAGAGGATGCATGATGGGGATGAACACCGGTAGTACAGTAGAGTTGTTGCGGATATTGTTGGCAGGTTGATATGGCTTCAGTGCTTTCATCGAGATCGCTGCCAATAACAATTAACGGCGAAACATGGTGTTTCGCCGCATCATTAATAACAGTGTCAATATCGTGCTTGAGCCTTTCGCTAAGCAGATTGACAGCAATGTCGATGTATTGAGTCATGTCATCATAATCAAAGTAATCAGGCTACTTTAATCGTTTAACTCGAGTCGTCGCATTACGATCATCACTGCCTAATAAAAACGAGTTTAATGCACCCGTTTCAATGAATATGTGTTGACCCTTTTTGATTCGATAACGCTCAGGACTATTTTGTTTCCAAACTTGGCCATTAGAGAGAGTAATTGTTAATTTGCCATACGGACCTTTTTTAACTGCTAGTACTTCCGAATAAATTTTGTTAATTTGTTTCTCTAATGCTTTTTTAGATAGACCAAAAGTATTCACAGTTTCGACCTGAGTTTGAGTTACAGGTGTTGGAGTCGGTTGTAATACTTCTATAGCGGTGGATTTTGTCGTAGCGACAATGGCTGTTGGGTGAGTAAGGGTTTCAACATTCGCCGCTAATGTGTCATAACAGGTCAATCGCGCCGTTTTGTCGGTTTTAGCGGCGCATATAGACAGCTGCTGACCAAGATTAGTATTGGCATATGCATTAGCTGACATCAATATGATCCCAGCAGCAATTAAACTTAAACGCATTGATTGTTCCTCATTATTATTTGCTTCTGAGCCTTAGAGACTTGTGCTATTGCCTAACTATCAGCTTGTTCGTTCTCTGGCTCATCATCTTCATTTTTACTGTAAAAACGTGCAGCGATTAGCCCACCTTCAAACAATAACAGCATTGGGATTGCTAGCATAGTCTGCGAGATAATATCTGGTGGTGTCAGTATCATACCAATAACAAAGGCGCCGACAACGATATAAGGACGTTTTTGACGTAACTCGTCAGGTGTAGTGACACCCGCCCAACAAAGTAAAACCACTGCTACTGGAATTTCAAAGGCTAAACCAAAAGCAAAAAACAGCTTTAAAATAAAACTCAAATAACTGCTGATATCAGTAGCGACTTGAACGCCTTCAGGAACTACGCTGGTAAAAAAGCCGAAAACAACCGGAAAAACGATGTAGTAAGCAAAGGCTATTCCAAGGTAAAACAGCAAGGTGCTACTAGCCAATAAGGGCACGACTAAGCGCTTTTCATGTTTGTATAACCCAGGGGCAACAAACGACCATACTTGATAAAGGACATAGGGAATGGCAATGAAAAATGCTAACACCAATGTTAGTTTAAATGGTGCAAAAAAGGGTGCAGCCACGTCGGTTGCAATCATGCTACCTGTTGCTGGCAGCGATCGCATTAATGGTAGGGCGATGTAGTGATAAATATCGTTGGCCCAATACACAATAGCAATAAATACCAGTAATACGCTGCCAATGGCTTTAAGCAATTTATTACGTAATTCAAGCAAATGGCTAATAAGCGGTTGCTGTTGCGACATGAATTATCCGTTTTATTTAGGGGTTGAGCTGCTTTCGCTAGTCACTTCTGATGACTTAGCTTCTGCGACAGGGGCCGAAGGTTCAGTTGGTTTTGCTGGAGTAACAGGTGATGTGTCTTCAACTTTGTAAGGTCTATTCACAGATGCAGCCGCTTTTTTTAACTGATCAATTGATTCTTGTAGCTCTGGCGATAAACCAGATAAACCTTTGCTTTCCGCTTTTTTTAAATCAGCATGCAACTGATCAATTTTAAGCTCTTGTTCAAGTTCATCTTTGACAGAGTTAGCCATGCGCTTGAGTGCGCGGATCCAACCCGTTACTGAACGCACTGCAATCGGAAGTCTTTCGGGGCCGAGAACCACTAGCCCCAAAATACCGATCAGCAGCAGCTCCATAAAGCCGATACCGTCAAACATAATAAATTACGCCTGTTTATCTTTAGATTCAGGTTGCTTTTCGTCAGCCTGTTGCGAGGTCGCTGCTGTCTTGTCTTTATCTTCTAATGATTTACTTTCATCTTCTGGTGTCATGGCGTTTTTAAAGCCTTTTACTGCCCCGCCTAAATCACCGCCCAAAGAACGTAATTTTTTAGTTCCAAATAATAGAATGACAATTAACGCTACGATTAGAAGCTGCCAAATACTGATGCCGCCCATGAAGATTATCCTCTTTAAATAAAAAATGGTTTTTGTAAAAAAATTATTTCAAAATCCACAATACCACCCAATTCTTTAAGTATTATGAACGTCTCATAAATTAGTGCTAGCTAAAATTTACGATTCTTTGGTCTAGATCGCCATCCTACCGCCCAAATTAATATACCAACACTAATACAGGTATACGCTGGCCATAGTGTAGCTATCTGAGTAAATAAAATTGTGCCACAGATCAATAATACAGCAGAAGTGATAAGTAGATAATTACTTTTGTGAGATTTTTGCTGATATTTTAAATACTTATCTAGCATCTGCTGTTGGGTGCCGAGTAATTTACGGCCTAATTTTAAGTTATCATAAATCAGTTCAGGAAATTCGGGGAGTTTATCGGCCCAAAACGGTGCATTGGATTTGACTTTTTTGAACATGGCTTTAGGGCCGACTTGCTCAGACATCCAGTTTTCTAGGAAGGGTTTTGCCGTTTGCCATAAATCTAATTGTGGATATAACTGGCGGCCTAAACCTTCAATATACAGTAAGGTTTTTTCCAATAATACCAGCTGTGGTTGCACCACAATATCAAAGTGGCGAGCTGTTCTAAACAGCTCCAGCAATACATGGCCAAATGAAATTTCATCAAGTGGTTTGTTAAACATGGGTTCGCACACTACTTTTACAGCTTGTTCAAAAGCAATGATATCTGTGTGTTCTGACACCCAGCCAGACTCAATATACAGCTGAGCAATCCGGTGATAGTCGCGATTAAAAAAGGCTAAAAAGTTTTCTGCAAGATAGCGCTTATCCACCTCGGTTAAGGTGCCCATAATGCCGCAGTCTAGGCCTATATAGAATGGGTCGTCTGGATGTTCACGACTAATAAAGATGTTACCCGGGTGCATATCGGCATGGAAAAAATTATCGCGAAATACTTGAGTAAAAAAGAGTTCTACGCCGCGTTCGGCAAGCAGTTTAAAGTTGGTTCCTTGTGCGCGAAGCGCTTCGGTATCAGAAACTGGAATACCGTAAATACGTTCCATGACCATTAATCGTTGGTAGCTGTGTTCTTCGTATACAAATGGCACGTACAGCGAATTGGAATCAATAAAATTATTGCGCAGCTTGATGGCGTTAAGTGCTTCGAGTTTAAGGTTTAGCTCGCCCAAAATAGTGGTTTGATAATCTTCAATCACTTCAGCAGGGCGTAAACGATTACCTTCACCTAATATTGCTTCCAGGATATTGGCTGTTTGCGTCATTAACTGGAGATCAGCTAAAATTTGCTGCTCAACATTTGGGCGTAATACTTTAAGCACCACAGCTTTACCGTTAGATTTTAAGGTTGCGGTATGCACTTGTGAAATTGATGCCGATGCTAATGGAGTATCGTTAAAATCATCAAAGTAGGTCGTGATGGGTGCACCCAGTTCAGCTTCGATTGCTTGGCGTGCTAAAGCGGAATCAAACGGCGGTACTCTGTCTTGCAGCATAGCCAATTGATAAGCCCATTCGTCGTCAAGTAAATCTCGACGAGTCGACAGCATCTGCCCTAGTTTGATGTACACAGGCCCTAAATCTTGCATCGCCAGTTTTAAGCGTTCGGCAGGTGATTTATCTTTGTGTTTATTGCGGATCCAAAACAGACTATTGCGCAGGATTGAGAAATACCAGGGCTTTTTGTGTCGAGGAATTAGGTCATCTAAGCCAAAATGTAAAATGGTTTTAATGACATGGTAACCACGCCTGATACTTGCAGTTGTCATTGAGTTATGTTTTCTCTTAATTGGGCTATTTTGGCTTCAATACTATCGGTTTGGCTAACGAGCTCATCCAGATTATCACGAAAATGTAGCCATTCAATTTTATGCGGTGCCAGACGATATTCTTCAGTGGTTAACTGGCTGATGTGCGAGCGTGTTTTATGGATGACTTGTTTAATATCATGGCTAAATTGTTTGGCGCTAGAGACAATTTTATGTGTCGGAGCATCACCGATATAGCGTGATATTGGCTCGGCAAAATCAACATGAATGTGCTGTAAATAGTGGCTTAATGATTGTAATAATTGAATATCACCTTGCAAGCTGAGCTTATCTTGTTTGATGAGCTCAGTTAAGTTGGCACCTTCGGTAAGCTGATATAAAGTCGATATATCAGCGCGCACAGTTACCGCAACGTCACCTTCATAATGGCTAAGCACTTGAACTTGCTTAGCAAATACTAAGTAAATAGGCCAATTTAACTGGCTTAACTGGATACAAAATACTTTGCCGTGCAATGATTTTTGTCGCGCATAGTCACTTTTAGCCTGTGCTGGCAGTTGGTTAAAAGCGGTTTCTATCGCGGCACAAGTTAGCAAAGCAAAGTGATTAGGTATCATTAGAACTTATAACCTCTGTGCAATGCGACAACGCCGTCTGTCATATTGGTGTAGTCAACTTGCTCAAACCCAGCATCTATCATCATTTGCTTAAGGGTTTCTTGGTCTGGGTGCATACGAATAGATTCAGCTAGGTATTCGTAGCTGTCAGCATCTTTGGTGATTATCGCGCCCATTTTTGGCAATACTTTAAAGCTGTACATGTCGTACACTTTGCGCATTAACTCATGTTTTGGGGTAGAAAATTCCAATACTAAAAGTTTCCCACCCGGTTTTAAGACGCGCTTCATCGAGCGTAACGCGGCATCTTTATCGGTTACATTACGTAAACCAAACGCAATAGTAATGATATCAAAATGGTTATCTGGAAACGGCAGTGCTTCAGCGTTAGCTTGTACATAGCTGACGTTATTGACTATGCCTTTGTCGCGTAATTTAGTGCGACCCACTTTGAGCATAGAATCATTAATATCGGCAAGTACCACTTGGCCACGTTCGCCAACTAAATGAGAGAACTTAGCGGTTAAGTCACCTGTTCCACCGGCTAAATCCAGCACTTTCATTCCTGGGCGAGCTGCAGCGACTTCAATAGTGTGACGCTTCCAAAAGCGATGAATACCAAAAGACATTACGTCATTCATAATGTCGTATTTTGCCGCGACGGAATGAAACACATCAGCGACTAAGTCTGCTTTTTTATCGGCTTCGACAGTTTTATATCCAAAATGAGTGTTTTTTGGTTCGCCTTCAGACATCGGTATATTCCTATAATGTGCGATTATTAATAGCAAGTGTATGCCATTGCGAATGATTGCTGAAATGTTGCGGTGTGAGAGTGTGACAACAATCAATTAGTTGTCTTGCTTTACACCTAATATACATTCCACATCAACTTGAACATAGCAATGATCTTCGCGCCAATTAGCCTCAATAAATATCCACTATTAGGGCTAAAAATTTGCACTGCATTAGAGCATAAAATTAGTGTTTAATGAATAGCTGCTACTGATTCTAATTGAGACAAGTTAGTCGTCCCTGGATATATGCATAGATTAGCTCGCTTAGACTTTGGCCTACATCGCGATATCCCGCATCTATCCCTGCGTGATGACATGCTGGAGCGGCTTCGGCAAAATGAGCATAACGACATGAACAATGCTTAGCGATATAGTGCACATAATGACAGGCATCGAGGAGTGGAATACCGGCAAAGGTAGCCGCGCTGCTAGGCATATTGGCAATCGCATCGACATCAAGCTCTAATGCTACTGGCAATTGGGTTTGATTTAATGATTTAGCGATCTGTTTTAATGCTGTTTCAAGTGACAGTTCACGCCGGATCCAAATTTGTTGAACACTGTTCCATGTAGCGCCAAACAAACTCAGTTGTTCTAGGGTTTGTTCGCTGTTTTTTAGCTCGTGCAATCCGAGGATATGATAATGGTCGAGGGCGCCATTAGCTGCCGCGTAACTGAACCCATTACCACTGTGGCGGCCTTCACGCGGTCTAAAGTCACTGTGAGGATCAAGGTTTACCGCTGCAACGGGTAAGCCTGTAATAGCCTTAGTCGCCATCAATAATCCATAGGCATTGTTGTGGCCGCCGCCAATGACGATAGGTTCTAGCCCGGCTTGCATTACATCACTTATCGCAGTAATAACGATGTCATCTAATTGCGCAGTTGCATCACGTAATTGTTCAATACTCGCTGTTATTGGTAGCGAATGGTCAAGACTAATTTGCCCCAAAATGGCACATTCATTGCCATTAAAAAAGCGATTGGACTGTAAGTTTAACAACTGCTGCATGCTGGCGATAAAGGCATCATCCGCTCCACCCCGGCCTAAATTAGCCCTTGGTCCAACATCTTCTGCAATGGCGATAATGGCAAACTGTGCGCCAGCAGATTTAGCCTGCTGGGCATTTTGTGCTAATGACCATTGTGTCGATGCCAGATAAACTTGCTGACCGAGTTTTGTTTCATTAGGCCGCAAGGTTAATAAGCTATCGCAGTGCTGTTGGGTAAATGCACTAAACATGATGATTCTCCAAATTACCTGAAAGACAAGATTCAGAGTCTCATCATCGGTTTCAATTCGAGTTAAAAATACAATCTAATGACGCTGTCATTGCATGCATTTCTAGACCACGAAACAGGGCCGATGATGGACTCCAAAGGGCCAGTGTTTTTGGCCGACAGCTTGCGTTAACCATTCTAGATGGAGAATAACTAATCCATGAAAATGATTACTTTGTCTAACAACCAAGCTATTTTTGCTGAACTAAGCATATTCAGGTCGCTTAGGTATAGCCATAAAAAAACCAGCATAGCTGGTTTTTAAAGTAATCGTTTGCCAGCTTTTTACAAAGCGAAATCGGCTATGAAGTCATTAATCAATATCTAATGGTTCTGGCGATAAAATAACACCGGTGTTATCGGCATAGATATGGTCACCAGGTAAGAAGGTTACGCCACCAAAATTAACTGGAATTTCGATTTCGCCTACTCCGTTACTTTCAGCTCCCACAGGAATTGAAGCAAGTGCCTGAATACCAATATCAAGTTCTTCAAGAGCATCAACATCGCGCACTGAACCGTAAATGAGAATACCTTCCCAGTTATTGGCAACAGCTAGTTCAGCTATTCTGGCATCAAGCAGAGCGCGTCTTAATGAGCCACCGCCATCAACAAGTAATACTTTACCTTCACCGTCTTCTTCTAAGGCTTCTGCAATCAGACCATTATCTTCAAAACACTTAATTGTACTGATTGAGCCACCGAAGGAGCTGCAACCACCGTAGTTACTGAACATTGGTTCAACGACATCGACTACATCTATATACATGTCGCAAAGTTCTGAGGTGTTGTATTCCATATTTAACTCCTGTTGGACAGCAAAGGTAAAATGCTGGGTAAAGCAAAGTTAAATGAATTATATGAGCTTTTTATGAAAATAAAAGCCTTATCAATCACCGGATTGTTATAAATCAACTTATGGTGTTACATATGCCTAAATATGCCATTGACCTAAATACAGAACAGGGATCAGATTTGGAAGTAATTTTCTTTCAAATTGAATGTATTAGTTGATATATGTTGATTTAGGTCATCCTAATACGTTTTTTAATTACATTTTTACTCAGCAGTTTGTTAGCATATTGGTAGATTAATTAATGTTAGTTTACAAAATAATGCTAGCTTTAGGGGCATGGAATCCTCGTTACGCTTACGGAAGGCAGAGAGCCTGATACAGAGGTTCTTATGGAAAATATCAATATTATTGAAATCTTAGGGTATGTTGCATCAGTTATGGTTGCCATTTCTCTGATGATGAAAGACATCATTTTACTAAGATGGTTAAATTTTACCGGTTGTGCTTTTTTTGTTGCTTATGGATATGCAATTGAAGCGTGGCCAGTGGCGGGCATGAATGCCTTTGTTGCATGTATTAATATTTATCACTTAGTGAAGATCTATCGTAATAAAGGTCAGCAGGCGCAAACGGCATAACGTTTGTCAAAGTGGGTTGACTCCACTTACGCTAAGCTTCTAAAAATACCCCCGCATACTTGTATGCGGGGGTATTTTTATGGGAATTAATCATCTGCTATTGATTGTATTAGTTAGCGGTATAGTCCAACACACTTTGACGACGCTCATCTTGACTAGTGATGAGCTAACATATCTCGGCAGACCGTTGATTCATTTCAGCTGTCACAAAACCTTAGGCTAACTGTCACCTCGCGTTCATTCCCTCACTCTATTATTCAGACTGTTAACAAATACATAACTTTAGTCAGACTAATATTAGCGCAATAATATTGCTGACATTTGGCATGGAGGCAAACATGAAGATGAGTATTAGTCAGTTAGATAAATATTGTTTTTATTGGATTGTACAGTTTAGCCGAGATAACGGCTTAAATGTGGCGGCTAAGCGTGTGTCAGCAACAGGTGATGGACATTATTATGCGTATCTATCTGTCGCATTATTATTTCTTCATCCAAATGGGCAGCATTTTTTTAATTTGGCACTTGGCAGTTTTGTCGTTGAATTTCCGTTGTATTTATTGTTGAAAAATACTATTCGACGTCATCGTCCATGTCACGCATTAGCCGGTTTTACGTCAAGTTATGAGCCTTCAGACAAATTTAGTTTACCTTCAGGGCATACCGCAGGTGCATTTTTATTTGCTAGTGTCATCAATGTGGTTTTTCCTGCCTTGGCCCCAGTAGCCTTTGCCTGGGCGTGCTTTGTCGGCATTTCACGTATCTCTCTTGGAGTGCACTACCCTATGGATATTATTGCTGGAGCAGGGTTAGGGATCGCAAGCGTATTATTTGTTGAACAATTCATATTATAGCGACATATATGGTAATTCTTCATAGTGCCACAGCGTATGTGGTAACCAGTGTAGCGTCTTGCAATCTTAATTAACAAGCCGTCAAGGAAAGTGAGCTAACATGAAAATTTTGTACGGAGTTCAAGGCACTGGGAATGGTCATATCAGTCGCGCTCGTGTGATGTCTAAAGCGCTTAAGCAACAGAATATTGATGTTGATTTTCTATTCTCTGGTCGCGCACCCCAACATTATTTCGATATGCAATGCTTTGGCGATTATCAGACTCGAAATGGTATGACATTCGTGACTGAAAGTGGCCGTGTTAATACTGCAAAAACGGTCATGTCTAATATGAAAACCTCAATTTTATCTGAGATAAAACAGTTAGATTTATCAGGTTATGATTTAGTGTTGAATGATTTTGAACCCGTGAGTGCCTGGGCTGCAAAGCAACAAAATGTTCCATCAATTGCCATTAGTCATCAGGCGGCATTACAATATCCTGTGCCTAAACAAGGTAATAGCTGGTTTAATGAGTATTTACTGAAACATTTTGCTCCAGTTGATATTGCTTTAGGCTGTCACTGGCATCACTTTGGCTTTCCTATTTTACCTCCTTTTGTTGAGGTCTCACCCAATGGCGGCGATCATAGTCATCAAATTCTAGTGTATTTACCGTTTGAGGATGCCGATAGCGTCGCTGAATTTTTAGCACCCTTTGATCAATACCACTTTTTTGTTTATCACAGTACACAACCTTTGAAACCGTTATCGGATCACATTCATTGGCATGGCTTTGATCGCGATGGTTTTAAGCAGCACATGGCGCAGTGCGGTGGCGTTATGGGTAATGCTGGTTTTGAGTTAGCCAGTGAAGCGATGACATTAGGTAAGAAATTATTAGTTAAACCTCTACAGGGACAGTATGAGCAATCAGCCAATGTTGCAGCGTTACAATTACTCGCCGCCGCAGATAGTATGCAAACGTTAGATCCTGTGGTGCTGAAACGCTGGTTGAAAAGTCCATCTCCTAAGCCTATCGCGTATCCGCAAATAGGAGATGCATTGGCTGAGTGGATAAAAATGGGGGATTGGCAGCAACCGCAAGAGTTATGTCAACAATTATGGTCACAAGTTGAGATACCTGAAAACTGGCGTAAGCGTCAATAATATTGGCAGTAATATAAACTTGTTGTGGTAAAATTCCCACGGCATTTAAAAGTGCGTAAACGTCGCACTTTTAAGAAACCATTTCACTTAAGGAAGGCGTTGGTATAGTAGTTCTATTAGCTCATCTTCTAATTCGAAACGTGACTCCATTGCTTGTGCCAAATGGGATAAATCGTTGTCGAGTTGATACAATACTTGCTCGTCTACCGCATCGGTATATTTATCATTAAAGTCTAATGCGATGTCAGTGCTTTCACTTATCATTGGCAATAAGCCGTTAGCGGTTTCTATACTGGCTTCACCAAACTTTTCACAGGCTTTAACAACATTGTTGTACACCTCAAAGTGGCCTTCCGAAACATAATCAACTAATTGAGCGCAAAACTGTTTTACTTGATCCATGCTAGGAAGTGATTTTTCGCTACGAGAATAGGGTGCTAAACCTGCAACGATAAAATATTGGATCAATAATTTACGGCGATGATTAATCCATTGGTCGATCAAATTATGAGAACCACCCCAGCGTTTCTCTGCTTTTTCTAATTTAGTTAGCATGTTTTCTCTCTAATTAGCCGTTTTTCTATAACAACTAATGTATTGGACAAAGTATATAACGATCAACTGTTTTATTTTATTTGCCTAGGAATAAGCCACTTTTGTGCAAAAGACATCAGATATTAAAACCACACTCATAAAAAACCCCGTGATGGGCATGCCATCACGGGGTAACTAAGTTTTCAAAGGCTCGATGTGTCGGGCTTCTTGATTGTTCTTGCTAGCGCACACTTTTTATACCAAACCCGATAACTCGACGCAACTTTTAATCCGATAAATTGCGATTTACACATCAGAGTTGTGCGTTTTGTGAGCATAAGGGCGGTTGTGCTAATAAAATCGCCAATAGATTTAGGATTAGCTCACATAAATTCGGCATCAGTGGTTACATTAATCGCGTAAGTGCTAAACTAACGCCCAGCAGAAATCATAACAGTCTAGGAACAAAGTCCACATGGCAGAATTAAAAAATGATCGTTATTTACGTGCGTTGCTAAAGCAGCCAGTCGATGTCACTCCAGTTTGGATGATGCGTCAAGCAGGCCGTTATTTACCTGAGTACAAAGAAGTTCGTGCCCAGGCTGGTGACTTTATGTCGTTATGTCGTAATGCGGAACTCGCTTGTGAAGTGACATTACAGCCATTACGTCGTTATGATTTAGATGCTGCGATTTTATTCTCAGATATCCTGACTGTGCCAGATGCAATGGGCCTAGGCTTGTACTTTGAAGCGGGTGAAGGTCCTCGTTTTGAGCGTCCAACTGACACAATTGATGCCATTAAAAAATTATCTATTCCTGATCCAGAAGACGAGCTAGGTTATGTAATGCGTGCTGTGAGCACCATTCGCCGTGAATTAAATGGTTCAGTGCCATTAATCGGTTTCTCTGGTTCACCTTGGACTTTAGCCACTTATATGGTTGAAGGTGGTTCAAGCAAAACCTTCGAAAAAATTAAGCGCATGGCCTATGCAGAACCTGCTGCATTGCACATGTTATTAGACAAGTTAGCAGACTCAGTAGTGTTATATCTTAATGCTCAGGTGGCTAATGGCGCACAATCGTTAATGATATTCGACTCGTGGGGCGGTGCATTATCGCATCACGCTTACCGTGAGTTCTCATTACGTTACATGCAAAAAATTGTTGATGGTTTAACCCGTTTTGCTGACGGCCGTAAAGTGCCTGTTACCTTGTTCACTAAGGGCGGCGGATTATGGTTAGAGTCTATGGCTGAAACCGGTTGTGATGCATTAGGTTTAGATTGGACTGTTGATATTGGTGATGCTCGTCGCCGCGTAGGTCATAAAGTGGCTTTACAAGGCAACATGGACCCATCAATGTTGTATGCTACGCCAGAGCGTATTCATCAAGAAGTTGATCAAATTCTAGCAAGTTACGGTGAAGGTACTGGCCATGTATTTAACTTAGGCCATGGCATTCATCAACATGTTGATCCTGAACATGCAGGTGCATTTATCAATTCTGTGCATGAGTTGTCTGGTAAATACCACAAGTAATTTAGTGGTACTGACTAACAAAAAAAGCGAATCTTCGGATTCGCTTTTTTGTTGCCAAAATTAAAAGTTGTTTGATGTTTTTCTAACATAGCCAGTTAAAATATACTTATCATTTTTGAGTAGGCCCTGCTTTTATCATAGTTATTTATGACTATGGAACGAAAAGGTTAAACATAATAAAATTATCCGTAATTACATTTGAGCTATAGATTGTGGTTCAAACATAACGTTTATTTAAAATGTGCACTTAATTAATCAAGGAAGATATTATGCCAATTGAAATTTGTATTTGCCCTAAAGGGCGGATAACAGGTCTTAGTTCTAATACACACCATCAATCTTAGAAGCAACTTTTCAGGCTCCAGGTGTTCCACAAGTTAACTTCATGGATAGTTTTAAAACAGCATATACTCAAGACCATTTATTGAATAATGAATTAGGTAAATTTAAAACTAAACCATTACATCAAAGACAAACCATTGCGCAGGTTAACGCAGCTGTTGGGCCTGATATGCTATTAGCATTATCTGATTTCTATGATCAACAGCTAGATAGTTTACCAAAAGATTTTTTTGCAGAGCAGAATAAAGCAATGATGGGAGCATCCATCGGTGCTATGGGTCATCATTTATCACAATTACAAAACGTAATAAAAGAATACCAAATGGCGCTTGAAAACGTGCGAAATGCTTACCTTTCAAAAATGCCAAAGCTAGAAGTCCTTAAGTTTGAACAAACGGCGCGGCAGTTACATAGTCGGTTAAATACACAGTTTCACAATGAAATTTCAAAACGACTAGCTAGCTCAAGAGCTCGTAAGGCGAGTATTTGGAACAATGCTGATCGTGGCCTTAATCAGGCCAAAAGTGCTAGAACGACTAAACCGATTCAAATTTCGTCTGCAAAAGAGCTAAGATCATTAAGTAAATTTGCTGGCGCAGCTAAATTTGGTGGTAATGCTCTATTACTGCTGGATGTTCACTCTCGAGCGACAGGAGTAAGGGATACCTTTGAGAGCGGCGGTAATTGGGAAAAACAGGCTTTGCAAGAAACTGTCGGTTTTTCTATGGGATTTGCTGCAGGAACTGCTACAACAACTGGTGTCTATGGCGTTGCGGTAGGAATTGCATTAGCGTTTACGCCCGCAGGATGGGCTGTGGTTATTGGTGTTGGAGTGGGAGCATCTGCTGGATTTTTAGCTGACCAGTTTGGGAAAGGTATAACAGGATCTGTTTATGAGTTAAGCAGTGGCTGGTGATTTTAAATGTTTGAGTATAAAGATCTATTTGTAATTATCAGTGTTTTAGTAATGATAAACTTTGGTGTATCACTACTAATATTTGCACAATTGACTGTTCATCCTTTAGAGAAAAAAATTAAGAGTTCAGGAGGAGAATTACCCAAATGGGACAGTATGGGAATTCGTATCTCGAGTTATGCCTTTTCTTTGATATATAGTATTAAAGAAACATCTGCACAAATGGTGGATGAAAATTCGGTACGAAAATTTGCAACTAAAAATGATCGTATCAGAGCTATTTATACTATAACTTCTCTTGTTATTTTTTTATTATTTGCAATATTCTATTCGCTTTTTTTGACGAAAACTAAAAACTAAACAGGTAGAAATTTATATGCTTACTGCAATGGTTAGTGGCTCCGCTTAAGCACTTGTTCAACTCAGATTGGTTTTTTCTGGAGGTTTCGCGCTGGAACTGTCGCAGCAGGTAGTGCTTATAGCATTGGAGTTGGTATTGCGCTAGCATTTACACCAGTTGGATGGGCTGTTGTGATTGGTGTTGGTGCAGCCGCTTCTGTTGGTTTCCTTGTTGGATTGGGTTTCGATACAGCAGGTAAAAAAATTACGGGTAAACTTTATGATGCAAGCAGTAATTGGTAATTGATGATGGAAAATTATGAAAGTATATTTTGGTTGTGTTGCTGTATTCCGTTAGTCAATTTCTTTATAGCTTATTTGGTTTTTGCGCAAATGACCGTCCACCCTATAGAGAAGAAAATTAAGGCTTCAGGTGGAAGCATACCGGAATGGGATAATATGGGGATGAGAATTCCGAGTTATGCTGTAGCAATGCTCTTACCGGTTAAAGTAAAGGCTGCACAAGCTATAGATGAAGATTCTGTTCAGAAGTTTACTTCTAAAAGTGATAAAAAAAGAGCTATATATTTTATGTGCTCGTTTGTCATTATATTAATACCAGTAATGGCTGGCTACTTTATATTTGGTCCCAATTAGAGCCCAAGAAATTCATTTATTATAAGTACCTTTATATTCAACTAAAAGTGTTGAGATCCTCATGTTTTCAATCACAACAAATTCAACCTCTAACTCTGCGTTCCAAGCTCTATCTTAAATTCACTGCCTACACTCAGTTGACTGTGTATTCCAATTATATATTTCAATAAGCCTAATAACTGTCTGATGATGGCAGCCCTACGCCGAACTGTGGCAGGCTTTGATTAGCGTTAAACGACAATGTGATTATCGGCAATTGTTTAAGAGCATCAAGGGTATACCTGCGCCAGAGTCGCGCACTAACAAGTATTTTTGACCATTGTGGAGTGCATTGATGATTTGACTTTGGCATCCGGTGGGAGTGTAACGCAGGGCATGAACGGCCAATTTGTGAGCCTATTTTGCCATGTTCAAGAGAGGTAAACTCTAAAACTTTGTCTGTAGATGTTTGCTGGCCAATGTTCAAGCTGTCATGGATTTGGATGATCTAGTATAGGATCATAATCAAAATTCTTTATTTAATTGCGACCCGTATGAATAAGGAGTCTCAACTAATTTTTGCCAATTTATTACAAAGGCTTAACATCGTAGCCGCTAATATAGGCGTGTGCTAAAGTGTGTTAACACTCACAATAATAAAATGAATATGATTAGAGAGCTTACTGCCACTGACTTTGACGCGGTGATCAACTTAGGTGAAATCGTCCACGGAAGTGGCTATATGGATTTGGCTGAACTAACAGCTATTTACCATAAAGGGATAAAAAAGGGCATTAATGCCAATTTTGTCGCACTTGAAAATGAACAACTTATTGGCTTTCGGTTAACGTATGCCGCAGGACAATGGCCGCAAGATCAATGGTGCACTGTTGATCGATGGGGCGTTGATTTTAATGATGTGTGTTATTTCAAATCAAACACTATTGCTGAATCTGGCCGCGGTCAAGGGCTTGGTGGTAAGTTGTTAGCAGCCTCTAAAGCGGCAGTCATGGCACAAGGCGCTAAGGCGGGAGTGAGTCATTTATGGCAGCAAAGCCCTAATAATGCTGCGGTGCGTTATTTTACCAAGGCAGGTGGTAAGCTGATCAAGCAACATCCTCAGCGCTGGCATCAACGTTATATGGGCGAAGATTATATTTGCGTATTATGTGGTGAAGATTGTCACTGTGTTGCCTGCGAAATGTTGCTGGTATTTTAATGTCTACTGTCTAAATTAATAATAAAAAAAGAAGACTAATATGTACGATCCGCTGATTAATTCTCACCCCAATAAGCAACAGTTCGCCTCCAGTTATTGGGCAAGCACCCAAGCATTACCCGAGCCGACGGCACCATTATTGGGTCGCCAAAAAACTGATGTCGCCATTGTCGGGGGCGGCTATACCGGCTTATTAACGGCGTATTATTTAGCAAACGAATTCAATATTGATTGCCATGTACTTGAGGCCAACCAAGTCGGTTTTGGTGCCAGTGCCCGCAATGCCGGTTTTGTATTAAAAGGCTCGGGTCGTTTAGGTTATGCGGCAATGACTCAGCGTTGGGACTTAGCGACGACTAAGGGGATATATGATGAGTTTACTCAAGCAGTGTCTAGAGTTGATGGTCTGATAAAACAGCACTGTATTGCTTGTGAACCGCAAGAGGCGGGATACTTAAAAGTGGCGCATAATCCCAAGGCGCTAGTGTCGCTGCAAAATGCCGCCAATTATATTCAACAAAACCTAGCAAGTAACCAAGATTCAGGCGCTGAATTTATTTCAAGCCAAGACTTTCGGATGCAGTATTTAGATCATCATCAAGCTTTTGGCGCGCTTCGCTTAAAAGACGGTTTTGGGGTCAATCCGTTAAAGTTACTGCTCGGTTATAAAGCGATGGTGCAAGCTCAAGGGGTGACGATTTCTGAACAGTCGTGCGTGTTAGATTGGATTGAAGAGGGCGGCAAACATCGTCTGATCACCGACAGTGGCGAACTGGTTGCCAATAAAGTGATCATGGCTGGCAATGCTTATACACCTAAACGGTTTAATCACCGCGTAGATGATAAGTTTTTACCAATACTAAGCAATGTTATTGTGACCCAGCCGCTTACCGCTCAAGAGCTTACAGAGGCGGGTTTACATACTCATCAAGTGACCATGGATACCCGTATTTTAAAATACTATTACCGATTATTACCCGACAACCGTTTATTGTTTGGTGGCCGAGGCGCGGTGTGGGGTAAAGATGCTGCTAACCCTGTTTACGGCGAGCGTTTAAAAATGGCGTTAAATAAGTGCTTTCCAAGCTTAACTAATAAAGCCATTACCTATAACTGGACCGGGTGGATTGCAGCCGCAATGGATGATATGCCTCATGTGTACAGCAAAGGTGGTGTGGGGTATAGCTTAGGATATTGCGGTGCTGGAGTGTCTTTTAGTAGCCAAGCTGCGTATCGCTTAGCGCAAAGTATTGCCGGTGAAGCTTTGCCCAATTTACCCTTGTATCAGCAACCACTGCCGAGATTCCCCTTTACCCAAGCAAGGCGGCTTGGGCAATGGGGTTATTATCATTATGGCTGGTTAAAAGATCGCTTTGGTTAACCGACCACTTCACCTGTGCTGATTTTAGTTTCGTCTAATGGCTCGATTTTAAAATTAAAATAAGCATAAGAAGCACTCACCAATGGGCAAACTAGGTTAAAAAAGGCGTAGGGTAGGTAAGCGATAGTTGCAACACCTAGGGTACTTGCCATAAATGCGCCACAGGTATTCCAAGGCACTAGTGGGCTGGTTACTGTTGCAGCATCTTCTAGTGTGCGGCTTAAATTAACTGCGGCTAATTTACGGCGAGTGTACTCTACTTTTAACATTCTGCCTGGCAGTACGATGGCAATGTATTGGTCTGCAGTAATGATGTTAGCGCCAATACACACTCCCAGAGTGGTAATGATCAAACTGGTGGTACCGCTTACTACAGTAAGAATGCTTTCTAAAATGCGGCTTAATAATCCGGTCACTTCCATCACGCCACCAAAGGCCATCGCACACAGTATGAGCCATACTGTCGTTACCATACTGCTCATGCCGCCGCGACTTAATAAGCTGTCTAATACAGCATCACCAGTGTTAGCAACATAGCCGTCAAACATGGCTATCCAGATACCTTTCACAAGGGCGACAATGGGTAGCAAGGTGTCATCGTGTACAAAGGCTATCACGTTATCAAACTGAAATAGCGCTGCACATACTGCGCCCGCCAAGGTGCCTAATATGACCGTTGGGAATGCTGGCATTTTTCGGTTCGCTAAATATAACACCACTAATAATGGTATTAATAAATGCATTCCAGGATGATAGGTTTGATCCAGTAATGCCAGAGTATCGGTCAGTTGGTTTTCAATTGGTGCGGCATCTGCGGTCAGGCCTAAAAAGGTAAAACCAATAAGTGCAATGATAATGCTGGGTACAGTGGTCCACGTCATGTGGCGAATGTGGCTAAAAATATCCGTACCCGCAACGGCTGGAGCAAGGTTGGTGGTGTCTGACATTGGCGACATTTTGTCACCAAAATAAGCGCCACTGATAATAGCGCCAGCAGTGATATTAACATCTAATCCCATCGCTGAAGAAATTCCCACCAAGGCAATACCAAGCGTACCGGCTACTGTCCAAGAGCTACCAATACTCAACGCGACTACTGCACACAGTAAGCAGCAGGCGGTGTAAAAATAATCAGGGTTAAGGATTTGCATACCGTAATAAATCATCGTCGGTACTGTACCAGCGAGAATCCAGGTACCAATCAGTGACCCCACGCTGAATAAAATCAGTAATGCGCCTGTGGCTACGCCAATACTTTTTACAATACCGCGCTCCATTTGATTCCAGCTATAACCATTTTTATAACCGATAATCATCGCAATACACGCCGCCAGCACTAGGGCAATTTGGTTAGCGCCAGAGGAACTGTCTGATGAAAAAAGATACACTGCCGCCGCGAGCATAATAATTAGCGCAAAAACGGGGATAAGAGCATCGAATAAAGTAGGTTTTTTGTGCTCGGATGGAGATGGGTTTTGTGGCGCCGATTGAGACATAGTACTTCCCTTGTTGTTATTATTTTTGACCAATATCTCATTCGTGTGAGTTGGCTAAGTGTTATCGTAATAGGTTGGTAACTTATTCGTAACAGGTCCACATCCTGACATAAAAATACCTGTTAAGTCGAACATTGTTGGGCTTAACAGGTATTTTTATGATGAGGTTTTATTACGGTTAACTATGAGTGTGCTTGGTTAAGTACTTTGTATGGTTATATATGTGATATATAAGGTTTGGTGTGAATAAATAGCAGCCGAGGATACCTGGTGTTACCAGACGTATCCTCATGGAAACGAAGAGCGTTAATAGAGCGATATGGGCAATACATCAGTATTGCTATGACACAGATTATTTATTTAAATGACTTATTATGGTCTTTTCAGCATCTGCTTTAGTCGCCTTTCCTTTGACTACATCGAGTTTTGCTGTCGCGCTGTGACCTGTCATGTCTTCTGCAATATGTAACCAATCAGGATGCCAATAAAAAGAGGTTCCTGACACGGTATTCCAATTGTGTACCCCTGATTTTTCACCTTGATAAATCAGGTCGCCGCTAGAAAATTTCATTTAATCCTCCAAAATCTTTATGAATAGGCTATCTAAAGTACAGAAGTTGAAAGAGCTGAAAAGCTCATCACACTCCTTTGGACTTATTAGATTGCGCCATGGGATAAGATGTTTTTGTGATCTAAATCAAAAAAATGGCTGATGATGGATAATCTAAACAGTAATTAATTTATCGCACTACATTGTTAATAATGAAAAATCCCTGGGATGTTGCCATCACAGGGATTTTTATAATGGGCTAAATGATACTTGCTATTTAGCCTTTAGCTTGCTCACGAGCTATTGCGCGATAAGCAATATCGGTACGGAAATAGACATCATCCCAGTGGATGGTATTCACTAATGCGTAAGCCGCTTTTTGTGCTTCAGTGACGGTATTTCCTAATGCGGTAGCACATAACACGCGGCCACCATTCGTCACTGCATGGCCGTCTTTGATGCAGGTTCCTGCATGGAACACTTTCCCGTTAGTATCGCCAAGGGTTAAGCCGTCAATCACATCGCCTTTGTTATACGCGTCAGGATACCCGCCTGCAGCCATAACAACACCAACAGCTGCACGTGGGTCGAAGTCAGCAGTGACTTTGTCTAATTCGCCACGAGTTGCGGCTAAGCAAAGCTCCACAATATCAGACTGCAAACGCATCATGATCGGTTGGGTTTCAGGATCACCAAACCGGCAATTATACTCAAGCACTTTGGCGCTACCGTCTGGTGCAATCATTAGACCTGCGTATAAAAAGCCAGTATAAATATTACCTTCAGCCGCCATGCCATCAACCGTTGGGCGAATAACATTAGCGATAGTCCAGTCGTGTACAGCTTGTGTTACCACTGGAGCTGGTGAGTATGCACCCATGCCGCCAGTGTTAGGGCCGTAGTCGCCATTATCTCGGGCTTTATGGTCTTGGCTGGTGGCCATAGCAAGAATATTTTTGCCGTCTACCATGACGATAAAGCTGGCTTCTTCACCTGTTAAAAATTCTTCAACTACCACGCGCGAACCAGCATCACCAAACTTATTGCCTGCTAGCATGTCATCAATGGCGGCATCAGCTTGGGCTTGATCTGCAGCGATAATCACCCCTTTACCCGCAGCCAAACCGTCGGCTTTAATCACAACTGGAAAGCCTGTTTTGCTCGTCAGCTCAGTCACGTACGCTTTAGCTAATGGAATGTCAGTAAAGTTTGAATACTCAGCTGTAGGAATATGATGACGGGCTAAAAAGTCTTTGGTGAAGGCTTTTGAAGATTCAAGCTGCGCAGCGCCTTTAGTTGGGCCAAAAATCGCTAAACCAGCGGCATTAAAAGCGTCAACGACACCTAACGATAATGGTACTTCTGGGCCGACAATTGTGATTGCAATAGCGTTATCTTGAGCAAAGGCGACTAAGGCGTCAATTTGCTCTACATCAATGGCAACGTTTTGTAATTTTGGTTCTAAGGCAGTGCCGGCATTACCGGGTGCAACAAAAACTTTTTCAACTTGAGCAGACTGAGCGGCTTTCCAAGCTAGAGCATGTTCACGACCACCGCCACCAATTATAAGTACCTGCATCTTTAATCCTTTTATAGCTGCGCTATGTTCTCTATTTCTGCTTCAAGCATGCTCACTTATCCCTATAAGCTGCGCGTGCTTTCATTGAATTAGAAAAAAATAGCTACGCTCTAATTCGTTTAAAAAAATTTAAAAAGTATCGCTTGTTATCTACTTTTGCAAAAACATTTAGCAAAGCAAGATTGATAAGCGATACCCATATTTGCGTTTATTAGTGGCGGAAGTGGCGCATGCCCGTAAATACCATGGCCATACCGTGCTCGTCTGCTGCAGCGATGATTTCTTCATCGCGAATAGAACCACCCGGTTGGATAATGCAGCTAATACCAGCCGCGGCAGCCGCGTCGATACCATCGCGGAATGGGAAGAAGGCATCTGATGCCATTACTGAATTTTCAACCACTAGACCTTCATCTGCAGCTTTAATACCCGCTATTTTAGCTGAGTAAACGCGGCTCATTTGGCCTGCACCCACACCGATCGTCATGCCGTCTTTGGCGTAAACAATAGCATTCGATTTAACAAACTTAGCCACTTTCCAGCAGAACATTAAGTCTTTTAATTCTGCAGCAGTGGGTTGACGCTTAGATACCACTTTAACGTCGGCTAAGTCGACCATGCCTTGGTCGCGATCTTGTATTAATAAACCGCCATTAACGCGTTTGTAATCGAGCGTTGTGGTTTTGGTATTCCACTGGCCACATTCGAGTAAACGCACGTTAGCTTTAGCGGCAATAATATCGCGAGCAGCTTGGCTCACTTTCGGGGCGATAATCACTTCAACAAACTGACGGTCAACAATCGCTTGCGCAGTGTCAGCATCTAACTCTTGGTTAAAGGCGATGATGCCACCAAACGCTGAGGTTGGGTCGGTTTTAAATGCGCGGTCATAAGCTTCTAACAAGTTAGCGCCTAATGCAACGCCACAAGGGTTAGCATGTTTAACGATAACGCAGGCAGGGCCTTCAAATTCTTTAACACACTCAAGGGCTGAGTCTGTGTCGGCGATATTATTGTAAGACAGTGCCTTACCTTGTAACTGAATCGCACTGGCAACAGAGGCTTCATCAATTTGGGTATCAACATAAAACGCCGCTTTTTGATGGCTGTTTTCACCGTAGCGTAAATCTTGCTTTTTAATGAACTGAGAATTAAACGTCCGCGGGAACGTTGAGTCGTCATGGCATTCGTCGTTACTGTGCGCCGGAACCATAGTACCAAAGTAATTAGCAATCATACCGTCATAGGCTGCGGTATGTTCAAATGCGGCAATCGCTAGGTCAAAACGCGTTGCTAGCGTGGTGCTGCCGTTGTTAGCTTGCATTTCTGTAATGACGCGACGGTAATCTTTTGCATTAACCACAATCGTAGTGTCTTTGTGGTTTTTCGCGGTTGAACGCACCATGGTTGGGCCGCCAATGTCGATGTTCTCAACAGCGTCCGCTAAGGTACAACCTGGTTTTGCAACGGTTTCTGCAAATGGATACAAGTTAACAGCAACTAAGTCGATAGGCTTAATGGCGTTTTGCTCCATGACGATTTCGTCGATACCACGACGCGCTAAAATGCCGCCGTGAATTTTTGGATGTAAGGTTTTAACACGACCATCCATAATTTCTGGGTGACCTGTGTAGTCAGAAACTTCAATTACCGGGATGTTGTTGTCTGCAAGTAGTTTTGCAGTACCGCCCGTAGACAGGAGTTCGACACCTTGTGCATGCAGCGCTTGTGCAAACTCAAGGATTCCAGTTTTATCTGATACGCTTAATAGCGCGCGACGAATTGGTCTGACATTATTCATGTAGGTACAGGGTCCACTAGTTTGATTTTAAGGATCTTTCGTAAAACAGAATCAGGCTAAGTCTGCTTTACCAAAGTCCCTCATAGTGTTTTTACGATTGCTTAATACCTTCTAGGCCGACTGTGTTGTGATCAGGCGGACGTATTTTATCGTAATCCGCTTCTTTAAGGTGTTTTTTCTACGTGATTTCACAATATTGAAATAAGAACAAAGATACGCAAACATAATCATTAAACAACCCTTGACCTTGGATTAAACTCTAAGGTTTATACTCAGGTAAAATCTACACTAGATTGATGGCTTCATTATCTCAAGCGGCGGTGACGATATGTATCGAATAGGCGAACTTTCTGCCTTGTACGACATTAAGGCTGACACATTACGGTTTTACGAAAAACACGGCTTATTATCACCATCAAGCCGTTCAGATGCCGGTTATCGACTCTATAACAGTAGTGATTCCGAGCGACTTAAATTTATTTTACGTGCTAAAGCGGTTGGTTTTTCGCTTAATGAAATTGCCGATTTGCTGTCTATTGAAGTGGACAAGTCAAACCGTGCATGTGCCGATGTTAAAGGCTTAGTCGATACTAAGCTTGAGCAAGTCGAAGCCAAGTTAGCTGAGCTACAACATTTTGCCACTTCACTGAAGAGTTTATCGAATACCTGCTGTGGCGGACCTGATAGTGCTGAGCATTGCTCAATACTTGAAGCGTTAGAGTCGTCAGACAAACACATTATTGCTAAAAAAGAACATCATCATTTTTCTCAACCAGGTCATAAGGATTAAGCATGTTATTGACCAATTTTCTGCACTTATTTTTAGAGTCTGCTCCGTGGTTGTTACTGGGTCTAGTGCTTGCTGGGCTATTAAAAGTATTTGTGCCTATGGTATGGATGCAAAAGCAACTCGGTGGCCATGGAATGAAAACCGTGGTGAAGGCGGCATTATTAGGCGCGCCTTTGCCTTTATGTTCCTGTGGTGTTATTCCTGCTGCAGTCGGTTTGCGTCGAGCTGGCGCCTCAAAAGCGGCGACCACCTCTTTTTTAGTATCGACCCCAGAAACTGGCGTTGACTCTATTACCGTATCCTATGTTTTGCTCGGGCCTTTTATGGCTATTGTGCGTCCGATTGCGGCGATTACCAGTGCTATAGTGGCGGGGTTGTTAGTCGGCCGTGATGACGATGACGGTATTCCAGCATCAGCATCTGCAAAAGGGCAAACGGCAACAGATGCCTCAACAAGTGCCAAAGCGGTTTCATCGTGTTGCGGCTCTAAATCAACGTCTAACCCTGAAACAGCATCAACACATCAAACCCCTGCTAGTACAATGCAAACTGCTAGCGTAAAAATGACGGCGATTAACTCAGCATCAGTTAAGCCTGAGTCTGTGTTGAGCCCGATGGCGCCAGCGCGTTCATTTTCAACCAATACTGCAGAAGCAAAGCAGAGCTGTTGTGCCTCTAAAGCCGCTGATAAACCCATTGAATCTATACCCTCAAGCTGTTGCAGCGCGACAGTAAAAGATGAAGTAAAACACGAGACAAAAGCTGAAACGGTTACATCAAGCTGTTGCAGTAGCAAAATTGAGCCGCAAGCTGAAGTGGCAGCAACAAGCAGTTGTTGCGCCTCTAAAGCGCAAAGCCAGGCGCCAAGTGAGAGCAGTGATCAAGCCAGTTGCTGCGCTTCGACCCAAGATATGGCAACAGAATTGAAGCACAACAGCGTATTAAGCCGAGTGTTATCGGGTTTGCATTACGCCGCAACAGATTTAGTTAAAGACACAACTTTGTGGCTATTAGTCGGATTATTTTTTGCAGCCTTAGTGCAAACTTATGTTCCAGCGGACTTTTTAGTCAAATGGGGCGACGGTATTCTGGCGATGTTCGTGATGGTATTGGTGTCGATCCCGATGTACATCTGCGCCACTGCTTCAACCCCCATTGCTGCTGGTTTGCTATTAGCTGGGGTATCACCAGGTGCAGTATTGGTATTTATGATGGCGGGGCCTGCGACCAATATTGCCACTTTAGGTGTGGTGACTAAAGAGCTAGGTAAGCGCGCATTATATGGCTATCTTGGTGGCGTGATTGGTGTAGCGTTAGTCTTCGGCATATTAGTCAATTATTTAGTCAATACCTTTGGTTTTGAAGTGATGCCGCAAATTGGCCAGGAGCATGCTTTATTACCTCAAGGCATCGTGGCTGTTTCTGGCATTGTGCTTGCGGTGTTAATGGCCAAAGTATTGTGGGACATGATCCCAAAAGGCCATAAAGAGAAGGGCTGTTGCTCGTAATCTGTTACGCCAAATAGGTTAACTAAAGTGAGTTAAGTACATAACAAAGCCAGTGATAAATATCACTGGCTTTTTATTAAGCTAAACATTGCTGTCCTACAATAAAGATAATAACTAGTAATAGCGCTAGTTAAAAATAGCATTGAGTTTTTCTGCCAATCTGATGCCTGCTTGCTGCAATCGCTGCTCGATAATTGGTTTACTGGTAAATACATAGTTAAAACGTAAATCGTCTTCACCTTGATAATTCTGTTCGAGCTGGTAAGCACCTTGCCTTAATGCTTTTGACTCATCTGCCCATTGGTAATAGCTTTGACCTATCCACTTTTGGCGTTGTTGCTCGTTAATACGCTTTAAAAAATCACTGTACTCTGTATAGCTTAACTGCTGCTGTTCTATTAGTTTGCTGTCCCACACTGTATGCAAATTTGTAAGTTCGCCGAACCACTTCAGGTTAACGGTATTGCCACCTTTATCATGGCTATGACCCACATGTAGTGGTTGGTGAATGTCGCCAACAAAATGTACGTAAAATGCCAATGCTTGCCATTTTTCTTGCTGGCTGGCTTTAGGGTTCGCTAATACTTTTTCAAAGCGTTGCAAACTTTCGATGATATCGCCATCAGGATTACGCTTAACGGTCTTCCATGTTTCATCGTCTTCAATTGAAATGTAATGCCATGGGGCAGCACGATTCCAGGTCTTATCGGAGCGGATTTCATCTGCCCAAGTCGACATTTGTGCTAAGCCTTCGCCATCTGTCAGTTGGTTTATTTGCTGTTGAGCCGTTGGGGACAAATTGGCTTGAGCGATTTGGCCTATAATTCTGTGACCTAATTGACCAAATGCTTTGGCTGGGAGGCTGAATGTTAAGGTGAACAAAGCACAGCTCACCAGCAATAACATGTTATTCAGTAAAACAGACGATTTCATAAAAAATTTCCAATTCATTATTGTTTCTAAAGCAAGAAGCGCGTCTTTAATGTGCCAGCATACGAGATGATTTTTATGTCGTGACACAGACTCGAGTCGCGACTATATAGCAACAATATGACATTTATGTGTTACTCCAAAGTTGTTTTTCTGTGGCTTTTTTCGTTTAAAAATGACATTAAAATGCAACATATCGACCTTAGACTTCGCCCTGAAGTTTTTGCTCTATTGATTTACCAAGCCCGATAAACGGGTAACTAAACATTAAAATATAAAAAATATTCAGGGGTTTGAAATGTTGCTTAATCATAAGATGAGTCGTCTCGCGCTGGCGACATGTTTTGCTATGGGAATTGCTCTACCTGCAATGGCGGCCGATACCGCATCTGATATTCGTGGTCAGATTATAGGACCTGCGGGTAATGCTGTGACTGATGCAAAAATTACTATTATCCACCAGCCAACCGGAACTGTTACTGAAGTTCCAGTGAGTGCCAACGGGCAGTTTACTGCCCGCGGTTTGCGTGTCGGTGGTCCTTATATTATCAAAGTTGATTCTGATGTGTTTGCTGACACAGTTGAAGACAATGTCTACTTAGGATTAGGTGAAACATTCCGTTTTAACCGCACGCTAGAGGCCATTTCTGCTATGGAGCGTGTAGGTGTCGTTGGCAATGCGAGTTATTATCGAAGCGCCGGCAGTAACAGTGATTTTGGTGAGCAAGATATTGCTAATGCACCCGGTATTAGCCGTGATTTAAAAGATGTATTACGCCAAAACCCAATGGCTGTTGTGGGCACTGACGGTATTTCAATGAGCGTGGCAGGCATGAATCCACGTTTTAACACTTTCGTCGTCGATGGTATTTCTCAAAACGATGATTTTGGCCTTAATTCAAATGGCTATCCAACTCAGCGTTCACCTATTTCTATCGACGCAGTAGAGAGTGTTGCCCTAAACGTATCGCCTTATTCTGCTCGAAGTGGTGGCTTTACGGGTGCGCAAATTAACGCGGTCACTAAGTCTGGTACCAATGATTTATCTGGTACGGTTTTTTGGGAAACCACCAACGATAGTATGGCTGGTGATGGTAAAGACCAAGACTCTGGTGACACCTTAACCCAAGATTTTGAAGAAACCACATTTGGTGGCACGGTTGGCTTCCCTCTAATTAAAGATACCCTGTTTTTCTTTGGCTCATATGAAAACTTTGATGCGCCAAAATCAGCTGAGTGGGGGCCAAAGGGCGCTGGTTTTGCCAATGAGTCAGATGTGACTTCAGAAGAGCTTATTCGAATTGAGCAAATTGCCCAGTCTGTTTATGGTCTTGATAGCATTGGCGGTTACACCACCTCACCACAAGAAAAAGATGAAAAAATCTTAGCTAAAGTGGATTGGAATATTAATGACCAACACCGTGCTAGTTTTACTTACCAATCGACCGTAGGTAATTTAACTAACAACATGTCATCGAATAGTTCGTCATTAAAATTATCAAGCACTTGGTATGATAAAGAAGAGACTTTAGAAACCTACGCGGCAAACTTATATAGCGATTGGACTGACGATTTTAGTACTGAGATTAAAATTGCTTATAAAGATACCACCACTAAATCGAAAACCATTGATGACTTAGGCATTGGTATGGTGTCGGTACAAACTTTCGAAAAGTCAGGTGATAAAGTTATTTTTGGTACTGACAGTTCTCGCCAAGCAAACGAGTTAAATAACCAAAATCTTGAGCTACGTTTTGTGGGCGACTATTACTTAGGCGATCATGATATTGGCTTTGGTGCTCAATACAATAGCGTTGAAATATTTAACTTATTTGCTCAAGATGTGTTGGGTAATTGGGAGTTTGATTCTATTGATAACTTAGCGACAGGGACTGTCGATGGTTTCCGTTATCAAAATGCAACCTCGGGTAATCCAAATGATGTAAGTGCTAATTTTAACATGGACACCTTGGCATTATTTGTTGAAGACACATGGGATATTACGGCCGATTTAGAACTCACGTTTGGCATGCGTTATGAAACCATTAGCATGTCAGATAAACCAGCCATAAATGAAAATTTTGTTAATCGATATGGTTTTGCTAACAACGAAACCTTAGATGGCCAAGATATTTGGTTACCTCGCGTAGGGCTTAAATACCTGTTAAGCGATGACGTGACCCTATACGGTGGTGTAGGTCGTTACAGTGGTGGCTCGCCATCAGTATGGATTTCAAATAGTTTTTCAAATGATGGCAACAGCTTATTAAGCTATAACGACGGTTGGAACCCAGCTTGGGGCACCCCAGATTTTGGTAATGTCCCAGCTGATGCTCAAGCGGGGTTAGTCGGGGGCGACGGTAATGTTAATGCCATCGATCCTAACTTTGAGTTACCTTCTGACTGGCGTGCAAGTATTGGTTTTGACAGTACATGGGATTTAGGTGCTTTAGGTGATAATTGGTTTGTGGGTGGTGAATTTTTATACATTCAAAAAGAAAACGACTTAGCTTGGGTTGATTTAGCCCGTCGCCAAGTGAAAACCGATGCCACTGGCCGTGTGGTATACGAAACATGGGACCCATTAGCCAATAATGGTGCTGGTGGTAATACCGAGCGTTATGACCTCATGTTAACCAATGCAGAAGAAGATGGCTCAAGTAAGACGTTAAGTTTCTCGATTGCCAAAGAGTGGGATATGGGCCTTAGCATGCGTGCGGGCTATGCATACAACTCAGTTGAAGAAGGCAACCAAGGCTCGTCATCTACAGCAACGTCTAATTATCAATATACTCCAGTACAATATGATCGTAATGGCACCACTATGGGGACTGGCTATTATGAAACACCGCATCGCTTCACCTTTAGCTTGGGTTATGATGTAGAGTTTGTTGCAGGTTATAACTCTAGCTTTAACTTATTCTACGAAGCTCGTGAAGGTAACCCATTAACCTGGACACTAGGTTCATATCGTGATGGTAATTTAGGTGATCAAAGTAAGTTTGCTGGCGCATCATATTACTTACCTTACATTCCAACGGGTGCTGATGATGCCAATGTTGAGTATGCGGGTGGATTAACTTATGAGGAGTTTAAAGCGGCTATTGATGAAATTGGTTTAGGCCAATATGCCGGTGGTATAGCACCAAAAGGTACTGACAACCAGCCATGGATACATCAGTTAGACTTCCGCTTTACGCAAGAGTTGCCAGGATTTACTGACGAGCATAAAGGTATTTTATACTTTGATATCAAAAACGTACTTAACCTAGTTAATGAAGATTGGGGCGTGGTTGAATACCAAAGTTTTAATAATGCTAAGTTAGTTGATCATGACTACAATGCGACGACGGGAGTTTATACTTATTCTGTTCCATTTGGCCAAGATGGTATTGAGACTAACAATTATGATACTTATGACATCAACAAATCAGCTTGGCAGCTTAAAGTGGGCGTGAAGTACAAGTTCTAGCCATCTGTTAAGTAGAATGCTGTTAAGCAGGGCGCGAATAAATAAGCGCTAAACAAAAAATACCGAGCAATTAGCTCGGTATTTTTATGTGCTCAGCATGCCTGCATCAAGCTATTTATAGGTTAAACGACGCATAAATTATTTGATCTTGCTGGCAAAATTTTCAGGTGAATTTTTTGACTGCTTAACTGCACGTTTCTCTTTTAAAGATAATGCCGGTTTTTTCTTCGCTTCTTTTGAATTATTACGTTCTTTGCTCATTTGTATAGCTCCTAGCGCGCATAATGCGTGACTAATAAATGTAATGTGTGTGGTTAGTATTGAAGCAGACAATGGATCAGTCGCTTAATACTTACCTAGCCTTTGAACAATTTCCTGAACCAAACTTATCATTGATATTGCGAATTAATAGTGCGAAAGCTGACCTCTACGATCTCAATTAATCACTTTATTGAGTTGATACTAGCACCTAGTCAGTTAAAAATATCTATATATCCTATAGATTATTTTGTGCTTAAAAACTCATCTTTAATTATGATTGTTTTGTACTATAAAGTCGGGGATTTCCAGCACACCATCTCCCCAACGCTGAAACAGGGCATCATATAAAAATTCGATGAATACTCGGTATTTTCGTGGAAGATATATTCGCTTGGGAAAGCTGAGTGTGACCTTAGTTTGCATCATGGGGAAATCTTCTAATACTGGCAGTAGTTGCTTACTATCAATCGCTTCTTGAGCAATAAAAACCGGTACCGCGGTAATACCTAGGCCTTCAATGGCTGCCTCTCGGGCAAAGGTAACATTATTGACCTTCAGCTGTGCTGGTGGATCCAGATCTAGCCATTTGATGCCATCAAAAATACGCCAGCCACCATCAATATGGGCCGATTGAAGCTTGATTGCAGTATGATTCATTAAGTCCTGCGGTGTTGCGGGAGCTCCATGACGTTTAAGGTAACTTGGACTTGCCATTAATTGTCTGCTTGCGGTCACCAGAGAGTAACTTTGCAGCTTTGGATCGTGTTGTTCGGTAATTTGAAATAAGAAATCGACGCCTTCTTCTATTACGTCCACTTTGCGGTTAGTCAGTTCTGCATCAATGGTGATGTTGGGATAAGTCGCCAAAAAACGCGCAAGAATCCGCCCCAGATATAACTGACCTAGCTCGATGGGACAAATTACTTTTAAATTGCCTTTAATGTCTTGTTGGCTTGCGCTGAGTAAGTCTTCGGCATTTTGTAAATCTTGCAAAATTTTACTGATGCGATGGTAATAACTCGAACCCGCTTCGGTCAGTTTTAATGATCGAGTGGTTCTAAATAGTAATAGCACACCGGCATCGGCTTCGAGTTCAGCAACCTTTCTGCTCACTGTGGCTTTGGTGATCCCTAAAGCTTTGGCTGCACCAGTAAAACTGCCTTGTTCAACCACCTGTGAGAAAATTTGTACACGATTTAGATCCATATTGTTACACCTGTGGAACAGTGGGTTATATTTTTACTATCTAATAAACTAAAGGAAACAGTAGTAAACTAGGCGAGAATAAATTAGGAGTCAAACATGTCTATCAATAAGCGCTTAGTATTAGTGCCAAGTATTATCCTTGTATTAGTTGTTGCCGGTGTTTATTGGTGGTCACAAGTTCGATTTATAGAATCAACGGATAATGCTTATGTCGAGGCCGATATTTCTAATATCAGTGTCAAAGTGCCAGGTTATATTGTCCAGTCTACCGTGGTAGATAATCAACATGTCAGCAAAGGTGAACTATTGGCTCAACTTGAAGATAGCCAATTTGTTGCCAAGCTAGCCCAAAGTAAAGCCTTATTAGCCAGCTCGCAAGCTAACTTGCAAACCTTGGCGGCGAAGGTTGATTTGCAGCAAGCGTTAATTAATCAGGCTAAGGCTGCTGTTGTGGCCTCACAGTCTGAACAGTTAATCGCCCAGCAACAATTAAAACGTTCACAAAAATTAAAAGTCAGTAATTACAGCTCACAAAATGATGTTGACCAACTTCAGGCGGGTTTCGATTCTGCCTCGGCACATGTCGATGAAGCTCAAGCTGCATTGGTGGCTAAACAGCGTGAATTATCAGTGTTTAACGCTCAGCTATTGCAAGTGCAAGCAGATGTTAAGCAGGCTGAGGCTAGTGTCGAATTAGCCAATATTCAATTGGCTGATACACGCGTTACAGCGCCATTTTCAGGCATTATAGGTAAGCGTGGTGCCATGGTAGGCCAGTATGTTCAACCGGGACAGGCATTGTTTAGTTTAGTACCAGATACTCAAGTGTGGGTAACGGCTAACTTTAAAGAAACTCAAATTGAGCACATACAAGCCGGACAAAGCGTTAACGTCAGTTTAGATGCCTATCCTGATGAGGTGTTTAGTGGATTTATCGACAGCTTAGCTCCAGCATCGGGCTCTAAATTTAGCTTGTTACCTGCAGAAAATGCGACCGGTAACTTTACTAAAATTGTTCAACGTATTCCGGTGCGCATTCGGCTTGAACGAAAGCCGTCTTCATCTGCTATCGGACGTATTTTGCCTGGACTGAGTGCGGTGGTTGAAGTCGATACTGAATCTGCTGCTCAATCTCAGGCGCTGGCTAAGTCGTCCGCTGATCAAACCACGTTAGCGGCAGCAGGGCATTAATATGAGTCAATCAACTGCAGAGGTAAATGCTTCTGAAGTTAGCTCTGCTAGTAAACAGGATGATAAACCGACTGGGTACCAGCGTGGTAGTGTCCGATCTTGGATAGCCGTTGCGGGCGGCCTAATTGGTGCATTTATGGCGATTTTGGATATTCAAATCACCAATGCGTCGATGAAAGAGATCCAAGGTAGTTTAGGCGCCACTTTAGAGGAGGGTAGCTGGATTGCTACCGCCTATTTAGTGGCGGAGATGATCGCGATTCCCCTTTCGGGTTGGTTAAGTACCGGATTATCGACTCGACGTTATTTACTCTGGACCACAGCGGCTTTTATCTTGGCATCGATATTATGTTCTTTGTCTTGGAACCTTGAGTCGATGATTGCTTTTCGTGCCTTGCAGGGGTTCTTCGGTGGAGCATTAATTCCGTTAGCATTTAGACTCATACTTGAGTGCTTACCTGACAATAAACGTGCTATGGGTATGGCTTTGTTTGGGGTGACGGCCACATTTGCCCCTTCTATTGGGCCGACGCTGGGAGGCTGGTTAACTGAGCAATTTAGTTGGCATTATTTATTTTATATTAATGTTCCGCCAGGCTTATTGGTAATGGCGATGTTAGCTTATGGTTTAGAGCGCAAACCCATTATTTGGGAAAAGTTAAAAGATGCTGATTATTCCGGTATTGTGACGATGGCACTGGGTATGGGTTGCCTAGAAGTGGTGCTAGAAGAGGGCAATCGTAAAGACTGGTTTGGTTCAGATCTTATTCGTAACCTCGCGATAATTGCCGCCATTAATATCAGTCTATTTATTTGGATTCAGTTACGTAAAGCACAACCCTTAGTCAATATCCGTCTGCTTGCTCAGCGTGATTTTGCCTTGTCTACCGTGGCATACTTTTTACTCGGTATGGCATTATTTGGGGCCATTTACATGATCCCCTTATATCTATCACAAATTCATGACTACACTCCGCTAGAAATAGGTGAAGTCATTATGTGGATGGGTTTTCCACAATTACTGGTGCTACCTTTAGTGCCTAAGTTAATGCAGAAGTTTGATCCGCGTTATTTGGCTGCACTTGGATTCGCTTTATTTGCCACCAGTTATTACATGAATAGCAATATGACTCTTGATTATGCGGGCGATCAGATGATTACCTCGCAAATAGTACGCGCCTTGGGGCAACCGTTTATCTTAGTTCCTATTGGTATTTTGGCGACCATGCATTTAAAACCACATGAAAATGCTTCGGCATCGACTGTGCTCAATGTGATGCGTAATTTAGGTGGGGCGTTTGGTATCGCTTTGGTGGCAACGTTAACCGATAACCTGGCAAGGGGGCATTTGGCACACATAAAAGAAACGTTACCCGCCGTAAGTTCGCAAGCCTATAATTATATCGCTCACACCAGTTCGATATTACAAACTGCTGGCTCGGACGCTGTAAGCGCTAACTCGCAAGCTTATGCTTTACTTGCTAAAACCATGTCGCAACAAGCGTATATTCAAGCCTATAATGATGTGTTTTTTATTATGGCATGTTTTCTTTTTATCGCAGTCTTTGCAGTATTATTTATTCGAAAACCCCCAGAAAAAAGCCCATCAGATGAGCCTAGTGAGATACATTAATCATGCTAATATGGCGTATAGAGCAGGGATAAATAAGGTTTGTGATGACATTACAATGGGTAGATGTTGGCTTTTCTGAATTGACGCTGGAACAACTTTATGGGTTATTACAACTTCGAGTTGATGTGTTTGTGGTGGAACAAAATTGTCCGTACCCTGAGTTAGATGGTAAAGACAAACACCCGCAAACAAGGCACTTACTTGGGCTGGACGAGCTTGGCCATGTTGTGGCCTATAGTCGTGTGTTAGCACCTAGTCTGAGTTATCCTCAGGCCAGTATTGGCCGTGTTGCTGTGGCGAAAGTAACACGGGGTCAGGGGATTGCTAATCAATTAATGCAAAGAGCTATTAGTATTGCCAAACGACATTGGCCCAATGACAATATCCAAATCGGTGCGCAAGATTATTTACGTCAGTTTTATCAACAGCATGGTTTCGTGGTTAATTCTGCTGTGTATCTTGAAGATGGGATTGAGCACTTAGATATGCTGTTAATTTATTAATGTAAGGAAAAATAATGTCAGATTACGCAATAAACACCCAACAAATTGTCTGTGTCGCTCAGTTTACCGCTAAAGCAGGAAAGCGCGATGCCTTAGTGGCTGCATTGGCAAGTTTAGTTCCAGATACTCGACGTGAGCTAGGCTGTATTCGTTATGAACTGAATATCAGTATTGATGATGACAATAAAGTCGCCTTTGTGGAAAAGTTTGTCGACCGAGCTGCGTTTGATCAACATTGCGCTAAAGATGCGATTGAGCATTATTTTCACCATGTGATGCCAGAGTTGGTTGAGTCACATCATGTTGAAGTGTTCAATCAAGTGATTGCTTAGCTGACGGTTGTTAATCGTAAAGTGCAACAGCCTAATTTTAAATCACTGTTTAACATCTGATGACCACATCGTAATGATGGTATTACAAATACAAAAATGCCAGTCTACATAGACTGGCATTTTTAATCATTTATGCTGTTAAGCCGAAGCGGCTAGCACTATGATTAGAAGTCGTAACGTGCACCAACAGTGAAGATATTGTCATCTTCTAAATCAACAGTAGCAGTACCGACTTTGTGGTCGCCTTCATACATAGCATAGTGACCATAAACTAAGGTTGACTTAGAGATACGATAGTCAGCACCCACAGTAATTTGAGTGATATTTACGTCTGTACCTGTCGCTTCTTTAATATTTTTGTAGTAACTACCAAAACCAGCTTCATCTTGACCGTATTCAGCTTTTAAGTTTACGCCGTTTAGGTTGTAAGATACGTTAAGGAAGAAAGAATCACCTTCTTGATCAGTGGTTTGGCTTTCAGTGTTTTGGTATAAACCACCAAGCTTGAACTCACCTAGCTTAACTTGCGCCACACCACGATAAGCATCAATACCACCAATAGTGTTATAAGCTGCAGCAATATAATAAGGTTGTGCTTTAAGACCTTTGTCACCAAGGGTTGCACTTAATGCATATTGGTCTTCATCTGAACCTTCGTAGTTGTCATCCATTAAATAAGTTGCGTTTAATGTGACTAAACCAGCAATCACTGGTGAGTAGTACCAAATACCGTCAGCTCTACGTAATTGGCCACCAATCATACGATCGATATCGGCGTTAAAGTTACCGAATAAATCTATGCCACCTTCAGATTGTTTGAATACTGTATCGTTACGGCCGACTAACACAGTACCAGCGTCACTTTTTAAACCTAAGAATGTGTTACGCGCTTTGAATACGACTTCGTCACTGCCATTTTTGCCTTCAGTTTGAGTGGTATTTTCAACTTGGAATTCCATTTGGTATAACAGTTCAATACCGTTAGCAAACTTTTCACTACCTTTTACGCCTAAGTTAGAAAAGTTGTTTTCTAATACTGTGCCTTCTTTACCATTTTGAGTTGTAGCGCCTTTATCAGAATTAGTCACAGCTAAATCTAAACGACCATAGAAACTTGGGCCTTCAGCAAGTGTAGCGAAAGAAACTAATGTGAGTACTGATGCTACCGATGCAGAGATTAAGGTTTTTTTCATCTTTCATGCTCCCTAGAACGTTATGTTCTATATTCCATTTTTCATGGTTTTAGTTAGTGAAGTTTGTCGCAGATTTAATTCTGTAACAATCTGGTGCAGATTTTCACAGATTTAGTTCCTTCATAGTGTGGGCTAGATCAAATAAACAAGCCCAACTTGAAATTTTGTCGATAAATCTGTGATATCAGCGACCATCTGTGTAATTAAATCAATATATGTCTTAAATCTGCCTCTTAGGGGCGTACCTATTTATGTAAAATCGGCTAGCGCTCAACCACAAAAGTTGCAGAATTGTATTTTAGCCCATGTTAATTTAATCATCGCGAATATTGAATGATAAATTGATCTCTTTAGTCTAATAAGGTCATAAATTAAGCATTTTTTAAGCGTTTTGTGATAATCGATTAGTTTGAGCGACCCATTTATATTTGATTACCTCCAGAGTGAGGCCTTTATTGACCACTACAAAATGCTGTTCCTGGCTTATTGCGAAGATTAATTGCTTGTATTAATTCGTAATAGACGTGCTCTTGAGGTATCAATCCACTTTTTAGTAACTAAAGTGTCAGTTTTATTTGGATAGTTTAACCACAGGTTATTTTTGATTGCTTTATCGCAACACTTATCCAAGTTGATGTGGAGCATTATCAGTAAATGCTTACATCAGATGCTTATGAATAACTTGAACCGCCACCTTAATCAGATTCATGTCGAGCAAATCGTGACAAACGTTTAGCTTTGGCGATAAATCGTTTAAAATTAGCCGCGAAAAAAATAGTCGTTAATTAGGGCGTAACCAATGTTGTCAGAATCTTATACTCATCGTTTTGCTGGTGTCGGCCGTTTATATGGCCAAACAGCACTCGCGACTTTTTCAAAAGCACATGTGGTGGTTGTGGGTATCGGTGGCGTCGGAACTTGGGTCGCTGAAGCCCTAGCGAGAAGTGGTATAGGACAGATCACCCTTATCGATTTAGACGATATTTGTGTTACCAATACCAATCGCCAAATACATGCATTAACCTCTACTATCGGCCAATCAAAAGTCGAGGTTATGGCAAAACGTATTGGTGAAATCAATCCCGAGTGTGTGGTTAATGAAGTAGAAGATTTTATTACTTTAGACAATCTGGCGGAGTATTTTAAGCCAGCCTCACAGGGTGGTGATATTGATTATGTGATTGACTGTATTGATGCGGTAAAACCTAAAGCAGGTTTAATTGCTTGGTGTAAGCGCAATAAAATTGCCCTAGTGACTATTGGTGGTGCTGGCGGCCAAACCGATCCGACCTTAATTCAAGTGACTGACTTGGCTAAAACAGTACAAGATCCATTGTTGGCAAAAGTGCGCAACATATTACGTAAAGATTATAATTTTACTAAAAATATTCAGCGCCGCTTTGCGGTAGATGCGGTGTTTTCGACCCAACATCTAGTCTATCCTCAAGCTGATGGCAGCGTATGCAACACTAAGGAAACAGCACAAGGCAGTATGCGGATGGATTGCGCTTCTGGTTTTGGCGCCATTACTATGGTGACGGGAACATTTGCTTTTGTTGCTGTGAGTCGTGTACTGAGTAAATTAGCCGCGAGAACAGTTTAGCATCGTTAAGTGCTGCTTTACTGATGTTATCGCGGCACGCTTATCACGAACATAGGTCCTCCAAGGGGTGACATAGCAACATAGCGAATGCTACCTTTTATCTGCGTAATTGCATTAAATGCAGCTGCGAGCCCTAAGCCGACGCCACCTTTGTGGCGAGCGGTGGTAAAGAAGGGTTCAAATATATGCTCTGCAATATCACTTGGAATAAGCGCACCATTATTTTGAATTTCGATATCAATAGTGTCAGGTTTAGTTATTACATTAATGCAGATCTTCGCTTGTGAGGTATCTTTAAATGCATGTAAAAATGCATTTGATATCACGTTATTAATAGCTTGGGAGAGTAGGCTGGAATTAGTGTAAACCTGCAATTGCTCATCAATATTGACTGTTATCTCAACCTTTTGCGGCGAAAATATCATTAAGGTTGAGTCGGTAATATCGCGTAATTGGTGATTAAGATTAAATAGAGTGTATTTTTCTTGGCTTTGTTCTGCCGCAATAGATTTAAACTGCTGGATTAAATAACTGGCACGAGTGATATTACTCACAATTAACTGACTGCTTTTTTGGTATTGCTCTAAAATCCCATTGATTTGTTCTAATGTGGCATGATCGCTATGGATAAGCTCGATCAGATCTTCTACATAAGCCAATTGTGAACTTGCAGCCGTTAGACAAATACCTATCGGGGTATTAATTTCATGGGCGACGCCGGAAACTAATCCTCCTAATGCGGCCATTTTCTCTTTTTCTATCAGCACTTGTTGTGTTCGTTTTAACATTTGCAGTGATTGTTCAAGTTCTCTGGTTTGCTCTTTTACTTGGCGAGCAAGTTCATCTTTATAACTACGCTCTAATAATAGTAAGCGATCTCGATCTTCAACGGCATGCATTAAATCGACTTTTGATTGCTGCAGATCTTGATAAGACCCTCGAATTTGTTGTTGCATTGTATTGACGGCTTCGGCGACTAAACTGAACTCATCACGTTGTGGCTTACGGTTAAAATTTAAGGGCGTAAAGGGGTTGTCTAAGCTAATTTCATCACAATATTGGCTTAATTGGCGCAGATGTTTGGTGACATTGAACCAGACCAAAAACAAAATAAAACCTGCAACGAAGAAGGTTTTGATCGCGTTGGACAGTAAAATCAGTATTGTTTTATTATACAGACGATCATAAATGGCATTGAGATCGGCTTGTACTGTAAGGGTCCCAACAGGAATATTTTCATTGTTGGTATAAATCAACGGAAATTGCTTTTCGATAACGGCCGTTTTCTGATACTCACCAAAATGCCATTCTTGATTACTGTCATCACGGATAGAAATATATTTAATGTCAGGTAATTGGCTTAAACCATAGAGTTGAGTGTTAATTAAGTCTTCGTCTATTACCCAAACACTGGATGCTAATACTTCTAAATTTACCGCTTCTATACTTGAAAATACGCGATCAATTCTATTCACATCCTCCTGATAATCACTTATAAGCTGATAAGCTGTCGTCACAATCGTAATCAAAGAGCTAAACACCACGATAGACAGTGTTAACTTTCGGGCAATAGGGCTCTGGAGCAATTGACGTATGAATATCAGCATATTTTCTTCAATGTGATTAATGATCAATGATGAGTGACATATAAAATACGAGCTTACAGCTTGTTGCGCTAGTGTTAATTCCAACTTTCTGAATTTTATTCAAGCATAGCTTGAATGTCCTAATATGGAATTGAAATGGTGTAAATAAAGATAATGTTAGTGATGTTTTTTATGGCATATATTTTGCTTTAAGTCAGTATGATCAAAAATCTGACACTGCGGGTAAGCTATGATGAAAATAAAAGTAGGTTCAATAAAGTTGTTTAATAGCAAACGTTTATTCGTAAGTGCTATGACATGGGTTGTTGTAACATGTACTAGTTTACTGTTTGCGCCTAAAGATTTACTGGCGTTTTTATCGTTAGATCACCTAGTCAATCAATATGGTCAGTTTATTGGCTTAGGATTAATAATGGGAGTCGCGTATTTTTTAAGTCAAATTTTTGCCTTTGTGGTTGATGAGTCTATTGTTTTTTTTCGCCAAAAACGCACAGTAGAAACCATCGAAGCAAAAGTGAAGCTACTCGACCCGGCAGAAAGAGCCTTGTTACGCGAATTCTTTTTACAGGGACAGACTATTTTAACCTTACCGCAAAATGAGTTAGCAGTTAAAAATCTAGTTCATAGCAGTATACTTGAGATGCTTGGAAATGAGCGTCACTATGCGATTCAAGGACCAACGGCAGAATACAAGATATCGATGCCGGCGCGAAATTATTTAAATCGCGATGTATTACGTTTACCAGCAGGTGAGCCGAGTGCTGAGGAAATGACCTATCTAATCAAAACACGTCCACATTTTATTAATGGCTTGGTTCAATCACGCAAGCATGCCGCTTAATTTAATATTTTGTGCAGTATTTGATTGGTATAAATAAAAAAATGGGGGCCATATAGCCCCCAACTTGACATAAAAACACTCCATGTGTTTTATCGCCAATGTATGATTCGCAAGGAAGAATCCATATTGATCATGAAATAATAAGCAGTAAAATACTTAGCCTAGTTAGAGACTCACTTAGTAGGTGCAGACTTCACAATAAACATCCACATTAGATAAGACATTATTCCAAAGGTACAAAAGATTACAGTCATCGATAGTAATCCTATTGCGTTACCAAACATTAAATCTAACCAAAATGCCATGATATTTATCCTCTGGAATGTGAAATCATGATCATCATAAAGTCAAAACTCTGTCGTGATACTGATCTTGATCAATCTTCAGCAGTGATAATGTTATATTTGTGTGAAACTGCTAATTAGCTCACAAAAACCATCAGCCATTGTTATTTGGCACTATGAATGACTTTTGAGCAATTGAGTGTTTTTTATAGAAATAATAGGTAAAGTACTTGCGATTATTAAATGCAAAGGTATAATCGCCAACACTTAATTGTGACAACATAAGTTGATTAATTGAGTGGTTAGTTTTGCAAAGATATTTGCGTACAGCAGATTTTTTTGCAAAGCTAAATACAGCTTACAAGTCTTTGCCTGAGTGATGAAATTGGTATACATGGGGGATTCAAAATCCCCTGCTTCGCGGCGTGTCGGTTCGAGTCCGACCTCAGGTACCATTATTTAAAGCCCTGTTCTTAATCGAACGGGGCTTTTTTATGCCTATAATTCAATGATAATCCATAATACCTCCTTTTAGCAACGCCAGTATACGACCTCTAGACAGTAAGTATAATTTGACTTGCAAAACGTTATTGCTGGCTTGTGAGCTCATTGTAAAGCCTGAGTATTATTGCTTTATAGCGACTAAGGTTCACATTTGCCTATTCAGAGTTCAGATAATTATGATAGCGACTTCAAATTGAGCTGAGCATAACGACGCTAACTGTTGGGATGATCAACTAATGGAACGCGTTATAGAAGTTAAAAATAAAATAGATATCGACATAAAGGGTCATTTTTTTTTCTGGAGCAAATAAAGAGCTAAAAAATACGTTACTGCTTGTTATCGCGATACATTGTTCTATCAATATAATGCTTGATGGACGCCTAATGAGCAGAATGATGATATTGAAATGAAGTTAAAACGTTGGCCATAAGACTTGGCCATTAAAGACAAGCGTAGCAGTGATATATCTGGTTCGGGTAGGTCAGTTGTTCATTGATAATGTTCATTGTTCATCTAATTGTCATCGCTAACAATGACCTACTATCTGGCTGTTTCATATTTAATTCAAAGAATAGCTTACAATATGATGTTTAATTTTTAACTAAATTAATACCATATAAACAAAGTTTAATATAACGCTTAATGTGTTATTTAGATAATATAAAGCATTTACTATCAGTGGGTTATATTCTTATCGGTAAATTGTTATCTCACATTTTTTGTTTTTAAATCGATCTAGTGTTGCGCTCTTACATGCAGGGCTTTAGTTTGGCTAATGTGCGTCAATTTTTGATGCTCACCTGAAGGAGTTTCCATGACAGCACAATTTAATGTTCAAATTGGTTCTTTTCGTAAAATCAACAAGATCCCTAACGCCTGGTCAAATAAAGATTACCTTCAATTGATGGCTATTATGGGCTTAAATGATGGCTTAGATGATATGGAGGAGTCTGAACTTAGAGAAATGTGCATGATGTCTTTAAATGATTTAGAGGCCACCGAAGCCGCTAAAATTGTCTTAACTCATTTATTCACTGAATTAGCAGAAGGTAAAATTGACCAGTTAAGTAATGACATGATTGGTGACAGGATGTGGGAAGAATATTCTGATTGCTTGCTTCATGAAGGCTTTTTTAGTGCTTATGCATTATTGAGAGAAGCTTTTAATGGTGTCTTTGCTGAGCCTACCGGTGTTGAGTTTATGGTAAATGTGACCGCAACAGATGCAGACGATTTAAGCATATTTGATCAGTCGCTACATGCATCTATGGTACGTCTTTTAGCATCAGGGCTATCTCCCGATGTGTTATTACATCGATTGTTTGAAGATCAAATTACCGGCACACAATTTCCAGAAGCAACTGGCATATTATGGCAGTTAGAATCTGTTACAAGTGAAGGCTTATCACGTCAGTTTAAGATGGTCAGTTCAGATTTCTGGTTTGGACAATTAGCCAATATTGAGATGTTTGAGGCTTCAGCTCATGCTGATGAATCAGATGAAGAGGAATAGTTAACGTTATTTCATAGACATAATCTTTAGCACAGGCATAAATAAAGATAGAAGAAAGGCTCTTGGTATGAGCAGATTAAGTCGCTAAACACAATCTAATCACCAACCCAAAAGCCATGACTATTATCGATGCAAGCCAACATCTAAGACAACTGTTTGATGAAATTGGTTGAATGAAACTGCCAAGAACAGGTTTCTGTAAGAGACGGCGATATATTCGCCCTTTAGATCTTGCTTCTAGTCTGGTTTCTACACTGGGTGATGAAAAGGTCGACGCTATCGCTGGTTTGCATCGAAGCTTTAACGATATCCATATGGAGGCCTTTGCAGGCGCGGCCTAAAGTCATTTCAAAGCAACTGCGAAAAGCCGAGTTTTCTATTTTATGCAAGTTGTATCTTGCCTAGCGTTACCAGAAAATTTCATGCGTTTTAAGTAAGTCTTATTACAAGATAGATCTTTGTGCACTCCATCAGGACTTGGCTGAAATATATGGTCGATATCTAACTCAACAATGGCTTCTAGCTGATGCTTGCAACCAAGCAAATTAATCCAACGATCACCCGAGCTATCTACTCTGAGAAGAAACAAGTAAAAGCTTGGACAGTGCTCAAGGTAAAAGACTTGAAATAGCGGCGCGGTGCGCAAACACAATTGATTTTTAGTGGCAACGGCATGAGCGCAGCACTTGGACGAAGGGTTAAGCTGGGCTAGTCTACTAAGTTTACTATTCAAGCATTATATCAATACTTAAAATCGCCAAATCTACTCAAGGTTGGTTCGAGCCCGTAATGAAGTCGGTGGTAGGTAAATCTATCACTCAACTAAAGGCTGATCTGGGCTGTAACATTTATCATAAAAAAATGTGCTCGATTCAAACAAGTAAAATCGATATAAGACAACGGCTTGGTGTTGATATTTGAGTATTTAAATGTTTAAGGCCCAGTTTATGAATGTTATTTAGTTTATATTTTTCCCAATAGAAAAAACAGCTGATATTAGCTAGTTTTTATATCATTTGGCTACAGTCAAACTATTCATTCCTCACGGCTATTACCAATGGCGGCTTAATGTGTCTAATAGTGGTTATATAATTAACCTGTTCAGTTAGTAAGAACATAAAATATGAGAACATATTGATTTAAGCTAATATGGTCTAAAGGTTAATAGTAAATGAGTATGATTAATGTTTGAGTTTTATGTTGAAATTAGTTTTTTTATTAATAAAATGTACATTTTTTAATTGTAATAGCCGTATTAATTTAATATCTGGATTTTTTACTAATCGATTATAGATCGTTATGTCTTTGTAAGTTAATGTTTTTGTGCGGAATTAACTTGGATGTATTAAGGTTGAATATAATAAGGTATTAATTTAAAGGTTATATAAAATAGTGTTATGGTGAGACATTAAATTTAGAGAAGCATTTTTGGAGATAACAAAGGGCATGTGTAACCACTTAATAGCTTTTAGTTATCAGATTTATTTTAGCCAATTACACAGAGAGCATAAAAGCAGATGTTGAATTATTCTAGACTAGATTATTTTTATTCCTCATAATAGTCGCTACAATGAAATCTGCAAGTGCACTGTACTTATTCCATTCGAGTTCATTTTTAGGTTATTAATCGGGGGGCGTCGTATCCTATTACGTTGATTGCTAAAATCAGTCTAGTGGTAACATTTCAATGATTTGGTGTGCCATATATAATTGGCAACGATTGTTTTAGTCAGCATTGAGTTTATAGATTTAATAGTTGTTATATGATTAGTACTATATCATTTTTTTACATAAGGATTAACATGAAAAAAATTATAATTGTAGCGTTATTTACTGCATTGAATGGGTGTAGTGCTGATGAAACGACGAAGTTTTCCGACAATGGTGAAACTATAACCTCTCCAGCGTCGGCAACTCTAACGGCTGATGATAAAAATAAGCCTAAGGAAACGATTGTAAAAAGTCCTGATTCTATTAATCTTAAGAATAAAAATGGTAGTTTTGAACAGTCTAAGTATACAATTCAATTTAATAAACAAAAATTTACGACTAAAAGTCGAGTTTTAAAAGCGAATCAGTCAGTTTATAATTTGGATATTAATAGTTTTGGCATGATTAAAGGTTCTTTGGTTGTTGTTTCGACTATTGAGCCAAAGGAATTACAACCAGATTTTGATATCAAAAAGTTAGCAGACGATACCTATCAACTAACCGCTAAATCAGCTGAATTAGATTTATATTACTGGTATACAAAGTTATCCGGTGATCCACGGTATAGCGCTGTTGAATTAGAAATTGATTACAGTCCTAAAAATGAGCTCAAAACATATTAGTTTTTGTCTTAGATTTGTTAGAGAAAAAAGCCACAGTACTGATTACTGTGGCTTTTTGATTTTCAATCGACGCTCGGTTACTTACGGCGGCGAAGCGCAGCAATAGGTAATAGTAATAGTCCTAACCATCCAATTGAACCACCACTAGAATTTGATGATGGAGGAGTAACAATTGCCGGGATATCATTCACTTTTATTGAGGCTGGAGTCACGACATCTGCAACACCATCATTCACGGTTAACGTAAACTCTAATGTTTCAGAAGAAGTGCTAACCAGTGGTGCTGTGAAACTTAATGTAGCAGAATCTGCACCTGTCAATGTCGCTGCAGTTCCTGACGTTTGTGTCCAGATATAGGTTAAAGCATCACTAGCATTTGCATCTACTGCTGTAGCTGTGAAGCTTACTGGCTCGCCTTCTTTAACCTCAGTAGCATTAGCTGCAATCGACACGTTTGGTAGTCTGTTTTCACAAGCAAATGTGTCACCAGCGACTAACTCATGAAAAACTGGAGTTACAATATTTGAGAATTTAATATTGTCGATAACCCAGCCAAACTCATTACTGTTTGTATCAGTTACCATGCGGAATCGGAAACGTACTTCATTGCCATTAAGTGTTGTTCCGAAGTTCACTGATTCCATTCCACCTGGGAATGGGCTGAAACCAGTAAATGTTTCACGACCTGGTAGCAAGTTTTTTAGTTCTCCGCTATAGCCAGGGCCTTCAAAAGTACCTTCCATATCTGTCACATCGACCCAATCACCATCATTAACGCTGATTTCTACGACGCCGCCATCCCAGTTTTCTTCAATTTCAAAATATTGGAACCAGCTAATTACAAAATCACCAGCATAACCAACAGTAACTTTATTGGTTTCATATGCAACATCAGATTCAAAGCCATTATTTTTTATACGTAAATATTGGCTATCAACTGGGAAGTAGGCGGCATATTGTGATTCAAGATTGCCGGTACCTTTAGCTAAATCACCACCAGAGTATATTGTTTCAACGAAGTCTTTTAAACCTGAAACATCTTCCATATCACTAGTTGAGCTATTGCCTACAGGAGCTTTAACATTGAAGTCCATGTTAACTATTGTCGAGAACTGGTATTCACTAGTTTCAATTTCTTCAGCTAAATCAGGGAAGGAAACTTTAAACTCAAGTAAATCAGCAGTTGCAGCTTCATTTAATGTGAATTCAATTGGGCTACTTGTGGTTTCAGCAAATAAATCAACAGAACTAAACGTGATTTTACCATCATTTGCGAATGTTACATCTTGTCCGCTTGTCACTTCAACTATAGCGTCAATAGATTCGAATGCTTCACTGCCTTTGTTCATCACCGTAAAGCTAACTGTTCCTGTTTCACCTTTGTCGACAATTCCATCGCGAGAACAATACCCGACTGTCATACCTTCATAGTTAGCGTCAAGAGTGTTACTTGTTACAGCAAAGGTTGCTAGCTTAGTTTCGTAAGACTCAACAACACCTTCATGTTTAGTGTTGAAACGTTCTGGAGAAACTGCGCCAAGTCCCATACCACGACGAGCAAATGCATTTAAGATGATCTCATAATCTTTAACATCATTAGCGTATGCCGCTGCAAGAAGTGCATCTCTCGCTTCTGTATAAGTTGGAGCGATAGGTGTTAATTTATATCCAGCAACTAAGTAATCCATCATTAGACTACGGGCTTCTTCAAACGTATGGCGTTCATCATTAATTAAGCCAACGTAGCTATCCCAAAGCATTGCAGCCCAAGGCTCACCTGCATCATGAACTTCAGCGTTTCCATCTTGATCTGCACTCGTGCCTTTTCCTAACTCAACATTTAAGAATGTTAGTGGGTTTATATCCATATCAGTACTATATGGATAGTTACGAATACCTTCATAGAATGAAGCAACATAGGTAATTGCCGCGTAAGGTTTTTGGAACATTTCATTGCCAGCGATCATTGCGTCATCTGCTTCAGATATTAACAATAGTGCGTGGAAATCACCCCAACCTTCACCCATTGATCGGCCTTGCTGGTTGATAAGGCCTGATCCATTACCCACTAAACGATTACTGATATAGTGGCCCCACTCATGAGCGACAATAGCGTTATCCCATGAACTTGCTTTATATGGTTTTTGGTTAAACATTGAAATAGATACTGCTACATCGGCATCTAATTGTGCATAAATTTTGGCGCCATCATCTTTTGATAATCCCATACTTGGGATTTTAACTTTGTCATCTGTGCCACCCATTGGTGCAGGCTCAGTTGTACCTGAGTTATTAGCGATTAGCACAGCAATTGCGCCAGCATTTTGTGCTGCAAGTGCTTTGGCTGTGAATCCACAAACCCCACGGTCAATAATGGCTATTTTACCCGCTAAGTCAGCTGCATTTGTTGCCGCGGTACAACCATCATTTAATGGTGCTGTATCATCTATTAAGCGAACAACATCACCAGCAATATCAAATTGACCTTGCCCAAAGCTTGCACGTTGTGTTGACGTTAATAAACCGATACCTGCATCAGATGTAACGGTGACTCCATAATGCTCACCAACAATCGCATCTTTGCTATCCCATAAATACATTTGCATGCGCGGTGAGCCACCGTCAGCAGGTGTGCTCATATTGGCATTATTAAAGCCTGAGTTATCTTGAACTTCAGCGTTAATTGCATCGCCTTCTTCACCACCTCGGTCATAGTTAAGCGCTTGGGCATTACCTGATGCCTCATCAAAACCGTGATCATAGAAGGTGTCATGTAGATAGTTATTAATGTAGAAAAGGTTAACAATTGCAGCTTTACGATTATTAACGGAGCTTTCAAGTTCGTTTGTATTGTACTTGTAATCAAAAGTCATTGCGGCTGTTGTTGCCGCGGTGTAGTCGCCATTGCTAAAGCCATCTGGTGCAATAGCATCAACATATGCAAACACATTATTGCCGTTAGTTGTAGTTGCATCTTCTGTTAGCCAAGCATCATTTGTGCTAATTGGACCTGAACTAATAGTGACCATTGGTGCATCTAAATAAGCTGTTGCGTCAACTTGATCTTCGCTGGCTGCAGGTACTACATTACCATGAGGACTATCCCAAGGCACACCGGTTTCATCCGCATAGACTCGGTAATTAAATGCTGAGTCTTGCGCTGTTAAGTTGTGCTTAAATAATATTTCATTAGTTTGGCTATTGATAACGAAGCTATAATATTCCGAATCAACACTTTCAGCATCAGCGACCTCAAGCTCAACATAATATGATGGGACAAGTTTACCTTTATGCTCAAAGTAGACTTTTTTAGTTCGTGGCGTACCTTTAACAAATTTGTTGTCATCAGCGTTAGTAACAGTAAAGCTAGTGTATTTAGAATGGGTGCTATTTTCTGATACTGAAAGGTTGTTACCTCCCATAGCTGAAAATGCCGATTTGACAGCTGTTGCCGCTGAACCAAAATTATCATTGATAAATCGGCTATTCTCTCCGTTTGCTGAAGCGAATCTACCTGAAGAGGCTACTAAATTGTATTCTTTATCCATTAGAATATTAATGGATTGATTGAATACTTCAATGCCTAGATATTCTTGCTGATATTTGGCAATAAATGCACCTGTGCGATTTTCATGCACGCTTGCAAGTACAGGCTTTAGATTGGTATTTTTATTAGTAGAAACTCCAGCAACACGATTTAAATAGAAATCAGCAGCAAAAGTGAGTTTGTACTTAGCTTCTAATGGGCCTAAATCTGGTTTAATTCGATCATGTTTAGCCCACTGGAATGTAGTTTGGCCAGTAACGCTATCTTGTTGATCTTTTAGACCACTGATAGAGCCAGTTTGATTAATTTGGTTTTTTGCATTTGTCGGTTGAAGAGAAACCTGATTGATAGTGTTATTGTTTTGGGCATATGCATTGCTAGTTAGCAGTGCAGCCGAAATGGCTAGAGCTAATTTTGTCTTCACAACTTCTTCCTTGTTTTATACATCACTCAATGTGGGGGGAGGATATCGTTTTAAGACGATGTATATTAAGTGATGGTGTTTATATTAATTTCTGCTTATGTGTTGCACTCTGTGGTGCATCAACAGCATTTGTAGCACAAAGAATTAACAAAAGTAACACTCCGATTTAAAAAAAAGGCAATTAATTGTTAATAAGTATGTGTAGGTTTGTGATTTAGGTTACGAAATGCTCTTGTAGCGTTTGACAATTCTGAAGGTAATACAGATGGGGAAAGAGATTAAGCCCTCAATGATTTAGGGCTTTACCGATCGGACAATAGGGTTTTGAAGGCTAATAAGTGTTTCAGTAGACTGGATTTCATCAATTGATTGGATACGGTTAATCAGCACATGCTGTAATCCATCGATAGATTGGCACATTACCTTTACAAATACTGAGTAATTACCAGTGGTATAATATGCTTCTACCACTTCTTCTAATTCATTTAGCTTGGCAATCGCTGCTGGATAATCGCCAGCACTTTTTAAATTGATGCCAATAAAGCAGCAAACATCATAACCCAGTGCTTTGGGGTTAACGGTAATTTGTGCGCCGGTGATAATGCCAGCTTGTTTCATTTTTTCAACGCGAACATGAATTGTCCCTGCACTGACATTGAAACGTTTCGCCAGTTCCGCAAAAGGTGTTCTGGCATCTTGCATCAGTGCGGTAAGAATATGATTGTCTAATTCATCACGATGAAATGAGCTATCCACGATATTAAGCCTAACAAACCATTAATTGGCCATAAATCTACGACTTTCATTGCGTAATAGCTACTACAATCCACATATTTATTAATAATGTTTAATTTTTACTGTTCATCTGTTGGCGTCATGAACGTGACGGCTGCTTCAAAATGCATTACTTGTCGTGAGTATGGATGAGTTATCGATAATGCTGCCGCATGCAGCAGTAACCTAGGTGATAAGCTTTTTGCTAAAGGATCGGCATAGAATCCATCGCCAAGGATCGGGTGCCCTAACGCCATCATATGAACTCTCAGTTGATGAGAACGTCCCGTAATTGGGGTGAGTTTTACTAACGTTGATTTAGCACCGTAACTGACAACTTCGACAAGTGTTACCGAAGGTTTGCCAATGGCGTGGTCGACTTTTTGCTTGGGTCTATTAGGCCAATCGCAAATGAGTGGTAAATCAACCTGAGTGATACTAGGCTTCATGTGGCCGGCAACCCGAGCATAATAAGTTTTGGCCGTTTCTCTATCACGAAATTGACGTTTTAATTCGCGCTCTGCACTGCGTCTAAGTGCGACGACAATCACCCCAGAGGTTGCCATATCTAGGCGATGTACAATTTGGGCATTAGGGTGTTCAGCTAAAACCCGCGCATAAATACTGTCATGATAAATGGCTTCTCTTCCCGGTACCGATAACAGTCCAGATGGTTTGTTTGCGACCAGAATATCTTTATCTTGATACAAAATATCCAGCCAAGGGCTGGTGGGTGGGTTGTATATGAAATCAGCCATAGTTGCTCTCGTGAGTCAATTCGCGGCAAAGATACCGTTAGGGCTTATGATGTGCAAGTATAGAATGGTACTGAGAAGTGGCGACTTAAGAGAATGCATTGCCGTTAACGTGCATTATGGTGAACGTCCACACGACAAATGCGAGCGGGATATGCACTAATGCATAAAAACATTGATCAAGTCGACTCATGCCTTTTGCTAACCAAATTAAATACAGGTGTGTGGCGATCACTGCGGGAAATAGCACCAGCAGAGGATAAAGCGAAAATGGACTAGCATCAGCAAAAATGGCGTGAGTCACTATTGCCCACGCCACCATAAAAGCGGTCGTCATTGGCGGCATTGCTATGCGATATTGATCTGGGTAAGGGAACATCCCATGTCCTTAAAGTCATTTATAGTTGGGTATTAGCCTTTTATTTCTTTTTTACTCTGAATCACCTTCCGGTGCACTATCGAATAATGCCGCAATCCGGCGGGTCCATGAGATACAATAACAGATAATAAAATAATAAAGATGATTAATTCAGAATAGCATTGGCTTATTTGAATAAAAAATCCTAACAATATGATTTTAAATAAGGTTAATACTCCTTTGAGTTGGATTAACCAGCGCCAATCTCTAATGATTTCCCAACTCATTAGCAGTACGCCAGATGTAATCGCTATAATCCAATAATTAAGCCATAGAGATAATTCAAGATTAAAGATAATACCGCCGCCACTGCCCACTATACCGATAATATGCAGTGCTCTTAATGACGTTTTACTGATCCGTTCGATCCAAAAACGACGGTTTGAGACTGGTAGTTTTTTTTTATGATTCATAGTGTCGTGGGCTTAATAACATTGCGCTAATATTAGCAATTTCAATATGTAAAAACAGTGATATACGCAGCAGTTCTTTTTATTATCAATGTGATTATATTGCTGGTGGATCAAATTTTATTTCCTTCAATATGGTTAGTATTTGACTCTAATATTAATTATGGTCATGGAATATTAGTGTGGCGAACGGGACAGATTTATTATCGGTATGACCAAATCCACTGAATTGCCAGTCACTATCCTTAAAGGCTCTTCACCAGAGAGAATCTAGATCACAACTTCATCGTTATTCAGTGTGATATTGACGACAATAACCGTTAATTCACATACAATTAATTCATATCTAGGGGCTGATCATATTGATGATTTGCTCATCAATTCGCTATTAGTAAATTTGGATACCTATGAAAATTGGATTTTTTAGCGCCAAGCCTTACGACATTCGCCATTTCACCAGTATTAACCAAACTTTTAAGGTTGATATTGAATTTTTTGATTACCGACTTTGCATGCAAAACGTCAAACTAGCGGAAGGCTATGAAGTTGTTTGTGCTTTCGTCAATGACTCCTTATGTGAAGAAGTATTAGTTGAGTTGGCCAAAGGTGGCACAAAAATTATTGCTATGCGTTGTGCTGGCTTTAATAACGTTGACTTAGTGGCTGCTGAGCGTTTAGGCATGAAAGTGGTCAATGTGCCCGCGTATTCACCAGAATCTGTTGCTGAGCATTCAGTGGCACTCATGTTGACGTTAAATCGTAAAATCCACAAAGCTTATCAGCGCACTCGTGACGCTAACTTTGCTTTATCGGGGCTTGTCGGTTTTAATATGTTTGGCAAAACCGTTGGCGTGATAGGTACGGGTAAAATTGGCCTAGCCACCATTAAAATCTTATTAGGTTTTGGCTGTAAAGTATTAGCATTTGACCCTTATCCAAACCAAGCTGTTATTGATCTTGGTGTCGAATATGTTTCATTAGAAACCCTCTATCCTCAATGCGATATCATCAGTTTGCATTGTCCATTGACCAAAGATAATCATCATTTACTCAACAACGTTAGCTTTAATCAAATGAAGCAAGGTGTGATGGTGATTAATACCAGCCGCGGTGGACTATTAGATGCATTGGATGCCATGGAAGCGTTAAAAGATGGCAAAATTGGTTCATTAGGACTTGATGTATACGAAAATGAAAAAGGTCTGTTTTTTGAAGATAAATCAAATGAAATTATTCAAGATGATATCTTCCGCCGCTTATCGGCTTGCCACAATGTTATTTTTACCGGTCACCAAGCTTTCTTAACTGAAGAAGCGCTGAACTCGATCGCCTCAACAACATTAACCAATGTGACTCAGTTGATCACAGGGCAAGTTTGTAATAATGAGCTGTTTTAATTTGTTATAGTGAGCAGTAATAGCAGCTCATTAATACCAACTCACGACAAACATCAGCTTACTAATGCATAGGACATACGCTGGCAATTGCCATTATGTTGGGTAGAGCCTTGTGTTGGGTATAGTGTGAAATAAATGGAATATTATGATTACAACAACTGAAATTCACGATATTAAAACGGCCACGGGCTTGATGCGTACCACGCTTTATCGTCCGGATACTAAAGGCCAATTTGCGACTATCATTTTCTACTCAGAAATATTCCAGCAAACTGCTCCGATAGCTCGATCTGCTGCTATCTTGGCTGGGCATGGGTTTGTGGTGTTAGTACCCGAAGTGTTTCATGAGCTCAACCCTATCGGAACTGTGTTGGCGTATGACGACGCAGGTAAAGATAAAGGTAATGCAGACAAGTGGGCTAAGCCGTTAGAACAACATGACAGTGACACTCAGGCGCTTGTCGATTTTGCGCGTGCACAGTCATTTTGCAGTGATAAAGTTGGCGCTATGGGAGTATGTATTGGTGGTCATTTAGCCTATCGAGCAGCGCTTAATCCTGATATTAGCGGGGCTTTTTGTTTGTATCCTACAGATATTCATTCCAATACATTACCTTGTAAAGAGGGCAATGATTCATTGGCTCGTACTGGCAGCATAAAAGGCGAGTTAGTGATGGTCTTTGGTAAACAAGATCCACATGTGACTAAAGAAGGTCGTAAGCTTATTTATCAAAAGCTTGAACAAGTGAATGCAAACTTTACTTGGCTTGAGGTCAATGCTCAACACGCTTTTATGCGCGATGAAGGTGAGCGTTTTGATGCCGCTTTAGCGTTGCAGATGTACTTGCAAGCCGTAGCGTTTTTCCATCGAGTATTAAACTAGCACCGCAATATGTCTGCGCAGAGCTTAAGTCTGAGTATAAATATGGGCTTAAATAAAGCAGGCATTATTCTATTCGATACATAAGCCCAGTTAATGTTAATAAGATTATGTATCGATTCTCTACTTATTACGGCATTATTCAGCCGAAATTGTGGTCAACATGGCTAAGACAGCAGAGCATTGGTTGCTATTAGTCAGATATGAATCACACCACTGGGTATACGCTAAAAGCTTACTTAAGCCATTTTGCTCTACTTGCATTAATCTTCGCCTTGGTTTTGTTGCTTGTTGCAAGTGAACTAGGGTGGCGTGGTTCGGGTAACTTAATCACCGCTTTTTGGAGCATCAAGCTGTTAGGGTAAGTCATCACATCGCCGATATCCCGTTTGATCAATACGTGAAACAAACTGATTTCGACAATAATGCCACTCATATCCTCTTCTTTATCGACAATTTTTATGCGATCGCCAATTCGATAAGGAAATGCAAAAAAGATCAATACACCAGCAGTGATGTTGCTCAATATCGACCATTGAGCAAATAGGGCCACGCCCAATACCGCAAAGGCTGAAGACACAAATAGCGACACCTCTTGATAGCCTAAACCTAATGACACCGCCATGACGGATATCGTCACAAAGAACAACAAATAAGAAATTAAACGAGTAATCAAACGGCTACGAACCTCGCTGACTTGTTTCTTTTGTGCTTGCTGACGGATCCATTTTTTGACCTGTCGCTGGGCTAGAAAGAACACCGCCAAATACAAAATTATCATCAATAAATGGTTAAACATGTCGATTTCCTATCTGGTCGTATTAATTTAATTCTGCGAGTTATCTGTATCACTTGTCGCCAACTTTATAGTGTATTCTGGGGTATAATAAGGTTTTAAAGTAGAAAAATCTTGCTGTCACGTATTGGCGAGACTCCTCACAGAGTGAAGTATGTCTGATTATAAAGTATTGCACGTCGACGGTGATCGGTTTGGTGATTTTTGTGTGCTCGACGATGGCGACTATCGGGTCTTATCATTTGGTGATAATGATGAGCAAAGTAAGATGGATAAGAGTCAACCTCATGTACCGCAACATACTTATGTTCAGGCCATGTTAGCAGTGCTGTTATTCAGCCAACCCAAAAGTGTGATTATTTTAGGCTTAGGTGGTGGTGCACTCGTGCATTCCCTTAGGCATTTTGATGCAGCGATTAAAATTACTGCAGTTGAATTGCGCCAACAAGTTATTGAAGTGGCTAAACGCTTTTTTCAATTACCTTTAGGTAAAAAACTGACCATAGTGCACCAAGATGCCTATGTCTTTTTAGCCCAAGCAGAGCATAAAAAAGTCGATGTTATTTTTGCTGATATCTACAGCGACAAAGGCGTAGATAAACAACAGTTGTCTAACCAATTTATTCAGCAAACAAAACAGCTGCTTAAAACGGATGGCTTTTTAGTATTAAATTGTTGGAAAGAACACAGTCGAGACTTACAGTTACGTGACACGCTTCATGAGCATTTTAATCAAGTCTTTGCTTGTTTAACCGGTGGTGGGAATTGGGTGGTATTTGCCACCAATAAAGCCAATTGTTTTTCTGCCGCAAATAATAAGCAAGATTTACAAGCCCTTTCACAAAAGCTCGATATTAATGTTAGCCGCGTACTGACACGATTTGGTCCTTGGGAATAACATCCACCAATAAACATCATTAATCGAGTACCAGCTTTCAAGCGTACTCGGTGTTGATGATTTATACCCTTCATACAAATAGTCTCTCAAAGATAGTTCAATATGAAAAACCGATTAGGGTGATAGTTTTTATCCGTTATACTTAGTTAGCCTCCATCGCTATTATAGCTACATCAGATGACGAGCACAGTTTGTTTATCATCACCGAAACCATATTGGTATCGGGTTTAATGTAAATCTAAATGGAGCATGACATGACACAATCTATCATCAATAGCACTATCAAACCGTTCAAAGCAACTGCATTCCATAATGGTGCTTTCGTTGACGTTACTGAACAAGATTTATTAGGTAAATGGGCAGTAGTGTTTTTCTACCCAGCTGACTTCACTTTCGTATGTCCAACTGAATTAGGCGACATGGCTGATCATTATGAGAAGCTACAGGCAATGGGCGTTGAAGTTTACTCAGTATCAACTGACACTCACTTCACTCACAAAGCTTGGCATTCAAGTTCAGACACTATAGGTAAAATTACTTACCCAATGATAGGTGATCCAACTGGCGCAATCACTCGCAACTTTGGTGTGATGATTGAAGAAGACGGTTTAGCACTACGTGGTACTTTTGTGATTAACCCAGAAGGCCAAGTTAAAGTCGCTGAAATTCATGACCTAGGTATTGGCCGTAGCGCTTCTGAACTAGTTCGTAAAATTCAAGCTGCACAATATGTTGCAACTCACGATGGCGAAGTATGTCCTGCAAAATGGCAGCCAGGTGAAGAAACATTAGCTCCTTCAATTGACCTAGTCGGTAAAATCTAACCACTAAGATAACCCTTAGGTTAGGAATATCATCTCCAGCTAGTCGGTGTTCCCCCGGCACTGACTAGCATCTTGTAAATTCATCGATTATTTCCCATTTTTAGGAGTTGTTATGTTAGATGCGAATGTAAAAAATCAACTGAAAACCTATCTGCAAAACCTCAAGCGCCCAGTTGAACTTGTCGTATCTGCAGATGACTCAAACAAAGGTAAAGAATTAACCAGCCTAGCCCAAGACATTGTTGACTCATCAGACTTAGTTTCAGTCACGTATCAGCAAGGCAAGCGCACACCAAGCATGAGTGTGATTAACCCACAAGCTGCAACCAACATAACCTTTGCTGGATTGCCAATGGGCCATGAATTTACCTCACTGGTGTTAGCGTTATTACACAGCGGCGGCCATCCGATTAAGTTGGATGCGGATATCATTGAGCAAATCCGTCAATTACCTGGTGAATTTCATTTTGAAACCTATATTTCGTTAAGTTGCCAAACCTGTCCAGAAGTGATCCAAGCACTTAATATGATGGCAGCAATTAACCCCAATATTACTAACGTGATGATTGACGGTGCGCTTTTCCAACAGGAAGTGAGCGATCGCAATATCATGTCAGTGCCATCAGTATTTTTGAACGGCGAAGCCTTCTCTGTGGGCGCCATTAGCGTTGTTGAAGTACTGAATAAGTTAGATAAAAATGCCGCTAGCAGACAAGCCGAACAATTAAACCAAAAATCAGTTTTTGATATGTTAGTGGTTGGCGGCGGCCCGGCAGGCGCAGCCGCGGCAATTTATTCAGCTCGTAAAGGGTTAAATACCGGCATTGTTGCTGAAAAGTTTGGTGGCCAAGTGGCCGAGACGGTCGGTATTGAAAACTTTATTTCAGTGTCTAAAACCGAAGGTCCAAAACTGGTGGCGAACCTTGAAGCTCATGTTAAAGATTATGACGTCGATATTATGCAAAACCAACGTGCGTTGAGTTTAGCTAAAAACGGTCTGCTTAATGTGACGCTTGAAAGTGGAGCCACCTTAAGCAGTAAAACGATTATCTTAGCAACCGGTGCACGTTGGAGAGAAATGAATGTCCCTGGTGAACAAGAGTATCGTAATAAAGGCGTAGCGTATTGCCCACACTGTGACGGTCCGTTATTTAAAGGTAAGCGAGTTGCGGTTATTGGCGGCGGTAACTCAGGTATTGAAGCGGCTATTGATCTAGCAAACATTGTCGAACACGTCACTGTACTTGAGTTTGACAGTAAATTACGTGCCGATGAAGTGCTACAGCGTAAGGCTAAATCAATGGGGAATATTACGATAATTACCCAAGCCATGACCACGGAAGTTAAAGGTGATGGTACTCGTGTAACCAGTTTGGTTTACACCGATCGCGCCAGTGGTGAAAGTCATACCGTAACCTTAGCCGGTATCTTTGTACAAATTGGTTTAGTGCCTAATACCGAGTGGTTAAAAGGTGTGGTTGATATGACTCCTCGCGGTGAAATTATTGTCGATGAGCGTGGTCAAACATCTATTCCTGGTGTATTTGCTGCGGGTGATGTCACTAATATCCCCTTTAAGCAAATCATTATTGCCATGGGTAGCGGCGCCACAGCATCATTGGGAGCATTTGATTATTTAATAAGACATTCAGAAGAAGCCGATGTTCAAGCTGCATAAAATGTTGCAATAGCCATTTAATGAGGTGCTGTAATCGCCTCAATGAACCAAAAACAGCCCGCTTTTGCGGGTTTTTTGTTGTTATATTGATTTATAGTCTTTAAGTGAGTGGATTAACCGTCTATAAATAAGCACAAACAAATTGATATATTAGAAAAATTTCAAGTATATTGATGTTAGGCCGATATTGATTTACACCGATATACATTGAAAACTTCGTGATTTACAGCAACAAAAATTTATACTTGGTTAAGATTAAATAAAATTATGCTCTTATTATCAAAGATGCTTATAACAATAAAACATATAGTTAATTGACTAAAGAATAGCGTTAAGCGGTATTTTTACAGCACATACAAACTCAAGGAGCGAGCACAGGCATCAATAGCCTTAATAACAATATTTTGGTCGCTGCATTAAGAAGTTTTACGTTTGCTTTATCTTCATTTGATTATCGCTTAGGGGCGAAATATGAATTGGTTTAGTAACATGTCGATCTTTAAAAAGGTAGGACTGATTTTTGTCTTATCAGTGATTATTTTTGCCGTTAACCTTGGCATCAGCACCGTTGCGATTAATAAAAACCGTGACACATTATCTTTCATGGAGACCAAAGTTGCACAGCGTGTTGAGCTTGCAAATCAAAATGTCATATTTGTCCAACGATTAGATGAGTTGTATACCCAATCAGTATCCTTTGCCGATGAAGATTTGCTCGGGAACGCCATGAAAACCTTTTCTTCACTCAAAGATAACTTAACCAATCTATCAACTATTGATCAGCCCGAAAGTGCATTGTTATCGCAATTATCTAACAGCCTAGACGAATACAATACCATGACACTGTCACTGGCTAGAGGAATGCTAGACGGTACTATTGATATGGCTGATGTGGGGCAAATTAGTCAGAAAAAAGCCAAAATATTCGAAAGCTTAACGAATGGGATCACGGCTTATAAGGCCGATAAAGTGGCAGAGTTTAGCTCTACTATTAAAGAAGCGGGTGACCGCTCTGAACAGAGTTTATACCTGTCATTGGGCATAGGGGTCGCATTGTTGGTCTTTATGGCTCTTTCAACTATTTCAATTGCGCGTGCCATTAGCGGCGCTGCGGGTGATGTGGCCAACTCATTAGGTGAATTAGCTGACGGTAAAGGCAATTTACGTCACCAACTGACGGTTGTCGGGACTGATGAATTAGGGCAGGTATCAAGCAACTTTAATCGATTTTTACGCTTACTTGCTGAGTCAATTCAAAGCGTTGTGAGTGTGACTAAACCATTGCTAGACAGTGCATCATCGCTAAAAGAGCGCATGGCGGTTGCAACTAAAGCGACTAAGCAACAAAGTCACGATGCTAAAACTGTGCATATGTCGATGGAAGAAATGCGTCATTCGGTCAATGATATTTCACACAGTGCCCAACAAGCGGCTGAAGCTGCACAAGTTGCTGAACGTGAGGCAACGGAAGGTTTAGCGGTAGTGCAGCGCACGGTGAGAATTTCACAAGAACTTAATTCAGGTATTGAACTCGCATCAAATTCTATCAATGAGTTAGCCAAAGATACCGAAAGTGTTGGCTCTATTTTGAACGTGATTACCTCTATTGCAGAACAGACCAACTTGCTCGCGTTAAACGCTGCCATTGAAGCCGCCAGAGCGGGAGAACATGGACGAGGCTTTGCCGTGGTTGCTGATGAAGTTCGTGCACTGGCGTCTAAAACTGCCGACGCGACTAAAGAGATCCGTGGCGTATTAGAAAAGCTTAAAGTAGCGGCTGAATCATCGGTTAGCACCATGGATGTGGCCATTGCTAAGTCATCAGAAAACGAGCGTTATGCCAAAGATACCGGTGCAGCATTAAGTTCAATTCAATCTAAAATTGTCAGTATTAACAGTATGAATACCCATATAGCAGCAGCTACAGAACAGCAGTCTTTAGTTGCTGCACATGTTGCCAATAACGTAGTTGAAATGAATGCTTCATTTGATCAAACACTGGGTATTCTTGCACAAGTGCAGGGGATTTCAGAAGGATTAGATGGGTTTGCTAATGAGCTTAGCCATGCGACCTCACAATTTAAATTGTAACGTTAATCTTAATATAAAATGCTCAGATAAATTTTAGTACCGCATAACAAAAAACGCAGAGAGAAATCGCTGCGTTTTTTGCTTTATTGCAGCGAAAAAAGATCTTATTTACCCCCAAACTTGAGCACATTTATGCGACATAAACCGTTTCTGCTTGTTTGCTGCATTGTTAGCCGCCATTTTTGAATTATTTAGCGTATTATAAAGCCAATTTTTGTGGGTGAAAATTGCCTCTAGGCCGCGTTTGTTTTACTTTATTGACATTGAAAAAACAGACGTTATTTTTTCATCCGTATTTTGCTTTTTAGTCACTGCAATGTGAGCTGTTTGGAAAAGGATTATCATGCCAAGCTTGATTAGAATCGTGTTAATTAATACCCACCTACCGGGTGTGGTCGAACTGTTATTAAGTGGTCACACCAATATTTGCGGTACCAATGCCTCGGGTAAAACAACCTTACAACGTCTGGTGCCGGTATTTTATGGCGAATATCCAAGCCGAGTGGTGCCTTCAACGCGTGACAGTTTTGAGCGTTGGTATTTACCCCATGATTCAAGCTACATTATCTATGAATATCAAAAAGATGATGGCTTACTTTATCAAGCTGTTTTAGCCTCAGCAGGTGATGGTAAAGGGGTTAACTACCGCTTTATAGCCCGCGGTTTTGAGTTAGATCATTACATTAAGTCACGTAATGGCGACACCATTATTTGTCATTCAATGGCAGAGCTTGGCCGTGAAGTAAAACGTGATGGAGTTGCTCATACTAACTTGTTAAATACCCGCGAGTTTCGCGCGATCATTCAAAACGATCGCAGCTTGCTGAACACCGGCAGTAACCGCAATGAGTTGCGCACTTATGCGCGTCAGTTCTCCTTGTGTGACGGCGACCATAGCTTGCGTCATATCGAAAAACTCGCCAAAGCAGTGCACTCGAAAGAGGGCAAGATGGAAACGGTTAAATCAATGATCGCAGCCATTTTAGAGGAAGATGGTGTTAACCCGCCGACTTCTAGACTCAATCCGCAGCGAGTAGAAACCTGGATCCGTGAAAGCCAGCTGGTGCAAGGTTTTGAGCAAATCCGCCCAGAATATGACAAGCTCGAACAAGAATTTAATCAGTTATTAAGTGCCGAGCTACGCTTGGCCAGTTTATCGCGCGGTTATCGCGCTGATGAAACCTTAGAGTCTGAGCGCCAAGACCGTAATCAAACTCATGGCAAAGAGTTAAACCTCAACTTGCGCTTGTTAGATGAAGAGTGGAAAGATGTTCGTGATGAGCTAAACCAAGAATTATCAGCAGCAAAAGGCGATTCTGGTAAGTTTGAAGATGAACTCAATGCCATTGAAGATCAGCACGCCGCTTTTTTAGATGCCGATATTGAACAAGCCAAAGCAGACCTTGATAATTTGCCGAATTGGCGCAGTGATGTTGAAAATCTTAACGAACGTCATAAATTACAAACCGAAAAACACCAAGACATCGAAGCGGCTTTTAATGCACGTCGCAGTAAAATTGCTGAGCAATTACATCGTGAACTTGAAGTCTTACATCTTGAACAAGACGCTCAACGTGAAGCCCGCGATAAGCAGCGCGAACTCGCCAATGACGACCTTGCTAAGTTAGAACTGCAATGGCGTGAACAAACCGATGTGGGTAAAGCAACATTCAGCGAACAAGAATATCAACTCAAATTAACTGCTGCCGAGCTCAAACATCAAGTGGATGGTGTGACTTATACCGAAGATGAAAAAATGCGCCTAGCCATTTTTGATGAGCGTATTAGTTTGGCCGACGAAGAACAAGAAACCTGCAATCAAAAGGTCGATCGCTTAACCACTGAAGAACGTAAACAACGGGCCAAACGCGATCAAGCGAATGAAGCGCTGCGCATTGCCACCATTCGTGTCAGCGACAGAGAAAATGCCAAAGAAGAACTGCACCATATGTTGTTCCCGCAGTCGCATACACTATTGGAATTTTTGCGAAAAGAAGCCCACGGTTGGGAGCACACCTTTGGTAAGGTTATCGCTCCAGAGTTGTTGCATCGCAGTGACTTACACCCAAGCCTAACCCAAGACAGCAGTGAAGCCCTCTTCGGGGTGAATCTCGACCTCAAAGCGATTGATGTTCCCGAGTATGCCGCAACAGAGCAAGATTTACGTATTCGCTTAGCCAAAGCAGAAGACGCATTGCAAAGCGCTCAAGAAATGCATGCAGAAGCGGAAGATCAGCTGGTTGCCATGAATGCAGCGCTCGATAGTATTACCCGTGAGCTGACCTTTGCTCGCACAGCCTATAAAAATAGTCGTGAAGACTTGCGCCGTTTATTTGATGAAAAACGTAACGAACAACAAAAAATTAATCAAGCAGTAACCGATCGCAAAGCAGATTCGAGCAAAAGATTAGTGCAGCTTGAGCATGAGCTTAAGCAACTTCATAATCAGCATCTTGGTTGGTTAACAGAGCAAAAAGAGCAGGCGCTGGAAGCGCGTATGGAAAAAAATGCTTATTGGCAAGAAGTGGTCGGCGCCATTGATAATCAATTGGGGCAAATTAAAGCCAATATTGAACAACGCCGCGCTAATGCTAAAACCGAACAAAAGGCCGGTGAAACCTGGTACAAAAACGAGCTTAAGTCACGTGGAGTTGATGAAGGCACGATTTTGGCGCTTAAAAAGCAAATACGCGATCTTGAAGCCAAAATTAGTCATGCTGAACAACGTCGCAGTGATGTGCTGCGTTTTGATGATTGGTATCAGCACACTTGGTTGGTGCGTAAGCCAAAATTGCAAACTCAATTAGCTGATGTTAAGCGTGCTACGCTGGAATTAGAGCAACAATTAAAAGCGAAAACCACAGAAATTAAGCAACGTCGTGACAGCCTAGAAACCGACCGTAAAGCTTGTGATGCTGCCCAAGTTGAGGCCTCTGAAAACCTCACTAAACTGCGTGCAGTGATGCGCAAACTCGCAGAGCTTAAACTGCCCGGCAACAATGATGAAGCGACCGGCGGTATTGGTGAACGTTTGCGTCAAGGCGAAGATTTATTGCTAAAACGCGACTATTTAATGGGTTCAGTGAAGCAATATGTTGAGCACTTTGATTCGGTTATTGCCAGTAAATCAGGTTCAAGTTTAGCCGAGTTTTGGGAACGAGCCCGCGATGAGTCGAGCTTTGTCAACGATAAAGGCATTCGTTTACTTGACTACCGTAAGTTGGTGCCACAGCTTGAACAGCTACTGAATGTGATGGTGCCGCAATCGTTAATGGCGATTCGTGAGCAAGGACGAATTTTTGGTATCGACTTAACCGCGTTTTATGATGTGTTAACTGATATCGATCGCCGTATTGCCAGCCAAAGCGCGCGCATTACCCGTGAAGTGGGCGAGGAGTTATTTCTTGATGGCGTATCAGAGTCTGCGGTCCGTATTCGCTCGCGCATTAGTGAACTTGAATTTTGGCCCGAACTTGAAGTGTTTGTTAAAGCCTTTAAAGCGTGGAAGGCAGACGGTTTTAGTCAGCTACCAGACGAGCACTACACTAACTCAATGCGCCGCGCTTTAGACATTATTGGTCGCGCAGCATTAACTGGCGGCATAGCCAAATTACTCGAAATCGAATTACGTTTAAAAGAAGGTAACAGCGACTTAATTATTCGTACCGATCGCCAATTAAACGAATCGTCTAGTCATGGTATGGCCTACCTAATTTTATGTAAATTCTTATTAGCGTTTACTCGTTTATTACGTGGCAAAGCCAATGTGACCATTCATTGGCCCATCGATGAGTTAGGCACTTTGCATCACACCAACGTGAAGAAAATTTTCGATGCCTGTGAAAACAATAATATTAGTGTATTAGGCGCATTTCCGAACCCAGAATCTGAAGTGTTAAATCTATTTGCTAACCGTTATATCATTAATAAACAAACTAAAAAATTGCAAGTGGTGAAGCCAAAAGCCAACCCATTAGCGGCACGTTTATCACAACGGAATGCTGAAATGACCCATACCGACACCAGCATGACTGAAACTGCTAAGGAGCACATCTAATGTCAGATTCGACTGAAACAACCTTAGTAGGTACTGGTGCGTTAATTGAGCAACTGCTGCGCGGTGAATTTGTTTGCCGTGTGACTAACGAAGACGGCTGGCGCGCCCTAAAGAATAATAGTACTCGTGACCGAGTTGAAACCTATCTGAATCAAATTAATCGTACCGTTGCCAGCGCTGGTGAAGGCGAAGTGTTTTTTTGCGGCTATTTGCAGCTGGGCGAAGTGGAACGTAAAGTGATTTCGTCGCAGTTTAAAGATATTTGCGCCGCGCTGATCCCACTGGTGGAATGGTTAGTTCTGGTGCAAGAAGCCAGTGGTCAAGATGCGCCTTTAAGCGAAGGTGCCCCTATTCGCTTAACCGACTTACAAGCACGGATTGAAGACACGCCAGCCTTCAGAGAACAGCTGACTAAGTTGAGCCATTATCGATTATTTGGTTCAAGCAGTACTAACGTTGATGGCCAAATTAAGTTGGTGTTTAAGCGGTTAGTGGAGCTGGGTTATTTAACCAAACCCAATAGTGAAAAACAGATTTATATCGCCACGGGTAAACTCGATTATTTGTACGAAGTGATCCGTTTTATTGATGAAACCGAAGGCTTAAGTCTTGAGGCTCAAGCCGAAACCGCGACCCAAAGGGATCTTATATGAGCAGCAACTTACACCAAGCTGGGGTAAAGCTGCTCAAACAACTTGGGCGGCATGCCGACGTCATTATGGATGCCTATTTAGCGGGGTCGATTAGCGATACTGCCCATGATAGTGGCGTTATTGAAAAATTAAGAAAAAGTGGCATTTTATGGCGCCCTGAGCCCGATCAAGAACTGCGCTTAAAGCGTTCAGTGCGGGCATTATTGGAAGAAGCTTTAAGCGATGAGCGCAACAGACAAATTGATGCTAACGTCGGTTCGGCGCTCGCAACGATAAAAACCTTAGCCGATCACTATAAAGAAGCGCGCCGCGATGTTGATTTTAGCGCAGCGGAAGCCTATTTAGCTGATTTAAATGAGCATGTGTACAGTTTTACCGACAGTTTACGTTATTCAATCCGGGTGTTGTGGAGCCGCATTAATAATGAATTTGGCTATGTAGGCACCATAAGCGCGAAAATTCGCGAAAACGAATTAGCTCAAAGCCAAGTATCAGAACTGCTCAATGGTTTAGACATGTTCCAATTTAGCGAGCTAGGTGAAATTGCTGGTGATATCCGCGAACTGCGCCGCTTACTAATGACGAGCTTGCAAGAAACCTTAAGTCAATGCACCCAGGAATTAAGCATTGTGCAAGCGCGATTGTACGAGCTATTGGGCCGGTTTAGACAAATACAAGGACGCACCAGATTACTAAAAGGCTGGTTATTACACACCAGCATGCATCCAGATTATCAACCTGAAAACCATGTGGTGCATAAAACAGTACCTGTATTGTTCAACTGCGCTGAAGCCTTGATAGCCCCCGCGAGTGTTGATGTTGCTAATCCGCATCATGAACTTGAGCTAATGAGTTTGGTCGCGCAAGTGAAAGCCATCAGCCGTGATTCATTACCGGCCATGCTGCGTGAACACAACGTGACCTTTGAAATGGGTGACAGTGAAGATTTTGATATCCCTGAAAACCCACTGAAAATTGCTGTTGATGAGTATTTCTGTGAAGTGATTGATTCAGGTCTGCGTCAATCGGCGCTCAGTTACCTTACAGAGAAACAATTGCAGTGGGATGCAGAAAGTTGGCTATATCAGGTGATTGGTGGCTATGAAGGCTTAGCTGATGAGCATAAGAATTACTTTGAGCTTGAACCTATAGGAAAGCCTGACCCGGTATATAGTGGCAACTTTGTCATTCACGATGTTGAACTTTGGTTAGCGTAACCTTGGGGTCATTTCGTTGGCCATTAAGCTTGTCGGCGATCAATATTGTTAACGTGTAATAAACTGAAACGATCAATATAAAAGATGAAGAGTCTAGATGGCGAGTATCAGTAAACATCACTTGCAAATGTTGGCTCGCGCAGCAAAACAACGATTGCCGCGAGTGCCATTTAATGCCGGTTGGCAACATGTTTATCGTCTATGGCAAATAGGTGAAACCGACGGCGCCCAAAAGCAATTGTACTTAAGCGTTAACGATCATCTGTTACTGCGACAAATGGCACAAATCGATACCGGCCTAGATATTCTAGCGCTAGACTTTGATGTGACACGCCAACAAATGTCGCAGCAAAGCGCGAATGAGAAATACGCCAATATTGCGCCAGAAGCCGACTATCTGCTGCTAAAGTTAGCCCCACCGTTATGCCAAGGCCTATTGGCCGAGCATGATTGCGCACTAAGACTTAAGGTTGATCGTGCCGTTAACCTTTGCGAACAGCTCGCCATTAACTGCATTATGGTGGTGGAAAACTTAGACAGTTTTGATAACGTTTTCCAGTATCAGTTTGATCAATCTATGACTAAGCTTATGGAACGGTGCATGGTGGTGTATCGCGGCAGTCATCATTATTCCCCCGCTGGACGCAAACATTTCTTAGGTTTGATTGATCCTGCCAAGGTGCAAGTGATTGCGTTTACCGATTTAGATCCCGCCGGGTTAATGATTGCCCATAGCCTAGATCATTGCCAACACCTCGTCGTTCCTCAATTAGCCCTCAGTGCACCCGCAACATTACTGGCATTGCCGCAAATCAATTCAGCGACAGATTTTTATAAGCAGCAGCGTCAGTTAGCTTATATCAATGAAACTATCGCGGCTAAAAATAACCCCGGTGAATACCTTGGGTTACAGCCATCGCCTTTAGTCAATCGACTTATGCCGAGTTCATCGACCTCTGATGTCATTGATGGCAGCAAAGGCTTAGCAGTAGATTGGGATCAATTAGTGGCTTGGGTGGCACGCTATCATGTCAGTATTAAGCAACAACATATGCTGGCAAAAAAGCTCATCTTGTCGTTATTGCGCTTTTAGAGGTTATAAGCACTGTCCATTTATGGCATTTGAGCCAGCATAAATCAGTGTTGAAGTTATGATAAATGGTTTTCTGCGATAAATATGTCCTTACTTACTAATGTTTTGATTGGCTAATCGTATGTTTATTATGGCATTTATAATTATTTCGATATGAAGTCTGTAAAAAGTGGTCAGCTTTGTTCAGATGATGATTGAATTATCTTTGTCTATGTCTCAGTATCACTGCGCTCGAATAAAAAAAATGCCTAGGATTGGGTATATTAATAATAATTAGCAACTAATGTTGCATTTCGAATGGGAAAAAATATGACAAAATCACTTTCTGCACGGATCTTTATTGGTCTATTTCTCGGGGTTGTGCTGGGCAGTATTGTGCAGTTTTTATTAGCCGATAATGCTTTTTTTGGTGGCACATTAGTGACTCTGGCAAGTGGTGTTGGCACCATGTTTGTTAATATGATCATGATGCTAGTCGTGCCACTGGTGTTTGTGAGTATTGTTTGTGGTGTGTGTGAATTACAAGATTTAAAAAGTTTTGGTCGTTTAGGCGGTAAAACCTTTGGTTTTTATATTATTAATACCGTGATTGCTATTTTAGCTGCCTTTACCGTTGCTATGATATTTGAACCTGGTAAAGGCGTGGATATGTCGAGCAATGGCTCGCTGGATATTACTGCGACTGAACTGCCAGATTTAATGTCGTTAATTGTGAGTATTGTGCCAAATAATCCTTTTTCAGCTTTTACCTCTGGCAATATGCTGCAAGTGATATTTATGGCGCTATTAATGGGCGGCGTGATCAAGTCAATGGGCGCATCTGTTGAAGGTGCGGTGAAAGGATTTCAAACTGCCAATAAAATCATGATGCGTTTAATTTCAGTGGTTATGAGTTTAGCGCCGTACGGTGTATTTGCCCTGATGTTTAAATTAGGTGCAACCTTAGAGCCTGAAATTTTTGTTAGTGTTGTCGAGTATTTAGTGCTTATTTTGACATTGTTGTTGATATGGATTTTTATCGTATATCCCTATTCTGTCAGTTTATTTACCCCAGTTTCAGCGAAAACCTTTCGCGAGAAAACCCAAGAGCAAATTTTATTTTCGCTATCAACAGCCAGTTCAAATGCGACAATTCCAGTCACTATGCGCACACTGACAGACAAGTTAGGGGTGAGTAAAGCAGTTGCTGGTTTTGGTGTACCGCTTGGTGCAACTATGAATATGGGTGGGGTATCGATTTATATCACTATTGCGATTTTCTTCGTTGCTAATGCCTTTGGGATGCCTATCAGCAATGAGCAAATCCCGTCGTTACTGTTTAGCGTGTTTTTATTGTCAGTAGGTGCGGGTGGCGTTCCTGGCGGCGGCATGGTGATGATTGGGGTGTTGATTTATCAATTAGGTTTACCAACAGAGGCATTTGTTATTGTGGCTGCATTGGATCGTATTATTGATATGGTGCTGACATCATGTAACGTGGTGGGTGATACTGCGGTATTAACTATTGTCGATCAAACTGAGCAAGTACATCAGCTTGAGGCGGCAAAAGCTGCTGAAGAAGCATAGCCATAATCGAGTGATCATCATGGTGATTTAGTTGTTGATAAACATGGCCTGCACAAGCAGGCCATTTTTATGTTTAATGTTTTTACGCAAACGATGTGCTGAGGATTGTATCGTTGGGATTTTCTATTCAAACCTATGGCTAGAATGGTTAGCGATACTATAAGACCTTATCTATGCTGCATTTTATTTTCAATTTTAGACATAATCTTTAATGTAGATGTTTCTAAATCATCTAAACGGCGATGCGCAACCAGTTCATAAGAGCGATTAATATATCGATAAGCTTGCGGGTAGTTATGTTCAACCATTTCTAATTCCGCTAAATCGTTGAGCGCTTGTGTTTGCCCCACGGGGTAGCCCATCATTTTATGATATTCAATGGCTTTTTTAAATTGCTCTCTGGCATCAGCATTACGGCCGATGCGCTGATTTATCACACCAGCAAGCTGTGATATATAACCCAGCGTTAGCCAGTCTTGCACTTTTGCAGCATTAGTTTTGGCGATACTAAGCACGCTTAGTGCGTGTTCTATCTTATTGGTTTCAGTGTAACTTTGGGCTAAGAGTAATCTGAACCTGGCCAGCTCTCGTTCATCTTTTTGGCGAGAAGCTTCAACGATTGCGGCAGTCAATGTGCTATTCAGTCGTTGATATTGATGTCGCTGTAATTGAATCATGGCAAGTAGGCGCTGAGCGACTAAGTTATCGGGCGCAGTATCTATCAGCGCAGATAATTGCTCCTCTGCTGCGACGCTATCACCACCTTGCATCAGAGCTATTGCGTGAATTAGTTGTGGCGGGCTAAAACGTGAATCGAATTGCTCTGTGATTTTACTGTGCTGTGGATGGACCTGTTGATTAATCAACTCGGCTGCAGTGAGCAATGCTTGCTCTATGCTCGCTACATTAACGACATCACTTTCACTACTGTGTTGTTGGTGTAATGTAAAGGCTAATTGGTATTGATTATTAGTGCTTTTAATACTTGATTCAATCACCAAGACTGCGCCAGAAATCGCCATAATTTGCTTAATATCGGCCGCTTTATCTGAGTGCTTTCTAGAGATAAGTGAGATGATATTGATAATATCCTCAGTTTGCAGCAAGGGGTAATTAACCCCTAGATTGAGTTGATGGATAAGCATATCCATCGCAGCATAGCGATTCCATAGTGGTTCAATCTTGTCTGATGTGATGTTTACAGGGAGCACTAAAACCGTACCATTTTGTAAATATGCTGGTTTAGTTAACGTGAGATAGACATAACATCCTAGGCTGATAAGCAGTAATACTACAATAGCTGCAATATATGTCTTTTTATTCGATGAGCTGACTTGCTGCATCGCTATAGTCCATTATCAATATTGAATAAATTAACTTAGAGGTTATTTAAGTTATTGTAAAGAAATGCTTCTTTCTCTCCGTACTTAGGGGGTGAACTTAAGGTTTTATCGATGGTAAGTATCTAATACTCATACTCATACTCATACTCAGAAGATTGATGCTGATGGACTTGGTTACTTAGCGCCCCAGACTAAAAAACCGCCCAAAGGCGGTTTTTTTAATGGCTCAATTTAGTCGATTGATGGTTCTTCGCTGTAATCAATACCGTGGTAGCTCAAGCAAGTATCGACTTCGTTGGCGCTACCTAAAATCACCGCTACACGCTGATGAATGGCTGTTGGCTCAATATCCAATATGGTTTCGTAGCCGGTTGAAGCTTTGCCGCCCGCTTGCTCAACGAGCAATGCCATTGGGTTCGCCTCGTACATTAAGCGTAACTTAAAAGGTTTTTCAGGGTTTTTATTGTCTGTTGGGTAAGTAAAAATACCACCACGGCATAATACGCGATGCACATCACCTACCATGGCGGCAATCCAACGCATATTAAATGATTGCTCGCGTGGACCAATTGAACCGAGTAATAAGTCGGCTATATAGGTTTGCATTGGGGCTTCCCAAAAACGTTGGTTTGACATATTAATGGCAAACTCCGCAGTGTCTGGAGTGATTTGTACGTTATCGTCGGTCAGTAAAAACTCTTGGCTGTCGGGAGCTAAAGTATAAAACTGCGTACCATTACCCGTCGTAAGCGCCATCATGGTTGATGGTCCATATAACACATAACCGGCTGCCACTTGCTTGCGACCAGCCTGTAAAAAACTTTGCTCGTTTAAGGCTCCGTCTGGTGCAGGTAATACAGAGAAAATGGTACCGACCAATGAGTTTATATCAATATTTGATGAACCATCAAGTGGATCAAAACACACCAAATATTCTCCATTAGCACTCACTTCAACCACATAATCTTCTTCTTCAGAGGCTAAACCACGAACGTGACCGTCGGTTTTTAGCGCATCTTTAAGCATGTCATTAGTGATAACATCGAGTTTTTTCTGAGTTTCGCCTTGAATGTTTTCTTGTTCTGTCGCGCCTAAAACACCGGCTAATGCACCGTGACGAACAGCAACACTAATGGCTTTTGAAGTGTCAGCTAAGGTTAACAGTAATTGTGCTAAAGACGTATTTACGGCTTGTGCGCTAAGGGTTTGTGCCAAAGTCTGCATGATTTTTCCTATGAGATTTTGCGAAGTTAAGGTCGAGGTAATTCTTTCTTATCAGTTATATGCAAATCATACCCCACAATGACGCTAATTTCAGCGATTGTTATCTGGGGTTTTGGTTTTGCTGTAAATTAAGGCAGAATGTGGGCGGATTGAATTGCCCAAGGATTAATAATAATGACAATAACATGGAAGCATCATGCTTTAGCGGCAGTGTCTGCCGTACCATTCCTTTTTACCAGCGCGGTTTTTTCCGCAACAGCAACCGCTAAAGGCAGCATCATGAACTCATCGACTACCGCAACATTGACGGCGATAAAAGGTAACACTACGCCACTCACTATTGAGCGTATTCATGCCTCTCCCGCATTGGCGGGTTCAAGCCCTCGTGGATTAGCGCTATCCCCAGACGGCAAGCGAGTTACCTATTTATCGAGCCGAGCAGATAATCAGCATTTTTATGATTTGTGGCAAATGGATATTGCTAGCGGCAAACGCAGCATCTTGATTAATGCAGATCAATTAGAAGGGGGAGAACTGTCTGATGAGGAAAAAGCCCGCCGTGAGCGTCAACGTATTTATGGTCAAGGGATCATGGAGTATTTTTGGTCGCAAGACAGTGCAAGTATTTTAATTCCTGCCGCAGGTAAGTTGTATTTATATCATGTTGCCAATAATAAAGTCGCTGAATTAGCTACCGGAGAAGGCTTTGTTACCGATGCTCGTTTATCTCCAAAAGGTCACTTTGTGTCGTTTGTACGCGATCAAAATTTATATGTGTTGTCGTTACAGACGCAAAAAGTGATCGCTTTAACCACCGACGGTAAAGGCCCGATAAAAAATGCCATGGCAGAGTTTGTCGCCCAGGAAGAAATGGATCGCATGACTGGTTATTGGTGGGCGCCAGATGAGTCGGCGATTGCTTTTACTCGCATTGATGAATCAGGTGTCGAGTTAGTCACTCGTAATGAAATATATGCCGAAGGGATTAAATTAACTGAACAGCGTTATCCTTATGCAGGTAAAGCCAATGTTGAGATAGCACTTGGCGTTGTGAGCTTAAAAGATCGTAGTATTAACTGGATCGATTTAGGCAAACAAAAAGACATGTACTTACCTCGTGTCGATTGGTTGCCAGATAGCCAACATGTGTCATTTCAATGGCAAAGTCGCGATCAACAAACGCTCGATCTTCGCATTGCTTCGATAAGTACACCGAAACAAGCTGAAACCGTGATTGAAGAGCGCAGTAAAGCGTGGATTAACTTAAACAATGATCTGCACTTTCTAAAGCAACAAGCTGCCTTTATTTGGGGATCTGAACGTGATGGTTTTAATCATCTGTACTTATTTGACTTGCACGGTAAGCAGCTTAAACAATTAACCCAAGGTGATTGGGCTGTAGATGCACTTGAATTTGTTGATGAAGCTACTGGGTGGGTGTATTTTTCTGGTCGTAAAGACAGTGTGGTTGAGCGTCACTTATACCGCGTTAATCTTAATAAAGGCATTGATTCAATTGAGCGAATTAGCCAAGCATCGGGTATGCATGAGGCGGTTTTTGCGGATAAAAAACCCATTTATTTAGATTACTTTAGTAGCTTGCAGCAACCACCACAAATTAGTTTACACAACGATAGCGGCAAACAACTCGCTTGGGTTGAGCAAAATGAGATTGATAAAAATCATCCGCTTTATGATTATGCCGGATTATGGCAAATGCCTGAGTTTGGCCAACTAAGTGCTGAAGATGGTCAAGCACTCGAGTACCGATTGTTTAAACCAGTACCTTTTGATGCCGCTAAACAGTATCCGGTTGTGGTGCGCGTATATGGTGGACCGCATGCTCAGTTAGTGGTTAACAGTTGGAGCGAAGCCGATTATTTTACTCAATATTTACTGCAGCAAGGTTATGCGGTATTTCAATTAGATAACCGTGGTTCGGCGCACCGAGGTACTCAATTTGAACATGTGATTTATCAAAACATGGGTGATGCCGAAGTGAACGATCAAAAGGTAGGTGTTGATTATCTGCGAAGCTTACCCTTTATTGATGGGGACAACGTGGCTATTTATGGTCACAGTTACGGTGGTTACATGGCGTTAATGAGTCAGTTTAAGGCACCAGATTATTTTAAAGCGGCGATATCGGGTGCGCCAGTAACCGATTGGCGTCTGTATGACACTCATTATACCGAGCGTTATATGGGCAACCCTGAAACTAACCAACTCGGTTACGATGCCAGTAGTATTCTACCTTATGTGAAAAATTATCAGTCGGGTTTATTGATGTATCACGGCATGGCAGATGACAATGTCTTGTTTGAAAATAGTACCCGAGTCTATAAAGCATTACAGGATGAAGGTAAATTGTTCCAAATGATGGATTATCCTGGGTCAAAGCACTCTATGCGCGGCGAGAAAGTCCGAAATCATTTATATAAAACATTAGCAGCGTTTTTAGATCAACAGTTGAAATAATCGTTTCGCTGACTATTATTTCATTTGCTAAAAAATAAACATAAAAAAACCAGGTGATTAACCTGGTTTTTTTATTGTGTAAACTTAACAATATTACGCTTCTAAGTCACCACAAAAACGATAGCCTTCACCGTGGATTGTTGCGATGATTTCTGGCGTATCAGGTAAGCTTTCAAAATGCTTACGGATACGACGGATTGTCACGTCAACAGTGCGGTCATGTGGCTTTAATTCACGGCCAGTCATTTTTAACAATAAGTCAGCACGGGTTAAAATCTTACCTGGGTTTTCAACAAAGTGAAGCATTGCACGGAATTCACTGCGTGGTAACTTGTAAGCTTCACCTTGTGGGTTAACCAAAGAACGGCTGTTGATTTCTAAGCTCCAGCCATTAAAGCGATAAAACTCAACAGAACCTTTTTCTTCGGTTTCTGCTGCAGCGTTATTTACGCGGGTTAACAAGTTGCGAGCACGGATGGTTAATTCACGAGGATTGAATGGTTTAGTGATGTAGTCATCTGCACCAATTTCAAGTCCAAGAATTTTATCAACTTCGTTGTCACGACCCGTTAAGAAAATAAGGCCGATGTTATTAATTTCACGTAATTCACGTGCTAATAACAAGCCATTTTTACCGGGTAAGTTAATATCCATAACAACAAGGTTTATCTTATTGTCTTGCATCGCTTTATGCATTTCTGCACCGTCATTGGCTTCGGTAACAACGTAACCTTCAGCTTCAAAAATACTGCGCAATGTATTACGAGTTACAGCTTCATCTTCAACAATTAAAATGTGCGGATTTTGCATGATATTTACCTGATTTTATAAAATTCGATTCTAGCCACTTTGTGCTAATAGGTTGCAAAAGCGCTTGGGCTAATGCACTAATATTCCGATATTTCTTTGGTGTTTATCTATGTCTACCCTGAATTAAACACTCTCTATAAACTCTATTTCGTAACGGTTAATGCTGGTTACTGAGTCTGCTTGCGTCTATTTATTATCATGACACTATGATGTGCGTTTGCACTTAAAGCATGATGATGTAAAAAGTGGTGTAAATTTGTTGTAACTAAGCTTACTTACTATGAATGCCATTTAGAAAGATAGTTCCTTCTATCGCAAACTTATTTAATCGTATGAATGTTTTATCAAATGTAGAACAAATTTAGTACGACTGTAAACTTTACATCAATAAATCATCACACTCTCAACAATATTTGCTGAGCTTTTGAGGTGTATGTAGCCAACTTCGCTAAAGTGATTTATTAATGAGTAGAGGGTATTATACTCGTTTTAGGTATTTGTTAACAAATTAAATGTTAAAAAATTAATATACCAATGAAGTACATAAAAGATTAATGTTGATAACATTATAATAGTTAATGATTTTTAAATATTATTCTTGTGATCTAGATCTCAAACCTTTTAGATATTTAAGCTATCTGATAGACTATTTTTGGCTTAATTGACGAAAATTTACTATGAAAAATGTTATAGATTCATTGTGGGATGACTATCAAACAACTCATTTTTTGTTCACTCAGCGTCTTTCTGATGATTTCCCATTTGCAATTGTTACTGCTCATAACCCCCTCGGCACTAGGCTCTCTCCTAGTCAAAATCGCTTACTTGATCGCCAGCTTCAATCTAAAATCCAACAATATAATCGTCCCTATCGCGCACTAGTCGGTGCGGCACCTGATTTGTCGCATATGGAAAAGAGCTGGGCTATTTTTATTGATAAAGAACAGGCTGTTGAGCTTGGTCGCGAGTTTAATCAATATGCCATTTATTACGTTAATAGAGGTTTAATATCCTTGATTGCATGTCTTGATACCATTAAACCGGAAGTGGCTATGGGGGCGTTCAATCACCGACTGCGTTTGGTGTATGAACTGCCAGAGTGCGGTCATATCCGTGATGAGTGATAAGTTATTCAAGCAATTAAACGGTTAAACAACACATTGCACTATAAAAAGATACAATACAGTGGCAATTGTCTCGACATTTTGCGTTAATGATGTTTTTTAGCTTGATATTGGCTTTTATTTCGTAATTTAGAACAATTATATAACCGCTATTGCTGTGCCTGAATTATCAAATATTCACGATTTTTAGCAGAACTGTGTTTTTTACTGTTTTTGCTGATTGACTTGATAGGGTATTTGTTGCTATTTTCAACTCCCTCCTTAGGGAGGAACAGAAGAGGAGCGTTAACTAGGTAGTAAGTGAGAGGATGCCAGTCCAATGACCACTTATGATGGAGATTAGCGCCGAGGTATCAGTTTGTTTGGCAAACATTGATATCGGTCGTTTAGGCTGAATCCTAACGATTGTCACCTATTTTTTTGGTGGAGAGCTTCTGGTGATGATTGCTGTTTCCCTTCTATAAGGGTGCGTTATCTTAGCACCAGGCTCTTCGAACGTAGTGTGTTCGGGGCGTATATCATGTTAGTAAATCACATCTTATTTTGTTGTCTTTCGCAAACTGCGGAGGCGTCTGTATGAACCTTGCCCCAGATAATGTTGCGCCTGAGAGTCATCGCTCAGAATTAGTGGTTGCCAAATTTGGTGGCACGTCAGTGGCTGACTATGCCTCTATGAGTCGTTGTGCCGATATCGTTTTGGCGAATCCTGCTACTCGTTTGGTGGTGGTGAGCGCCTCCAGTGGTGTGACTAACTTATTAGTTGAGTTAACCCAAGCGAATGTTAATGATGAACGTCGTTTGATATTGCTTAAGCAAATCGCCAAAATTCAATATGCGATCCTAGACGAATTAGGACGTCCTCAAGACGTGGCCGCCAGCATTGATAAAATTCTCAGCCGGATGTCGGTATTAAGTGAATCGCTAGAGCTGGATCGTAGCAAAGCGGTGATGGACGAATTACTGTCGACGGGCGAGCAATGTTCTTCGATTTTATTTTCAGCCGTTATCCGTGAAAAAGGCACCGCATCCGATCATTTTGATGTACGTCAAGTGTTACGTACCGACAGTCATTTTGGCCGTGCAGAACCACAAATTGAAGCTATAGCAACATTGTCAGGTGATTTTTTACAGCCGTTACTTGCCCGTTATGTCATTGTCACTCAAGGTTTCATTGGCGCAGATGACAGTGGTAAAACCACGACATTAGGCCGTGGAGGCAGTGATTATTCAGCAGCTCTACTTGCTGAAGCTCTCTGTGCTACAGCGGTTGAAATTTGGACTGATGTTGCCGGAATTTATACCACTGACCCTCGACTTGCGCCTAATGCTCGCCCTATTGCAGAAATTAGTTTTAATGAAGCGGCTGAGATGGCCACCTTCGGCGCTAAAGTATTGCATCCTGCGACCATTTTACCGGCCGTTAGACAAAAAATTCAGGTGTTTGTAGGATCCAGTAAAGCACCTGAAATGGGGGGGACTTGGATCCGTCATCAAGTGGAAGATACCCCTGTTTTTAGAGCCGTTGCATTGCGCCGCGATCAAACTTTATTGAATCTTCATAGTTTACAAATGTTGCATGCTCAAGGCTTTTTAGCAGAAACGTTTGCAACCTTAGCAAGGCATAAAATATCGGTTGATTTAATCACCACTTCTGAAGTAAACGTATCGCTAACGCTGGATAAAACGGGTTCTGATTCAAGCGGGCAAGGATTATTAAGCGAATCGTTATTACAAGAGCTATCGCAGCATTGTCGTGTCAGAGTTGAAGAAAATTTAGCCTTAATCGCCATTATTGGTAATCGTATCGCCTCGACGGCGGGTATTTGTAGCCGGGTGTTTAAAGTGCTTGAAAACCATAATGTACGGATGATTTGTCAAGGTGCTAGCCCACATAATTTATGTGTGTTGGTGGCTGAATCTGAGGCGGCGCAAGTGGTTAATGCCTTACATCAAAATCTGTTTGAGTGTTGAGATGACTAAAGCAATCCAATCGTCTGTTCAGGTCGGGGAGTTGGCGACAGGGCAAGCATTGACAGTGCCGCTATATTCATTCATTGGTAGTGAGAGTTCTGCGCCTAGTGCCTATATTCAGGCCAATGTTCATGGCGCAGAAGTGCAGGGCAATGCAGTAATTTATCAACTGATGACCTTGTTGGAAGGTTATCAGGTGTTAGGTAATATTACCTTTGCGCCATTAGCTAATCCGCTAGGAATTAATCAGAAGAGTGGCGAGTTTACCTTAGGACGATTTGACCCTATTACAGGTGTTAATTGGAATCGAGAGTATGTTGATCACCAAGTGGATGTTCAAGCTTGGTATCGCGAACACCAACATTTAACCGATAACGCTTTGTTTCAGGCTTATCGCTCGATGTTAGTGGAAGCATGCCAAAAGCGCTTAGCGCAACCTTTTGGGATCTCAACAGGTCATCGTCTGGCGGTAAATTTACAGACCATGGCTCACCAAGCCGACATAGTGCTTGATTTACATACTGGCCCTAAGTCGTGTAAACATCTTTATTGTCCTGAGTATGATATCGATGCCGCGAGATATTTTTCAATACCCTATACCCTCGTTATCCCCAATAGTTTTGGTGGCGCGATGGATGAAGCAACATTTTGTCCATGGTGGCAATTAACTCAATATGCAGTGAGCCAGGGCCGAGATTTTTCGGTACCCGTGTCGGCATTTACCTTAGAGCTTGCCAGCCAAGAACGCATTGATCTTGATGACGCACTCGTGGATGCTAAAGGTATATTGGCTTATTTAAGCTATCGCGGGGTGATAGCTGAGAACGTTAGCCCAGCAAAAATGGCGCGATTTGCTTGTTATTTACGAGATTATAAAAAGTTTCATGCACCTAAAGCGGGCTTGATTGAATATTGTGCTGTAGTCGGTGAGCCATTAGCTGCAGGGCAGCCATTGGTCAACATTTTACGTATTGACCTTTATGGCACTGATCAGGCTTTTCAAGCGATTAGTTTGCCCATGGATTGCGTGCCGATTTTACATTTTGCCTCCGCCTCAGTTCATCAAGGTACTGAGTTGTATAAAGTCATGACCAAGGTATTTGCTTTACCCTCAGTATAATAAACAGAGAGATTCAAATAAAAACGCCTGCAATATGCAGGCGTTTTTATGTGGTCAGTCATCAGACTAGGTTTTATTGGCATTCAGGCAATAGGACTAACTACCCAGAATTTGCAATGGAATAGCTAACATTTCATCGCCAGAGCCTGCAAAGTACCAAATAATGCCCACTAAACCTGCCACTGTGAGCAAATACCATACAGTAGAGAAAATCTGTCCATAGCGATCTAAAGGTAATAAGTGGCTCTGATGTCGTCCGCGCCACTCAAAGATAATCTCGACACTGCCAATCAGCAATAAAAAACCGAGTAAAGCCAAGCCTAAGCTGTAGCTAATGAAGACGCCTATGGCCGCGCCTAAAATGCAGGCGATGAGGCCAATCAAGCTGTTCATCGAAAAGCTAATGCTTTTTAATATATGTCCGCCATCGAGAGGTAAAATAGGCAATAAGTTAAACAGGTTCAGCAGAGCATTAAATGCCGCTAATCCGGCAAAGAATACATTACCTGTTATCCAATAAAGTCCGACACAGATAATCGATAAAATCAGCCCAAAAGTGGGGCCCATTATTGAAATATACACGTCTTGCCAACGGGTGTTGATCCGCTCATCGCTCAAGGCTAAACCGCCAACAAAAGGGATTAAATAGATCCCTTTGGTTTTCATGCCGAAATGTTTCATCGCTCGAATATGACCATATTCATGAAACACTAAGCAACCGATAAGGGCTAAGGCAAATTGAAATGAAAATAGCCAAGAATAGGCGGCAACACTGGCTCCGGCAAAAGAACCTTAACTACCTTAGCGCTTTTTAGCAGTTTAAAACCTAGTGAGGCAAGGCCTACAACACTGATTTTTTGGTTTTTTACCACGGCAACTTCAGGTGTTTGACGCTCAATATCTTTAACTGTACGTTGTCCTTGAGTAATGGACTCATCATCAATTAACAAACAATAATCAAGTTGAAATGGTTGCCAGTTAACATCGATTTCTAATCGTACTGGGAGTGGCGTGACACTTAGATTCGCGCTTGTATTTTCGGTTTCAGTCGCGATAGATGTTTGCCTGGTCAGTTCAAATGAATGGATGTGAAAGGCTTGGTCGGCGGCACTGGCAGACTTTTGTGATACTAGCTGATTGTCCCAATAAAGTTGCTGCCAGCCCGCAATCGAGCCTTCTAGTCGCAAACGTTTACCTAGACATTCAATATTTAGTAATTCCATTAAGGATTCTCAGGGGTTAAGAGCTGTGAGCATAGAGGGCATTTTGCCAGAGCGATGGGTGTTGCTCAATGGGGGAGGCCATTATATTGGTTAATTTTAGTTTTGACTTATTTAACAAAGGCCATCAAGGATAAGTGTTTAACTTAACCATGATGGCGTCAATGAGTAGGCGGTAAAGGTCTTATTTAGGAGAGCGGGTTTAATAGAGCTGCTCTAACTCAGCTACAGTCGCGATACCTTGTTCAATGGTGGTAAAGATAATTTTTGAGCTGCAGCAATGGCCTTGAAATTGGCCATACTGACGAACAAGAGGCAATAGTTGTAATACACTCATATCATCACTGAGCTTGAGCAACGAAGGCAGCTCTGCCACGCTGCTATTCACTGATGCGAGCTGTTGCGATTGTGTTTGAATACCATAGACATGACCTACACTATCGATAAGTTTATCGTTAGCATCAAGAGTAAATTGATTTGCACAAATAAAGCTTAACCAATCTTGATGATTAACTAGGTACATTAACTCATCATCTTGATCAAACTTGAGTATTGCAGGCCAATGTACTTGTTGCATAGTGTATATTTCTACCTATATTTGCTGTGTTGAATTCGCTAGCGATTGCTGTAATCGAATGATATTTCTTGATTGACGTTTTTGGCAATGCACGGACCATGTTCACGTTGGGTGCGATTAAATGCATTGCCAATGTGGATTTCAACGTTGATGAATATGTGTTTTTCAGCTTGAATAACATAATTATTGTAATAGTTTTCAACTTCATTAAGGTGTTGTGTGTATTCAACTTCTTCTTTAATACGTTCTGCATCTATCTGGTTTTTTTGCTCGAGCATCATTTTAACTTGTTCAATCATGCCAGCATCACTTTGCCATTCCGCTTTAGGCGGTAGTTTACGCAATCTCGCCTCTAATTCTAAGCTCGCGACAACCATGCCTTTGATACTGTCATCTAATTCTTTAAGCTCTTGCTTTAACTCACCTTGATGCATAGCACAAAACAGTTCGGTTTTAGTACTGGCCGTAGCGCCAAATGCAATAGCCCTAATCCCTTTAGCTGCAGTGGCAATGCCGCCGACCAAGTCACCTCGTTTTCCTTGGGCATCGCTGACCGTTATAGTGTCACCAGATGTCGAATGACTGTGAAGCAACTGCTTAGTGACTAAAATATTACCCAGCGCTTCTAGTTGTGAATATTGTACAAATTGGGCACAAATTTGTCCGGTAGCTTTAATTTTAGTACTCAGTTCATGCTCTTTAATCAAGCGACCAATGACACCTTTACTGACAATCACATCGCCTTGAGCTTCAATAGTGGCAGACTCAACAAAGCCCATCACGGTGACATCACCACTGGCTTTAACTTCCATACCTTCGTGCACATCACCAGTAATTAATATACTGCCTTTAAAATTAACGTGGCCACAGCGAACATCAACATCTTTAATTTGCAGAATGTCGTCAACTTGCATGCCAGTACGGTTTTCCACTGGCTGACCAGGAACGGTGGCGATGAGTTGGTTGGGATCTTGAGGATGAAAGCTCGCGCCAGTGCCGGGCTCCATGGATTTATCTTTACCTGGAATTTGTTGCAGTACATCACCGTGGATATTAAACCCCGGAGTCCCTGTCGTTAATGGCGTTTTAATCATTAATACATCGTTGGGTTTGACGGTAATGAGTGAGCCTAAATCACGCATATCAACAGAGCCGTCTTCGCGTTCTTGTGGTTGCAATAGACGCTCGCGAGCTAAGGCAACTTTACGGGTTAATATTGCATCTTCGCCATTAACGGCTAACTTACCTGAGGCTATGATCCCCTCACAGGTTTCACCTGGGGGCAATATCGATAAACGCTGTATCAATGCCATAATCTTAGGTTTGCTGAGTCCCATTTTGATTTTTTGAGTTTTCAGGGTATTGAGTATGTCTGGTAGGGTGATATCTTTGCCGCCCCAAGCTGAAGTGATTTTCATGCTTGCTTGCATTTTATCGTCACTGACACTGATGCTCACAGAGCCATCTTTGCGCTCGGCAATCGTAAAAAAGAGTTCGTGTCCGCCAGGCGTTTGGCCACAAAGTGCATTGACTTCAGATACGGCTTTATTAATCGCGGGGATAATCGGAAATAACATCGTAAAATCAGCCTGTGTCAGCAAGGCATTAATATCATCCTCCGACACGGGGCCATGGGTATTGGGAATTATACGTAATTCCGCTTTGCTTTTATCTGCACTTAATGTGACGAGTGATGGCGTTAACATAACATCCTTTATTTTTATTTTTATATTCGGTCATTAGACGCCAGTACCATACCAACGAAACAAAGCCGAAAATGTGCGTTATTTTGCCTTTTCGTTAATTTAGCTGATATTTAGCTGTAATTCCAGCCGTAATGAGCTTTGCTGCCCATGAACTAAGCCAGTTGAGGTGAGATTTGGCGGGCTTTTAGGAGGGATTAACCTTGATGGGAATATAGCTTATATTTATTGTTTTCAGCTAACACTTCTACTTTGCCAAAATGAGTCGCAATAGTCTCTGAATAAGGTAAGTGGCGATTAGCGACAATTTGCCATATGCCTTTGCTGGTTAGTCGAGTTGCGCTTTGTTGGACAAATTGTGTGGCGATATCTGTAGTGTTAGTTAACCCATCATGAAACGGTGGGTTGGAGATAATACCGTCAAATTTACCGACAATTTGATTGAATCCGTCTGAAGGGTAAATTTTTGCGCGCATATTATTGGCTGCAAGGGTTAATTCGCATGAGAGTAGTGCCATCGCATTGATATCAATACATTCAATAGTTAGCGTCGGGTTAGCTTTGAGTAACGCCGCTGTAATGACCCCTGCACCACAACCAAAGTCGAGAACTCTGCCGTGTAAATTTTCTGGTAGATGCGACAGTAATAATTCAGTGCCCTGATCGAGACGTTTTTCGCTAAATACACCAACAAGATTACAAATTTGTAATTGCCCTTGCGGAGTCTCTAGTGAGTACTGGCTTATCCAATCACTAAGGGTTAATGCTGGCGCTGCTTGGGTTAAATAACTGACATACACTAGACAATGGCGGGCATTATCTTGTTTGATTGGTGGCGAGTAATAATCAGGTGTGAGTTTAGCAATCGACTTTATTCCCCCTTTATTTTCACCGACAATGATCAGCTGGCCATCAATAGATAAATGCTGCGCAGCTAGTTGCAGTAAATAGCCCATTAACGGTTTAGCTTTGGGAAAATAAATAATCACACTATCAAATTTTGAACTTGCGAGTGAATCAGGTAATTGGTGACCAAAATAGCACTGTAATTTGTCATTGGTACAAGAGGACAATATCAGGTGATGATTAAAATCCAACGCTAGGGCGGTAACATGATGAGCAAACTCAAGACATTGATGTGCAAAAGTATCTGCTTCATAATTAAGCACTAACACATTTTGCTTTTCAAAATAGTGGCTGTTTCTGATTAAGGCTTGAGAAGGATTTGTTAACACGTCAGTTGCTCATAATGCTAGTGATAAGGTAAACACGCTGATATTAACACAATCCCCGCTGATAAGGGCGGGGATTGTGTGGGTCATCGTCGTTCGGCATTGATTAAGGTATTTATCTCTATTGTGGTAATAGGCTAAACATTTTAGTCGCGATATCAATGTTGTCTTGATGGCCGCTAAACAACCTTGCGCCAGGGCCTGCAGCGAATACTTGAACATCCATAGCGGTATGTCCGCCAGTTGTCCAACCGGTATTAGACTGAATATCAATTAATTTACGCAGTGCGAGAGATAGTGGTTCGTTACCTTGCATGCGAGCTGCTTGTAATTGGCTGTATTGTGCGTCGCTTGGAGTAAAACCCAAAAGTGTTGCGGTTAAAGGCTGCCAGTTATCTTCGGCAATCGCGCGCGTAGCAATTGCATCTGGGCTGGCTTTAACCTTATGTAGCACCTGTGGATTCCACTCATATTTGTCATTTGCGCCAATAGATAACCCACCGGTATTATGATCGGCTGTTACCACCATAAGCGTGTTTTTACTTTGACGAACAAATTGTTCAACCACTTCAATTGCTGAAGCAAATTCATCCATTTCACCTATGGCCGTAGCAATATCGTTACTGTGGCCAGCCCAATCAATTAAGCTACCCTCTACTAATAACACAAACCCTTGGTTATTTTGTGACAGTAAATCTAGGGCTTTCTGGGTCATATGACTCAGGTTATGCGCTTGGTTATCGTTAATTACCCAAGGTAACTGGACATCAGCAAATAGCCCTAATACTTTTGGTTTAGTAACCGATTCAAGCTGGGCGAATTCAGTAATGTGTTGATAACCTTTAGCGCTAAACTGCTCAAGTAGTGTTGGGGTGAAATATTGCTGACCCCCACCAAGAATCACATCTGCATCTGAGCTTAAATAAGCCTCTGCAATATCAATATAATTTCGACGGCTTTCATTATGAGCCAGAAATGCCGCTGGTGTTGCATGGTTGACTTGCGAGGTGACAGCTACGCCAGTTGATAAACCTAATGTTTTGGCTTTTTCCATTAAGGTGGTCAGCGGACGTTTTTCGATATCAACGGCAATGGCTCCATTATAACTTTTAACCCCAGTTGATAACGCAGTTGCTGATGCTGCTGAATCGGTAACATAACCGCTTACAGAGGCTGGGTAGGTGCTTGCCATCCCCACAAGTAAACGATCAAAAACCGTTTGTTCAATCTCTTCGGTCTCAGGATTATCTTTGTAATAACGGTAGGCTGTGGTGTACGCCGGTCCCATACCATCGCCAATCATAATGATAATATTTTTCGGTCTTGATGGACCGACCGTTGGCACATTATTGCTTACGGCGCTGTCTACAGTAGGGGACACTATGACTTCATCAGCCATAGCTCCAGTTATAATCAAACTAGATACCAATATTAATCTGCTGACTATTTTTGTGTAGATAGATAAATAATGCATGAATAATCCTATTTCTGCTGGCTTATACGGGCTTCGATGGCATCCATGAGCATACCAGTAATGCTAACGTCAAATGCTGCTTCGATTTCTTTAATGCAGGTTGGGCTGGTCACATTGATTTCAGTTAATTTATCGCCGATGACGTCTAAGCCGACAAAAATAAGGCCACGTTTTTTCAATTCTGGACCGATTGCCCGAGCAATTTTCCAATCACTTTCAGATAATGGTTGAGCCACGCCACTGCCGCCAGCTGCTAGGTTGCCACGAGTTTCACCTTTCATCGGAATACGCGCTAGTGCATAAGGTACTGGTTCACCGTCAACCACTAAAATACGCTTATCGCCTTGAGTGATTTCTGGGATAAATGCCTGAGCCATTGCGTATTGTTGACCATAACTGGTTAAGGTTTCGATAATCACTCCCACGTTAGGATCATCTTTTTTCACACGGAAAATCGAGGTGCCACCCATGCCATCTAATGGTTTTAAAATGATGTCTTGTTTTAGCTGGTGGAAGGCTCGGATACGTTTAGCATCACGAGTCACAATAGTGTCTGGGGTAAACTCAGAAAACCATGCGGTAAACAATTTTTCATTGGCATCGCGTAAGCTTTGTGGTTTGTTAACGATTAACACGCCTTCTTCTTCTGCACGTTCAAGCATATAAGTGGCATAGATAAATTCAGTATCGAACGGTGGATCTTTACGCATTAAAATAACATCAAGTTCTGCTAGCGGAGTATCGACGGACTCGCCTAAGGTAAACCATTGACTAGCATCTTGCTTAACTGATAATTCACGCATGTTGGCCATGGCTTTGCCGTTGACCATAGCAAGATCATGCATTTCCATGTAGAACAGTTGGTAGCCTCTTGCTTGCGCTTCTAATAACATCGCGAAGCTCGAATCTTTTTTGATATTAATGTCGCTAATAGGGTCCATAACAATGCCGAGCTTAATCATGTGTGTATCCTTAATAATTTGCAGAGAGGTATCGGTATGTTAACCAATATCGCCAAATTTAACTTGTAATGCCGTAATGGCAGTCAATGATGCAGTTTCTGTACGCAGCACCCTAGGGCCTAATAAAATATCGGTAAAATGCTGGGTTTCTGTCATGGCAATTTCTTCGTCAGATAAACCGCCTTCTGGGCCAATGAGTAATCTTACTCTTTGATGTTGGCCGTCTAACTGTAAGCCATTAATGCCATGTGAAGCCCTTGGATGCAAATTCAGTTTTAATGCTTCAGTGGGTTCTGCACACCACTGTGCCAATGTCATTGCCGGGCGAACAATAGGTACGATACTGCGGCCAGATTGTTCACAAGCACTGACCACAATTTTTTGCCATTGCTGCAGTTTTTTCTCTAAACGCTCACCACTCAGTTTGACACCACAACGATCGGAAAATAACGGCGTAATAGTGGTTACTCCAAGCTCAACCGATTTTTGAACGGTAAATTCCATGCGGTCACCACGTGAAATCACCTGGCCTAAGTGCAAGTTTAATGGCGATTCACTGTGGTTTTTTTCACAACTCAATAGTGTGACAGTGATAGATTTCTTGCTGGTTTCAATAATCTCGGCTAAGTAATCATTACCGTCACCATTAAACAAACTGATGTGATCGCCCATTCCCATTCGCAATACTCGGCCGATATGAGCAACACCATCTTCATCTAATTGAAGCGTTTGCCCTTGCTGTAAATTGTCTTGGGGCTGAAAAATGCGTGGGACTCTCATCAGTGTTGACCTTATTTAATCAATTGTTCAAGGCAGCTTGATCGCCAATTATCGAACTAAGCCGTTATTTTGGCATTGTTTGAATACAAAATCATTATGATTACCTTGGTTAGCTGCGATTAAGCTGTCGCGTTGACATTCTGTGGTGCTAACCGGTTGCATTTTGTTCCATGCATTAAACAATTTCTGTTGGCTACTGCTGATTTGTAGACCATAGGTTTGTTGCATATAAAGGTAAGTTCGAGCGATCGGCCCTCTTGCACCTTTTGGTGGCTGCACTTTACGGCCTTTAAAGTCGACAATCATCTCGCATTGTCCGTACTGATCTGCTTTGCCGCCCCAATCACTAAATCTAAAGTTACTGCGGTCGCCATTGACCTCACCGACAGCAGGTACAAGGTTATGTAAATCGGCTTCCATTTTTTTAAATTGCGGGTTGTTTTTACCACAATTTTTGCGTCCGCCATCTTGCCAACATTGCAGTTGATGACCAAATTCCCAGGCGGGGACTACGTGTTCCCATTCGATACGGTTGGCTCTAATAATTTGTTTTCTAACCAGATAGCCACAGCTAGCATGCTCCGCTTGCCATAATTTACCTGCTATGGCGATATCACAGCCGCAATAGAAGGTGTTGAGTGGCAAGTGTTGCTGATAGATCTTTTTGGCAATGGCTTTGGCTTTACCGAAACTACTGGGGTGTTCTGCCGCAATAAGTGTTGATGAAAAAATGCCGCACAGTAGCGACACCCCAAATAACCAAGAATGAGTGGATGATAAGCGCAAAATAAACCCTAAAATTAACAAAAACATCATTACCGCGCAGGCTTAGCCTGTCATTTGGGCAGATGTTAAGCCATCGAATGCGATGACGCAATTGATAATATTTAAGGAGAAAAAGGGCTTAATGTTTGTTGGCAACGGCGACAGCGATATTGAGTTTGGCCGCGGACAATTCTGTTATGACGTCTTATGGTTAAGTGGATGCTGCCACAGGCGCAAAAATATTCGAACTGTTGGCCACTGACAGACTGAGTATTGAGTTGGTGAGTGGTCTTGGGGGCAACATTAAATGTTGTCAGCATAACGCTTTGCCATTCTTTACCATGAGGTTTTACTTTACCAAACAGATGAAAACACACTAAATGGCTAATTTCATGTGGCACAACTTCGTTAATAAAAATATCGGGGTTTTCTGCCAGTAACACCGGGTTAAAGCGTAATTTATTCGCTTGTAAATGCGCTGTGCCGGCGCTTTTTCCACGTAAGCTGAAATGCACACAAGGACGGGGGAATTGGCGTTTGAAATGCAACTCGGCTAACTGGTAATCGGCTTCGACTTTGGCCAAGATCTGCAGTTGTAAGGGGTTACTAACGCTCGTGTTTAGTGGTTGCTTGGTGCGAGGGCGCGCTGATAATGAAGATTCCTTGGTATGGATATCTTGCGTTAACGCTTGGTGCGCGCGTTGGCTGAAATTAAAAATACTTTTAAACATTTTGGGTTGCTTCACTTGCTTGAATGATTAACGAAAGATTCAGGCAAGTAAAGTATTGACCTGTTAATTTAGTGTATCGACATTATAGTGTGCTCGCTGCCGCAGCTATCATGGCACGTATTTGCTCAACAATGTCTGATTCTACTTGCGAGTCGTAACCTTTAATGCGTGGAGTATGAATGTGTCCTACCGGTAAATTCAAGTTAAATTGATCTCGAAGTAAAATACTGCGATAGGATATTTCGTTAGATAGATAGCCGCCACCAGAGCCTTCTACAGAAATTTCATTTTGTAATTCAGCCAGTGATGATGCTTTAAATTGGCCCCGAGATAAGCTGCTAACTTGATTGTTATCATTAACACTCCAGTGACCTTTTACCGCTGCCATCGCCTCTACAGGTAATGAGAATTGCACAAACTCAGGACCATTTAATATCCCATCGTTTGAAGTGCCACTGTTAAATAGCGGCGCTTTTGGATTGGTGCGACTTGCTCCAGTTAATACATTTAAATTATCTGGTGCCTCTGCACTGCGGTTACGTCCAGGAAAGCGTTCAATATCAAAATTATCACGACCCATGCTAATGGTAAATACCATGTCAACACTGTTCTCTCGATAAAACGGTGTCAGTAACGATTCGATAATACCATTATCAAAATCACTAAATCTCACTGGGATCATCACAGTTTCAATCTGTACTTTTTTTCCATTAACTTCAAAATGATAACCGTCGAGAGCTAAAGCTGCTAAACCTGACGGATTACTTTGGCCGATATCCTTATCAAGGAAAAAAGGATCAAAACCAGTGACCAAGATATTAATTTGGCTGTCGGAAGAAAATTCAATATCACTAAAGCCACGGGAGGACTTCTCCACCGCTTTGACTAAAATCTCGCGTTGCCAGTCGGCAAGATTAAATCCTGCTTTGTCTTGTTTTAAGACCTTACGCATGCTTAATCGACTCCAGTACAAGGAGCGATCATCACTGTGTCCAGACTGAACATCCCTCACAGCTTGTTGCCATAATCTATGTCCTTGATGGGCTGCCATTTCTGTCACCGCTAATTCATCGGTGGATTGAGCTAACTTGACCTCCAAGGTATCACTAATGGCTTGATAACGATTAACCACCTGAGGTAGGGTTTGTTCCGCCTTTAATACGCGAATTTCTTCAACATTTTTGGGGAGTTGTCCTGCGTTAACTGCAGCAGATAAGGTGACTAGTGCCAATGAACTTAACATTATACAAGCATTGTATTTAATCATGACGGTTCCTTTAGGACTCCTAGATATCTATCTTTAGGTTGCGTTTAACGACTTTACTGCCCGTGAGACGGACTAACGATTAGTCTAGGTTATATTTATAACACAGTTGTTTAGGTGGTTTAAGAGCACGGTTAACTCTTGTGCACGAGCAAGCTGTTTTTGAGCGCCGATTTATGTGGATATTTGGGGTAATAGTTAAATGTTGCATATATGTCAATTTAATTACTGCTTTTTGTATACTATTAACACTTCTGTACCATACTATGGTCATAAGAAAGATGTAGCTGAGATAACAGATACATTAAAGTTAGTCATCATTACGATCAATCTGGGGTGATTAGTCGATAAAAAGATGATTAAAACGTACAAAGTGTGGTTCTGAGTGGGTATCCATATTGAATCCAATAATGATACTGCTCATGATTAAGTACATTACTTAACTTATGTATTAAGTTACCGATGATATAAACGATTAACATGTCAGCAGGGTTTATATTCAAGTAATATTGTCTGGTTATATCTATAGATAAGATGCACGGGCTAGCCTTGTGTTAGCCCTTTTGTGATTTCTTTATCGAAAGGATATCAACATGAAAACGTTACTCATAGCAGGTTTTCAGTGTAAGGAGCTAAATGAAGTACTTTCTCGATTAGATTTTAAGCTGCATTACATTGATAAGTATGATCAAAATAATATACCTAATAATTGTGCCCTATGCTTAATCGATCTTCGAAAAGGAAATATTGAAAATGAAATCAGCCACTTAGTTAAAATTTTGGTCCCCAAGATCCATATTATTGTACTGATCAATAAATCACAACTCGAAATAAAAGATATTACTACCTTCATTGCGCAATATGCCTGGGATTTTTGCACGAGTCCAATCGATCCAGAAAGGTTAGAAAAGTGTCTAGGTCATGGCATCGGCTTGTCTAAATTAAAACAGCAGCATCATGCGCCAAAGCTTGAGCAAACTGGCAAAGAAACTGAGCCATCAGTGTACCAATCAGACGTCATGCAACAGTTATTTCGTCAAGTTGAGCGAGTTGCACCAACAGATATTCCAGTGCTTATTCGTGGTGAATCTGGCACAGGTAAAGAATTAGTCGCCACTAAGTTACATCAATTATCTTCCAGAAAAGATAGACCTCTTATTACCGTTAATTGTGGTGCTATGGCGGCAGGTTTAATTCAGTCAGACTTATTTGGTCATGAAAAAGGTGCTTTTACAGGAGCAACAAGTAACCGGAAAGGCAAAATTGCATTGGCTGATGGCGGTACATTATTATTAGATGAAATAGGTGATTTACCCGCGGAATTACAAGTCAATTTATTGCGTTTTTTACAAGAGGGTTTGTACGACTCTGTGGGTGGCGGTAAATCTCAATCGGCTGACGTGCGTATTTTAGCGGCAACTCATGTTGATTTAGAAAGTGCTATCGATAAAGGTCGTTTTAGGTTAGATCTCTATTATCGCTTGAATGGCATAACCATTAACACCCCAAGATTAGAAGAAAGGCGTGATGATATCATCGGTCTAGCTAATCGATTCATTCGAATGTATTCGAATGAATATGGACTGGTGGCTAAGCCATTATCGCAATCTGCATGCCATGCATTATTAAACTATTCATGGCCAGGCAATGTCCGAGAGTTAATTAATCGTGTTCGTCGTGCAGTGGTACTGTGCGACATGCCGCAGATCAGTGCACAAAACCTAGAGTTAGCTAATATTGACAAAAAGCGTCACATCGCGCTCTCGCTTAAAACCTTAAAAGACAATGCCGAAAAACAAGCCTTACAACAGGCCATTCTAATTGCTGATGGCCAAGTTGAGCTTGCAGCAAGTTATTTAGATATTTCAAGGGCAACCTTTTATAGACTCATGGACAAACATGATTTATAGCTGATTTAATTTGGTTTAATTTGGTTTAATTTGGTTTAATTTGGTTTAATTTAGCCATCCATATAGTTTGCTTATCGAGTCTTAACATTAAGATTAAGTCTAAAAATATAATTAATTCTTATATCAATAACCTAGCTATTTTCATTCTTAACTTTAAGAATATCTCTGCATTAAAAAAACACTATCTATTTGAAAATTATTAACTTTCAAATTTGGCATAAGGGTTGCTATATCCTTATATCAGGTATGGAAGGAACATCTTATGGATATCATTAGCAAATCACATTACGACATATTGCAATTGTCATTAATACGAGGAATACAGCTCAGTGTATTATTGCTGGTTGCCCCCTCTTACGCTGATGATTCCAGTGTTATTGGTTCGCATGTGATGCAAGGTGCTGGTCGAGCAAGTATCAATCAAGCGGCTGGCGATTTTAATATTCAGTCTAACAGTCATGCATTAGGCCAGCGTACATCGATCCAAACGATTAATTACAGTTTATTACCCCAACCAACATCATTATCAGAATCCAATAAACAACTTACTGCAAGAATAGACAGCCAAGCTTTCGCTCAGTTTCAAGGCTTAGCAAGTATTAATCAAGTCAGCGGTGAGCAAAACATACAAGCTAACATCGGCAGCATTGCCATCGATTCGAGCCTAGCAACCATAGTGGGTCAGGGATTGAATGATGAAGCGTTAACTCAAGTGACGAGCCAAATGGCACCGTCATCTTATCAATTATCATACTATCAAGCCGACATCGCGCCAGACAGTTTTTTGGATGCGCAGGGCGTGATGCAGGTAAATCAGATTTCTGGTGACAATAATGTTGCCATTAACCAGTTCTCGTTGCAGTTACCAAGCGGGAATTAATAATCATCGATCGGAGGAATGGAAGATGAAAAAACTCACTCTAGTGCTAAGTATTGCAGCAATAATGAGTAGTTCTGCATATGCAAATGGACCAGGAAATGGACCAGGAAATGGACCAGGAAATGGAAATGGAATGAATGATTCAGACAGTAGTGTTGAATTAACTAAAAAAGTAGATGTATCTAAAGACCTTGAATATAAAGGTAAAGTGGCCATTGAAGGCACTATAACTGCTAATGGATTAGGCATGGCTGTAGTTGAAAACGTGCAGGAAACTAGCGCGAATATGGTTGAAAATTACTATCACGATAATGACGCTAAGATATCCGGCAGTGCATTTGAAAATGCCAGCGGTAACATTGGTGTTAACCAAGCAACAGGTGATTTTAATGCTCAAAGTAATTCTGCTGCGTTAGCCTCTATTGATGCCGGTTTTGCTTTTGGTTCTGGTGATGCTGAAATCTTTAGTACTCAGGTGGGTGGCTTCAATGGTGTGTGGAATGAAGCATCAACTAACACATCAACCATTAATGGCGCGTCATTCATGAATGCCACGGGTAATATTGGTGTCAACGTTGCTGCTGGTAACAATAATATTCAGGCGAATAATATGGCCGCGTCTTCATACAATGGTCGTCTAGGTGAAGCAAGCGTGTCTAATGTGCAAAATACTGGACATAACGGCACGATGAATATTGGGGTTGTTCAGGATAACGTTGAATATGTTGATGTTAATCTAGCGTTAAACGCCAATGGCGGATATGAAGGTACATCAGCACTTAATGATGCTTACTATCCAGAAGTTATTCTTGAAGGTAATGGTTCTCACGATGTCCCACCTGGAACCGTTGTGGGACACATTGACTTTGATACTGAGAATCCAACTGGTGCCGAAGTGATGACCTTTGATGAAGAAGGTGATTTAGCGCTTAATGGTACTGTGAGTGGTCAATTACCTTTCTTCGTGCAAACTGTACTGCAGAAGTCTAATAACTCTTCATTATTAGCTGGAACAGCCTTCCAAAATGCCTCGGGTAATATTGGGGTTAACTTGGCAAGTGGCACAGGTAACTTACAGTCAAACAATTTAGCCTTGACCAGTATTACCGGAGCAGCAGAAATTATCTCTGGTGAATAAAACTAAATTGATCATTATGAATAAGGCAGGGGGGTAAGCCCCCTGATTCATCTTATGCGCAACATTAGCCAATTGATTATCTCTGTATTGATCATTTTCAGCTTTACTCACTACAATTATGCCGCCGAGATCCCATTAACGGGTGTTGTGCCTGGCATGGGAACTTATACAAAATCTATTCAGAGTATACGTGAGCGAAAATTTGAACATGTTATAGAGCAAAAAACCGACTTTTCGTGCGGTGCGGCTAGTTTAGCTAGTCTGTTGAAATATGCCTATGACCGTCAAGATATTAGTGAACAAAAAGTGTTGATTGGCATGTTAGAGCATGCTGATTTGACTCTGGTTCAAGAGCAAGGATTTTCACTGCTTAATATGAAACGGTATCTGCAATCTCAAGAATTAAGAGGGCGGGGATATAAAATCGGTGAAGCTGAAATATCCTTGCTCAAAATACCTGCCATTGTGTTACTCAATGATGGTGGTTATAGCCATTTTGTGGTGTTTCGTCGCCAGGATGGTGGAAGCGTCTATTTAGGCGATCCAGCATTAGGTAATCGGATTATGACAATGGCTGAGTTTACTCAAAAGTGGAATGGGGTTGTATTTGTGGTTATTGGGCAAGATTATCGACGCGATAATCCATTACTGCATCCAAGAGCAAAACTAACGTTTAAGACACTCGATCCGCTCTCACCTATGACGGATGCTGAGTTACTTGAATTTGGTTTTTCATATTCAGATATGCTTTAAGGAGGAAGATATGAAACTAAGCATGATGCTATTACTGGCTATCGCAGCACCTGTGATGGCCAGCTCGCCTTCATTGACGGTATTTCAGCACAGCCAAGTTCTGACAGACTTTGAATTGGAATCAATGAAAGGTAAATACACTAATAACGGACAGGATTATTACTTTGGCTTGCAGATGCAAACACAGTTTATTCAAGATAATGGCGTCCAACAGCAAGTGGGAATGCAAATTGAGTTTACTCAAGTCAACAATCAGCCTTCTGTTAATATTACTATCAGTGATCCTAATGCCATTAGTAGTAATAATGGGTTTCAGTTGGATGCTTTGGGGCAAACAGCAGGGTTACAACAACGAATTCAAATCGCTGGGAGTGAAAATTTAGCGATAAATGAATTGGATATGGCTCAGGGGCGATTAACACCGCTAGTGCAAGGAATTAATGTTACCGTCGGTACAACGCTTGTAAGCAACAATGGCAATACCACGTTTTCAGCTAATGGTAACACAGTTGGCTATCAGGTCGAACTGGCTTCGGGCAGAGCAAGTCAAGGAATTAGCTATCAAAATGGCAATGGACAGTTAGTTCAGAGCATTTTTATTGATGGGCTTAGTCATGGAGTAATAAACCAGTCTACACTAAGATATGAGGGTATGCCTGTTGGACCAATTGAGTCAAATATACTTGGTAGGCAAATCAGTGATTTAACCACACTAGGATTTTAATTCATTTTGTACAAGCCAAGGATGTATTTATGAATAATAAATGGACCTCAGCTGTTGCAGTGATACTGCCAGGAATATTGGCAGTACCTGCGTATTCTGCAGATACAGATCCTCAACCAGCCTTAGAACCAGCCTTAGAATCAACCTTATCTGAACAAGATATTGCAGTACTTAAACAAAAACTGATTCAGTTGAATCAACAAATTAAATTACAACAACAGACCATTAATCAGATGGCTCAACAGGTGCTCAAACAAGAGGCTTTAAATAGACAAGCCAGCAGGAAAGATGTTACCTCAACACAGCAACCAGTCTCTGCATCAACACCGTCATCTACACCACCATCAGTCGAGCGACAAAAAGCTCAATCAAGCCAGCAAGCTGCAATCGCCAGTGACGCTGCAGAGCGAAAAAAAGCGCCAGACAGAGCAAGAAGTACTGACGATGTATTGCAAGAAGCACATAATGTCTTTTCTCGGAAATTTACCGTAGAGCCTTCATTTACCTATAGTTACTACAGTCGAAAAGATCTTATTCTTAGAGGTTTTTTAGCCCTTGATGCTATTTTTTTGGGTAACTTAAACCTAGACCGTATTCGCACTAATACAACACGATTGGATCTCACCACTCGCTATACGCTAAATGACAACTGGCAATTCGAGCTCAGTTTGCCGTATCTGTATCGTTGGACTCAGTATGATTCGGTGGGTGAAGGTAACTCTAGTCAACGATATGAAACTGCCGACATTAGTGGTGGTCAAATTGGTGATGTCAGTGGCGCGGTTTATTACCGAATAAATGCAGAATCAGTTGATTGGCCTGACTGGGTGTGGAATGTCAGAGTCCGCGCGCCAACGGGAAAAGATCCTTTTGGGATCCCACTCGAAACATCTGATACCGGTAATTTGACGTATCCGACTGAAATGGCAACGGGCTCTGGTGTTTGGGGAGCATCTACAGGGTTTAGTTTAGCAAAAACCTTTGATCCAGCGATTGTATTTTTCAATTTAAATTACGGTGTTAGCTTTACAGAGGCGTTTGATGACCTATCAGGTTCGCCAGGATTAAGCCCTGGTGAAATTGATTTAGGTAATTATCTGGATTACAGCGTGGGATTAGCTTTTGCTGTTTCTGAACGCATGAGTTTGAGTATGAGCTTTAATCAGCGCTTCTACAGTAAAACAAAACAAAGACCAGAAGGTGGAGAATGGGAGAAAATACCTCGTACTGACACTAATACTGCAAGCTTGGGCATTGGGGCTACGTTAGCCTTATCACCTAATTTGTCGATGGTGACATCAATTGGTAGCGGATTAACAGAAGACTCACCAGACTATCAAATTAGTTTGCGATTCCCTTATCGATTTTAGTGTTAGTCACAAAATTTCGCATTATGCATCTCTAAAAACGAGATAACCTCAAACGGCTAGTTTAGGCCATTTGAGGTTATTTATTCAGTTAATCGCCCTGCTGTTGAGGCTAAATCATATCAATAATAATCAAGAGTTGCTGGCGACATGTTTTTAAATATATAACTTTAACTCATCATTGAATGTAATGATTCTTGGCTGGTATATCGTTTGGTGAAGAAGTCTAAAAAAGCACTAATGTTACTGGCTAGCTGACGGCGACTTGAATAGACCCCATAGACTTTAAAGGGTTCCATTGGCCATTCTTGTAAAATTGGCACTAAGCTTCCGGTTGCAAGCTCTTGTTTACAACTCGTGTTCGACAGCATAGCAATACCATAATCATCTAACGCTAAACGTTTTACCATGCTGGCGCTGTTCACTCGCACTTTACGTTTGAAGGTCGCCATTATCTTACGGCTGCCTTTTCCTAAAGCCCAAATGGGTGCCGACAAGGTGGTGCCGAGTAAAATACCATTGTGCTGAGTTAATTCTTGTGGCGTGGCAGGGCTACTAAATTTTTTAATGTAACCCGGACTTGCGACCAAAATAGGCTGGCGTTCAAATAATAACCTGGCCACAAGATCCGATGACTGCAGCGGCCCATATTTTATGGCGATATCGTAACCTTCACCGACTAGGCCAACATCGTTGTCGGTGAATTGAATATCCAGTTCTATATTAGGATAGAGTCGCATAAAACTTGAGCATAAATGACCAATGACATCTTGTGAAAATGACACCGGAATGGCGATGCGTAATGCGCCCGAAATATCATTATGGGTGTTTTCTATTGTTGCTTTAGCCGCTTCAATTTCATGACTAATAGAATCACAGTGCTGAAAAAATAATGCTCCAACTTGAGTCAGGCTTAAATTTCGGGTGTCTCGTTGCAGTAACCGCACTCCGAGTTGTTCTTCTAATTGCGCAACTTTACGACTAATGGTTGATTTAGGTTGTCCGATCTCTCGTGCTGCCTGAGAGAATCCTTTTGCTCTAACAACGGCTGCAAACAGCATCATACCGTTCAAATCGGGCATTCAAACCTCACTGTCTCATTTATGGAACAAAGCGTCCAAGCTAGTTTATATGGTAATTTACCCATTAACAAAGTTATATTTACAAGCTAAAAAAAATTTTCAGAGGCTATATAAGCAGAGGATCTAAGGATGACCAGCAAAAAGCAGCCCGCTAACAAGACTCAAGCACTATCGGCTGACCCACTTTTTTTACAAGCTGAACACTTGGCTAAAGACTTTTCATTATTTCCTGCTCATAACAAGCAGAGTTTATCTGAAGAAGTGAAAGGGCTATTAACAGAAGATGCGATTCAATCAAACTTGAAAAGTTTGGCATCTCTAGACGTTGACGGTTACGTCAATAAAGTTATCCAACCAACCTTGGATAAAACCCGCCCAGGTGCGAAGCGTATGATCGCTGACTTGAAAGGCAAGATTATTGCCGAAAGTCACATCGGACCGTTTTATCGTGCTGAAGTGGAACTTAACTTTGGCACCCGTACTCGCCGTATTGGTTTTATCGCGCAGGAACGAACTACCGCCAATGGCGCATGGATGCCAGAGCATCATCTTGCAGCCTGTAAAGCGATTCGCCATTTCGCTGAATTGTCTATGCCTATTGTATATCTTATTGATACTCCTGGTGCTGATGCTGGCGAAATTGCCAATAGTCAAAACCAAGCGCATACCATTTCTAAAGCGATTGCTGAAAGTGCCAATGTTGATGTGCCGACAGTCGGTATTGTGATTGGTGCAGGTTACTCAGGTGGTGCTATTCCATTAGCGGCAGCTAATATTTTATTGTCTGTACGAGACGGTATTTTTAACACTATCCAGCCACAAGGTTTGCAAAGCATTGCGCGTAAGTACAACTTGTCATGGCAGGAATGTGCTAAGTCTGTTGGCGTTTCTCCAGAAGAGTTATATACCGCAGGCTGTATTGACGGCATTATCGATTTCACTCCATCAGATAAAGATGAGCGTCAGCATAATTTCCGTCGTGCGATTATCAGTGCTATTGAAGCTGTTGAACGTGCAGCAATGAATTTTGTGCGTGAATCTACCGATTTAAAAGATCATTACGATCGTAGTTTGCAGCGTTTTTTAGCGCCGTCGGCTAATTTACTGACGCTTGAAAATAATACTCGCTTGTCTGTCGCCAATAACCCGACCATGTACCACAATATTTTTGGTAGTGCATATCGTTATTTACGTTATTTGACCTTGCGTAGCCGTATTCATTCAATCTCACAAGAGCAGTACGGTCGCTTATCAAAAGTGAGCGTGCCAGAAGGTGACTTGTTAGCGCGCATTAAGCAAGAGCAGGAACGCGTGTTCCAAGCGTGGTTAACCAACCCAGATAAGTTAGTTTATGATGAAGAACTGAATAAGCTTTGGGGTACCTTTAGCGCTAAACGTAAAGATATTTCTGCCGAGCGTAACGTCATTACTCGTTTTATTTTGGGTGAACCAAAAGAGAACTATAAAAAAGCGCGTAAAGCGTTGTTATTTAACATTGGTTGGTCGTTATACCATCGTTGGAAAAGTAATGCTGCTAACAACTTCAATGGCTTAATTAAACATTTAGAGTCATTGCCTAAGTCTACAACACAAGCGCCGTGGCCTGAGCTTAGCCAACTTACTGTGTTAGATATTGTGGTTAATGATGAATTACGTGCAGACTTTATTTGGCAGTGTCATAACGTGCTTATTTTTAATGCGTTATATGACAATGTTGTAGGTAGCTTGGCATCAATTTCGAAAGAAGCCATGATGTCAAAAAGCTTATCTCGCGAGTCGGTGGATAAGTTACTGCATAAATCTATTGATAACGCATTATCGACAAGTGACAAAGCTAACGACAAGAGTAAGTTCTATAAGTGGTTAAAATACTTCATGGATCAATCGAATCGTGCAGAATTGTTAACGCGTGTAGAGCAATGGAAGAGTGTCGGTTTCCCACAGTTAAACGATTCTTTATTTGTTATTTTGACGTACTTCTTCGAACGTTTATTGCCTGAATATTTCGACAGTGAAGACGATCATGACAAATATACCGGCACCATTAACCCTGTGCGTATTGGCCGTCGTAAGGATTTCTGGAACCGCTTAACCATGGGTTACCAAGACTTACTGATCCTAAAAGTGCTTCGTGAAGAGAAAAAACAAGGCAAGATGGCATGGGAAAATATCATCAAACAATTCTTTAATAAGTTTGATGAAATTGATGCCGACAAAATGTCAGCTAACATGCTTAACTTCCCAGGTTTCCGTTTATCGATTGAAGACGCTATTGATAAAAAGATCCGTCCTTGCGGTTTAATTACCGGTCTAGCTGATTTTAATAATAATGGCAGTAAGTTACGTGTTGGTGTTGCGGTTTCAAATACCGCATTCCAAGCCGGTGCATTTGATATGGCCAGTGCTGAAAAATTCAGTTCGCTACTCATCGAATGTGCTAAGCGCAAACTTCCGGTTATTTGTTTCATCAGTTCTGGTGGCATGCAAACCAAAGAAGGCGCGGCGGCATTGTTTTCAATGGCGGTTGTGAATGACCGTATTACACGCTTTATTCGTGATAACGAATTACCGGTATTAATGTTTGGTTTTGGTGATTGTACGGGTGGTGCTCAAGCCAGTTTCGTGACTCATCCGTTAGTACAGACTTACTATTTGTCTGGCACCAACATGCCGTTTGCTGGCCAAATGGTGGTACCTGCGTACTTACCATCAACAGCAACACTGTCTAACTATTTGTCTAAAGTGCCAGGTGCCATGACTGGGTTAGTTCATAATCCATTTAGTGACACCTTAGACACTCAGTTGTCGGGTATTGATCCACTGATGCCATTACCGACAATGAAGATCGAAGACGTGATCAGTAAAGCATTGTCGACGCTAGTGCCTGAAGTGATTGAGTTAGAGGACGTCATTGTCCAAAATGATCCTCGTGCACTGATGAAGCCTATTCATAAAGTGTTGGTACATGCTCGTGGTTGTACGGCTGTTAAATTGATCCGTAAAGCTCACGACAACAATATTAATGTGGTGTTGGTGGCTTCAGATCCTGACATGACATCTGTTCCAGCAGATATGCTGAAAGATACAGATAAGCTTGTATGTATTGGTGGTAATACTTCAGATGAAAGTTACCTTAATGCTTACTCAGTCTTGAAAGTCGCTGAATATGAAAATGTTGACGCGTTACATCCTGGTATCGGTTTCTTATCAGAAAGTCCGCAGTTTGCAGCATTGTGTGTTAACAATGGGGTTAACTTTGTTGGTCCTAGTGTGCATTCAATGACCACAATGGGTAACAAGTCTAATGCTATCCATACTTCTCAATCGCAAAATGTGCCAGTTGTGCCTGGTAGTCATGGTATTTTGACTAACGCAGAGCAAGCCGTAAACGTAGCATCTGAGATTGGTTATCCTGTGCTGCTAAAAGCGGTACAAGGTGGTGGTGGTAAAGGTATTCAGGTTGTGAAACGTCCTGAAGACATGATTGGTTTGTTCCAAAAAACCGCCACCGAAGCTGCTGCAGCATTTGGCAATGGTGATTTGTATTTAGAAAAATACGTTACCTCATTACGTCATATTGAAGTGCAGTTACTGCGTGACAAGTTTGGTAATACCAAAGTATTGGGTATTCGTGACTGTTCAGTACAGCGCAATAACCAAAAAGTAATCGAAGAATCAGGTTCAACTATGTTGCCTGAAGAGCTGAAGCAACGTGTGATGGAATATACACGTGCGTTAGGCGAAGTAACCGATTATATGGGTGCAGGGACTGTTGAGTTTATCTATAACCTAGATGCTAACGAAGTGTACTTCATGGAAATGAATACACGTTTGCAAGTTGAGCATCCGGTGACAGAAGCGACATCAGGTATCGATATTGTTAGCGCGCAGTTTGATATTGCTGCTGGCCGATCAATTGAGAAGCTTGAGCCTGTTGACCAAGGTTACGCCATGGAAGTGCGCGTAACGGCGGAAAAAGCAGCGCTTGATAGCCATGGTATTCTGCAGCTTATTCCCAATCCAGGTAAAATCACTGAATGTGTATTGCCTCAGCGTGATGATGTTGAAATTATTTCGATTGCCGCTGCTGGCAAAGAAGTATCGCCATACTATGATAGTTTGATCGCCCAGATCATTATACGTGGTACTGACCGTGCCGACGTTGTATCTAAAATGTATGCGTACCTCGATAGCGTAGTGATTAAAGGTATTGCGACTAACATTCCATTGTTAAAGCTTATCCTTAAAGATCCAACCTTCAACGAAGGGGTATATGACACTAACTACTTGCCACGTTTAATGGCTGAGTTAGATATACCTGCACTGATTGCAGAAATGGAAGCGGCAGCAGAAGCGATTGAGGTTGATACTGAATCATTACGTGTTGGTGAAAGTAACGAGCTGAAGGTTATGGCTCAGGGGGCTGGTATTTTCTATACCTCTCCAGCACCGGGTGAAGCTGACTTTGTAAAAGAAGGTGACATTGTTACAGTTGAACAAACATTGGCATTGATGGAAGCAATGAAGATGTTCTCGCAACTGACGTTAGCGGGCTTTAATCGTCAAACGGGTGTGTTATATCCTGAAGACCAACAGTATCGCATTGAACGTATTCTTAATAGCAATGGCCAGCAAGTTTCACAAGGCGACTTACTATTTGTGATATCACCAGTCGAAGCTTAATACCTATAATTGTTCAGTAAATGAAATACCCGCCATTTGGCGGGTATTTTTTTGTCATATTTGGGTATGTTGTCATACACTCAATAGCGTATACACTTCTTTTTCGACCATTTTCTTGAGTCATAATGGGTGGAGCATACTATTGAGAAGGTTGAGTTTGCCTGAAATATATAGCGTGTTATTGGTCATGCTGTTGATATTGATTAATCTGTTCAACACTAAGCATGCCAGCGCTTCTGTGCTCGAAGTGCAGCCTTTAATCGACTCACAAAGCCGTAATATCATCCGCTATTGTGTTGATCCCGATTGGTTACCTTACGAAGCTATCGTCGATGGTCGTCATACTGGTGTTTCCTCTGACTATTTAGCCTTATTGACAAAGTATACCGGTTTAACTTTTATGTTAGTCCCGACAACCTCTTGGAGGCAGAGTTTAGAATTACTCAAACAAGGTCGATGTGAGTTAACCCCTATTTTAAATCAAACGCCAAAGCGCGACCAATATCTCTACTTTAGTGAGGTCTTTTTTAAATCGCCAAATGTACTGGTGTCGTTGAAGTCGCAACCCTTTCTACAAGGTTTTGAAAATATCGGCGACCGCTTATTGGCCATCCCCAAAGATTATCGCTTAGTCGAGTACATCCAACAGTATTACCCCAATATCAATACTATATTGACTAATAGTGAGCGCCAAGGGTTGGAAAAAGTCGCGAATGGTGAGGCTGATGTATTTGTTGGATCAATGTTTTCTGTTAATGCATATATTCAACAACAGGGTTTAACCTCGCTTAAAATAGCGGGTTGGGGAGGGCCTGAAGATGAATTACGCATGGGGGTTATTCACGCAAAGCAAGATTTATTGCCACAGATTAATGCCGGATTGGCAAAAATCACCCAAGCCGATCATATTGCAATTTATAAGAAATGGCACAATATTACCGTGATCGAAGACATTGATTATAGCCTAGTGATCCCTGTGCTAACGGCATTAGGGACATTTATTTTATTTCTCCTGTACCGCACAATATCAATCGGTAAGTACAATGTTCATTTAGAGGCAAACAATAAACAGTTACAGCAATTACAATTACAACTTGAGCAAAAAAATAGTGACTTAGACTTTTTGGCTCAACACGATCCACTAACAAAATTGTATAATCGTCAATACTTCAACCAAACATTTCTCGATACTAGACAAGCTCCTACTGAGCAAAATCACCATAATAATATTGGCTTAATTATTATAGATATCGACTTTTTCAAAGCAATAAATGACAAACATGGACACGCTATTGGTGACAAAATACTGGTCCAAGTTGCCCAAGTACTGCAAACTTCAGTGAGAGAGCGTGATGTTGTCGCCAGATGGGGCGGTGAAGAGTTTGTCATCGTTTGCCAGCATGTGCAGTTGATCAATGCCCAAGAGCTATGCCAAAGAATTACCGATGAACTCACTCATTTTCATTTTTATAACGATATCAAAGTGACTTGCAGCTACGGGATTGCTCTGCTGGGTGAGGGTGAACCCATAGAAGCGTGCTTTGAACGTGCCGATGCTGCGTTATTCAAAGCTAAACAGTCAGGACGTAATCAATATTGTAGTGCGTAGATAAAAACCTCATCTTGATTGATGTTTACGCCTCTAACACAATTCATTATGTAGATTAATAAATGCTTGCTCGATATGGCACAATGTTCAATAGCGACATTATTGGGGGCTAAAAAGGCTAATTTACCCATTTAAGCTAAAATTTAACATTTTAAGGTGAAATAAGTCTAAAGACTAAAAAATAAACTATTATTTTTTAGTCTTTTGTTTTATATGGTATTAATGGCTTTTAATGCGGTTTTTTTTGCTAAAAGTAAATAAATATTGCAACAGCTATTTGCGCCCAGCAAGGTTCCAATTTACAATATGCGCCTTAATAACCTGATGTGCGGTGTGTCGGTTTTTTTTCGCATGCTCCGTCTACTTCTTAAACTAATCATTAAAGTTGAATCATGACCGAATTATCCAAATACAGAAACATTGGTATCTTCGCTCACGTTGACGCGGGTAAAACCACGACCACCGAGCGTATCCTTAAGCTAACCGGTAAGATCCACAAGATCGGTGAAGTACATGATGGTGAATCAACCACTGACTTCATGGAACAGGAAGCTGAGCGCGGTATTACCATTCAGTCAGCAGCAGTAAGCTGTTTCTGGAATGATCACCGTTTCAACGTTATTGATACTCCAGGCCACGTTGACTTCACTGTTGAAGTATATCGTTCGCTTAAAGTACTTGACGGCGGTATCGGTGTATTCTGTGGTTCAGGCGGTGTAGAGCCTCAGTCAGAAACAAACTGGCGTTATGCTAACGATTCTGAAGTTGCGCGTATCATCTTCGTAAACAAGTTAGACCGTATGGGTGCTGACTTCTTACGTGTTGTTAAGCAAACTAAAGACGTTTTAGCAGCTAACCCATTGGTAATGGTTTTACCAATTGGTATCGAAGACGAATTCTGTGGTGTTGTTGACCTACTAACTCGTAAAGCGCATATTTGGGATGATTCTGGTTTACCAGAAAACTTCGAAATTACTGATGTGCCAGCTGACATGGTTGACTTAGTTGAAGAATACCGTGAAATGCTAATCGAAACTGCTCTTGAGCAAGACGATGACCTACTAGAAGCTTATATGGAAGGTGTTCAACCATCTATAGAAGACGTTAAGCGTTGTATCCGTGCGGGTACTCGTACAATGGCTGTGTTCCCAACATATTGTGGTAGCGCATTCAAAAACAAAGGTATGCAGTTATTACTTGATGCCGTTGTTGATTTCTTACCAGATCCAGTTGAAGTTGATCCACAACCGCTAACTGACGAAGAAGGTAACGAAAATGGCGAATTCGCAATCGTTGATGTTGATGCTCCGTTTAAAGCATTAGCGTTCAAGATTATGGATGACCGTTTTGGTGCATTAACATTCGTACGTGTTTATTCTGGCCGTTTGAAAAAGGGTGACACCATCCTTAACTCATTCACTGGTAAATCTGAGCGTGTTGGCCGCATGGTTGAAATGTATGCTAACGAACGTATCGAAATTGAATCAGCCCAAGCGGGTGATATTATCGCTATCGTTGGTATGAAGAACGTGCAAACTGGTCACACTTTATGTGATCCTAAGCACCCTTGTACACTAGAAGCCATGGTATTCCCTGAGCCAGTTATCTCTATCTCTGTAACACCAAAAGATAAAGGCGGCAGCGAGAAAATGGGTATCGCTATCGGTAAAATGATTGCAGAAGATCCATCTTTCCGTGTAGAGACTGACATTGATTCTGGTGAAACCATCCTTAAAGGTATGGGTGAACTTCACTTAGACATTAAGGTTGATATTCTTAAGCGTACTTACGGCGTTGACCTAATTGTAGGCGAGCCTCAAGTTGCTTACCGTGAAACTATCACTAAAGAAATCGAAGATAGCTACACGCACAAGAAACAGTCTGGTGGTTCTGGTCAGTTTGGTAAAATTGATTACACTATTCGCCCTGGCGAGCAAAACACTGGTTTCACTTTCACTTCTAAAGTGGTTGGTGGTAACGTACCTAAAGAATTCTGGCCTGCTGTTGAGAAAGGTTTCAAGAGCATGATGAACACAGGTACTATCGCAGGTTTCCCTGTGTTAGACGTTGAACTTGTGCTTCAAGACGGTGCTTTCCACGCAGTTGACTCGTCAGCTATCGCGTTCGAAATCGCTGCTAAAGGCGCATTCCGTCAATCTATGCCTAAAGCCGGTGCACAACTTCTTGAGCCTATCATGAACGTTGACGTATTCAGCCCAGATGACAACGTTGGTGACGTAATTGGTGACCTTAACCGTCGTCGCGGTATGATCAAAGATCAAAACGCTGGTGTTACAGGTGTTCGTATTAAAGCTGAAGTACCGTTATCAGAAATGTTCGGTTACATCGGTTCACTACGTACAATGACTTCAGGCCGTGGTCAATTCTCTATGGAATTTGCTCATTACAGCCCATGTCCAAACAGTGTTTCTGAGAAAGTTGTTGCTCAAGTTAAAGAGCGTAAGGCTGCTGAAGCTAAGAAGTAATTCTAGTTTCGATTTGCCCATAAAAACCGTTGCCTAGGCAGCGGTTTTTTTATGCTTGTTTTATGCTGTTAACAGCATATAAAAACCCTGACAGCATTTACCACATTATTGATGGCCATCTCTACTGAGGGTTAAGAGTGCTTGAGCCGGCGGAGTTAATGGCAGGTTCTCTCGCCATATCAATGCTAAATCCCAGGTCATGGCAGGTTGCATTGGTTTAAATATCAGTTTGCTACTGGTTAGCCGTTGGCAAATGGGTTCGGGTAAAATTGCGACGCCCAAGTTAGCTTCAACCATTGCCGCTAAAAAATCCCACTGACCCGTTCTAAAAGCAATATTAAGTTGTACACCAACTTTACGGCTTAAACGATTAATTAACTTGGCTAATGAAAAATCTTCGTTGTAAAGAATGAAGGGGTAAGATTCAAAGTCTTGCCAGCGTATTTCCGCTTTGCTAGCCAGAGGGTGCCCTTCTGGTAAGCAGGCAAGTAAAGGGTATTTAGTTAGCGCTTGGTTCGCTAACTCTATCTTATGCGTTGTAGGCAGCGCCGTGAAGGCAATATCTAGACTGTTGTTCAGCAGTGCTTGCTCACAACCAAATCCGCCATACTCGTTCATTTGTAATTCGATTCCGGGGTATTTTTGTCGATACTCGGTCAACAAAGGCGTGATTAAACTGCTCATCATCGGGCAGACTCCAAGTCGTAATCGTCCAGACTTTAAGCCGCTAAGGTTGCTAATACCTTCTTGAAGTCGATGCCAGTGACCTAAAATCTCCCGCGCACTTTGTTCAAACAATTGTCCTGCTTGGGTTAATTCTACTGTTTGATTATTTCTTATAAGCAACTGCTCACCAATATTTTCCTCTAAACGTTGAATGGTTTTGGTCAGTGTCGGTTGGGTCATAAAGCACTTTTGTGCCGCACGGGTAAAGTTTTCGGTTTCAACTATGGTGAGAAAAATCTGTAAGCTCTTGATTGGGATGTTCATGCTTAAATGGAATCCACTTCATGGTAATTATTCATTTTACCTATGAACCTTAAAGGATTACTTTGAACTCCTTAGCAAAAACGGAGGAATAACAATGAAATCTACTTCAAGTTTATGGGTTAGCGCATTATGGCAAGCAGCGATGCCAGTAGAGCATGATGAGATTGAATCATCGAAGACATCAAAAGCAACAGCCGTAAACAACGAGCAAGTTGTTCAGCAAAGATCTCAACCAATAATCCCAGCTTAAGCTGGGTTTATTTTTTAATCAGGCCTTAGAGTATTACTCTATCAGATGTGAATATTACTGTTTTAACTAGCTCTATATTGTTAGTCAATATTGTCAGTTACGGTTTTATGACCCATGCAGCTAATCAAATAGGAAGATAACTGATACACAACTTATGCAGATAATAGTGACATTATTTTTTGCTATAAATGCTCACAGTATTAGCGATAGCCGGTCAACTCCATATAGCCTTTACCCTTGTGACTACCGCTAACGGTGATGGGGCCTTCCCAATATGAGGTTGATACCAGCATGTCACTGTTAGGATTTAATGCGTCAGTGGTGACATCAATACCCTCACTGTCAATCCGAAGATGCCAAGCAATAGGGTGTTTGCCTAATGCAGTTTGTTGCCACTGCGTTGGCTCCATTGAGATGTCACCGGGATTATCTTGGCTGTTGATATTACGCCCACTGCCATCGGCAAACATTCTTCTGCCACTGTAGAAGTGATCCGTATCATCTTGCCCGCGAAGCCTAAACATCATTAGCGTTGAGTCATCATCTAAACGCAGTGAAAACCAGTCCCAACCTTGCTGAGCCTTAGTTAGAAATTGCGAACTCCACTCTCGATCAAACCAGGCTTTACCAGTTACTTGCTCAGTCACTCCATGGCGGGTTATCTCTCCAGTGACGTCAATAAAAGGCTGACTATAGTAGTAAGATGCCACACTTTTATCGGCGCTTTTACTGCTATAACCTTGCTCACCTTGTAATTGCAGCGGTTGTTGACTACTGAGTTGTAATTGATACTTAAATTGCTCACCTGCGACGGTTAATGTAGCTGGCAATAGTTGTTCTGATTGACTTAACCATTGCCAGTTTTGCAAATGAACCTCAAATGGTTGTGGCTCCACACCTGCAAGTTGAGGATGGCCGCGAGACCATTTTTCGGCGATTAAGTGTTCACTTTTGGTGGTCACTGCGGCATGGGCCATGTAAAGCTGATTAGTGATCCAGTCATTTTCTTTAAGTGTAATCGTACTTGTCTGTGGTCTCAGGCCGATGCGAAATTGAGTCCACTGTACGCCAATGTCTTCACCGGTTGTAGTGGTGAGGTTAGCGGTTAAATACCACCACTCAATTTTAAAGTCATTGTGAGCTAAATGGTCTTGTGGAAATTGTAATACTTTACCTTTAACAACGTCGCTATACCCTTCAGCAGATGTTGATGACATGCTGCTAATGGTTGACTCTTTTACTGCGGTGTCTTGTGCTGGTGAACAAGCCGTTAACGCTAGGCCGATTACAAAAAACGTTAATATAGCCATACTGTGTGGCATTTTAAAGGCTGCTTTGGGCACTATAGTTGATATGAAAGAGATCATAATGCTTCCTGTTGTAGGCTCGATATGAGTGGTCTTCGAGTCTGCCAATACAAGGGTAAACATACGGCGAATAAACAACTCACTATCGCAATGACCACCACTTGAAAATAAGCCGCCCAATCCCATACCATAGCAATACTCCAGCCAAATGCTTGCAAGGTCACCTTGTGAATTAACAAATAACCCAGTAATGCGCCAGTGGGTAATGCAACCAAGCAGGTCAATAGCACAATGAATAACATTTGCACTAATACCATTATACGTAATTGATTGCGGCTAACACCTAGGGCATACAAGCGTGCTAAGGGGGCTTGCCTTGCTTGTGTTAGCATCATGCAGGCACTGAATAAGCCGATAGCCGCCACCAGTAAGGTCAAACTATTCAGTACCACAGTAATAGAGAATGTTTTATTGAATATGGTAATTGCTTCGGTTTTTATCCGCTGCTGGCTGTACATATAAGCGGAAGACAGATTGATTTTCTGGCTAATGCTATCTTGTAGTGGAGTAATATCGCCTTGGTACGATACTGCTAGGCTAATCGGTTTAGCTGGTAATTGAGATTGTTGCCATAAAGACTGGGTAATAATCGCTTCGCCTTGAGGATTACCATAATCGTAATAAATTCCACCAACGGTTAATGTGTGCTGATTAAGTTGTGATAACTGAATTTTATCGCCGATATCGAGTTGATATTTTATCGATAAGGGTTCACTGATCATCACATAATGGCCTTTGGTGAACTCAGGCCAAAAGTCATCCGCAGTGATTTTAAACACGGTTGTTTCTGTCAACGACAGATGATCGCGACTGACTAGATCGATAGGCACTTGTGTTTGTGGTGTTTCAATCCGATTAAGATTGCTATCGATAGTCCATTGATCATAAATGGCTTCAACTTTGGGATCGTTATTTAATAATAAGATTAAAGCATCTATCTGATTTGGGTTTGGTCTTATGTATAAGTCGGCATGTAAGCGGGCATCGAGCCATTTTTTTAGGGTGATTTCAAAGCTACCGACTAAAGTGTTCATGGCAATGTTGGCGCATAGTGCTAACAACATAGCCATCATGGCCAAGGCAAGCGGGGCAATTATCTCTTTGGTTTCTGCAATCACATATTGCCAAAGTCCTTTAGGCATAAATGGGCTGAGTAAGTTAACCGCCCAATGCAGGCATTGTGGTAATAGCAATGGAATAGCTACTGAGATAATACCCAATAATACCAAGCTATGGCGATACTGCTCGGTAAAGGCAAATCCGACAGTACAAATGAGTAACAGCAACACTGCGATGACAAATTGGCGCCAATGAATAATATTGAATTGTTGGTTTTGTGGCTGTTTTTGGGCCCCTTGGGCTAGTGGTGTTTTGATAAGGCTAATTAGCATTGGGATACAGGCTGCAAATGCCGCTGACAAGGTTAGTATCAATGCTTGTACAAACCATTGCCATTGCCAAATTCCGGGTAATAACTTTGCGCCATAAAGCTGTTCAAGCGTTATCGCAACCATAGGTTGCAACCACTGCGACAACTGTAAGCCACCAATAAAGCCTAATATACAGCCGACAAACACTAAACATATTATTTCAAGGCTTAAGGCAAACATCACAGTACGCCTATCTATACCTTGCTGCATGATTTGCACCAGCAGTTTTTGACGCTTCATTAAACTGTAGCGCACGCCGTTGTAAGCAATAAATAATCCGACCACAAATGCTAGCATGCTCATGGCATCAAGATTAAGGTGAAAACTCGCCGTGAGGGCGGTAAGCGATTCACCTTCACTGGTTCGAGTGGTGAAATTTAGCTTACTGGTGTCAATACCTGCTTGAGTTAGGGTGTCGGTTAACCGAGCAATGAGTTGCTCATCTGACTCAGGCGCTGTTGCATTAGGATCTGCTGGCTTTGAGTCAAATACCGCAATATAACTGAGCTTTCCTTGCATATTCAGTAACGGTTGGGCTAAAGATATATCGGCAAGAATAGCGGTTCCAAGTCCCCAGTTATCATCAATGGCGATGATCTCAACAGGGACCTTATTCAGTACTAAGCGGTCAGTTTTGCGGCTGAGATTGTCAAGGCGATCACGCTGGCTTAGCGACATTAATACCTTGGCTTGGCCGCTGAGCAATTCGGCAAGGGGAATATTGGTTGACGTTATCGCGGCAGAGGAGTGAGAGTCTGTATTTTGCTGTTTGCGGCTGCTGATTGCCGCAATAATATCGCTACTGTTGACGCGCCAAAGCCGGCCTTGTTCATCTGTTGCTATACCTTCAATACTCGCGATGGTGTTGAATCCGCTATTAGCCAATGCAAAGTATACCGACTCATCAATGCTGCTTTCTGTGCGGTGGCTAATGGATAAGCGTGCTTGTTGGCTGAGTAGCTCGGAGACATTGCCGTAGCTTTGTTTAGCGTTTTCATTGGTGGCATAAACCCCAATAAGCAAAGTCACTGCCAGCATAATGCCCAGTAAAATGGCACTTGCTTGCAGTGGCGCATGACGATAATGACTAACAAATAAGCGCAAACATAATCTTAAGCGACTAATTGATGAGGAGTCGGTCATCATTGTCTATCCCTGCAGCTTTTTATTTGTAGGGTTAACTACTATTTGCTGATTTTCAACGTGCCAACGGTGTTGCATAAACGCTGCACACTCCTCGCTGTGGGTAACCATCAAAATGCAGCAGTTTGCTTGTTGAGCTAATTCAGTGAGTAGTTGCATTACCTGCATTCCAGCGTGTTGATCGAGGTTACCTGTCGGCTCATCAGCTAAAATCAATTGTGGTTTGTGAGCTAATGCTCTCGCAATGGCGACCCGTTGTTGTTGCCCACCAGAGAGATTTTCAATATTACGCTCCAGTAATGGGGTTAAGCCGAGTTGATGGCATAACTCATCACACCAAGGGCTCCAAGTTAATTGGTTGAGCGCCAGTGAGAATTGAATATTGTCACGGACATTTAATGGTGTCAGTAAGTTAAAATGCTGAAATATCACTCCAAGCGATCGACGTCGATACTGGCTCCATTGCTTATCTTGCCATTGTGTTACTGAGTGCATGTTATCGCCTTGACGAATTAACATGTCGCCATTGTCGATAGTTTCAAAGCCACCAATGATATTCAGTAAAGTGCTTTTGCCGCTACCACTAGGGCCTGTTAGTGCAATTGTTTGACCTTGTTGCAGTGTCAGGCTCACTTGCTGCAATACGGGATGAAATGACTCGCCATCGCGAAACCCTTTACTAATATTTTCTAAGGTAACGATGCTTGTCATAATTGCTCCATAACGAATTAGCTTTGATAAACGTAATGCATTGACTGTGTCATATGATGACCAATATACGCGATAAAATCTGTTTATGTCTAAACATAAAAAAAGCGAGCCAATGGCTCGCTTAGTGACAATAAAACATTGAATTAGTTAAGCATCGACTAATGAATATGGTAATTCAATAATGGATAACTGTGAGCTTTCATCGTTAGCAATACGCAGTTGAGCATTGTTTTCAGTATCATTGGGCAGTACAGCCGTCAGAAGTACTTTGTCGCCATATTGGACACATTCAATGATATTGCCTCCCCGGCGAAAACCGTCTTCAAGGGCGATTTCTAATTGGGTGTCAGTAGTGATGTTTAGGCTACTGGTGCCAGATAGAATATACAACGCACGCTTATTACCACCACGGTATTTCATTCTGGCAATGGTTTCTTGGCCCATGTAACAGCCTTTGGTAAAGCTGATGCCATTGATGGCTTGTAGATTACACATTTGCGCTACGTACTGGCCTGAGTGGGCGGCATCTATGTTGGGGTAACCAGCTTTTATCTCTAACGCTTGCCATGCAGTGGCATCAAATAATGTTTGGCCTGATTGGCTAATGATAGCCTCTGCGGTAGCGCGTTTTACAATGGCAATAAAACGTTCGCCATCACGAATGATCGCCCCTTGGTCGACGAGATTAAGCGCTTGCGACGCCTCACCAAAATATTGCGTAACAAAGGCTTGTGCTTCTGCGCCAGCAATACCGATTATGTGGTAATCATCGCTCACATTAGCCAACTCAGCTTTACTGAATACCGCGTATTTTTGTAAGTGGGGTAAATCTAACAATAGTGCGCTTTTTGGCAGCAACATAAACAAGCTGTCGGCTATTGCAAACGTACGAAAGCTAGCAAGCATTTTGCCTTTAGGGTCACAATGTGCGCCCCATTTCCATTCATTTTCACCTAGTGAAGTGATGTCAGTGGTGACTTGGCCGTGAATGAAGCTGCGCCCTTGCTCGCCGGTGATTTCGATTAATCCCATATGAGTCAAACTTGATAGCATTAATGCAGGAGAAGTGGCGATGAAATCCCAATCGGGTTGATTTACTGAAATGGTCATAACTATCCCTAAGCTGAGAATAAGACGGTATGGTTGGAGTGTAACGGAATAATACAATGCTCAACAGGGGGCAAGGTTTTAAAAACCAATAAAAAAGCTACCTTGTTACCAAGATAGCTTTCTAGAAGCTCATTAATCTAAGCTAATCGCTTTCTAAGTAAGCTTAAAACAATACTCGAGCACGAATAGTGCCTTCAATTGATTTTAGTTCTACTAATGCTTCTTCAGCTTGATCTGAATCGACTTCCATTACCACATAGCCGATTTCAGCAGTGGTTTGTAAGTACTGTGCGGCAATGTTAATGCCTTTTTCAGAAAAGGCTTGGTTGATTTTGATCAACACGCCAGGACGATTTTGGTGAATGTGCAATAAGCGTGAAGTACCGCTATGCTGTGCCAAAGATACTTCAGGGAAATTAACTGCAGATAACGTCGAACCGTTATCTGAGTATTTCACTAACTTACCAGCCACTTCAATACCAATATTCTCTTGTGCTTCAGCGGTACTGCCGCCAATGTGTGGTGTCAGTAATACATTGTCTAAACCACGTAACGGTGACACAAACTCATCATCATTTGATTTTGGCTCTACCGGGAACACGTCAATTGCTGCACCTGCAATCTGCTCCGATTTTAGCGCTTGGGCTAAATCGTCAATATCAACCACGGTACCGCGTGAGGCGTTAATAAAGAAACTGCCTTGACGCATTTGGGCAAATTCAGCCTTAGCGAACATGTCTTTGGTTTGCGGCGTTTCAGGTACATGCAGGCTGACAACATCAGCTTGGGCCAATAACTGTTCCATAGAGTGAACTTGTGAGGCATTACCCAGTGGTAATTTGTCTTCAATATCAAAGAAAATTACTCTCATGCCAAGGGTTTCAGCCAAAATACCTAGCTGAGTACCAATATGACCGTAACCAATCACACCTAAGGTTTTGCCACGGACTTCAACACTACCATTAGCACTCTTTAACCAACCGCCACGATGCGACATAGCATTGCGCTGTGGAATGCCGCGCATGAGCATGATGATTTCGCCAATGACCAGTTCTGCAACACTACGAGTGTTAGAGAATGGGGCGTTGAATACCGGGATACCCAATTTTTCGGCGGCGGCTAAATCGACTTGATTGGTGCCAATACAAAAACAGCCAATCGCAACCAGCTTTTCTGCATGGTGCAATACTTCAGCGGTAAGCTGAGTGCGGGAACGTAATCCAACAAAGTGAGCATCTTTGATCGATTCAAGTAAAGCCTCTTCGCCGAGCGACGCTTTATGGTATTCAATGTTGGAATAACCTGCTCGTTCTAGAACATCAACCGCAGTTTGGTGGACGCCTTCCAACAGCAGGATTTTGATCTTATCCTTGTCAAGCGAGTGTTTCGCCATGATATGGGTACCCTCTTATCATTAAATGATGCTTATGCTAATGAATTAGCCAATAGTTATGCTATAAATGCGGACTTCCGACGCAATGCCAAAGTAGCACTTTTTTTAAGGCTTGTGGAGGGCTAGATGGCTGAAGTAATATCTTTAATTGAGAACAATATCGCAGATGAGGAATTGAGGATGCAAAAACGCGTGATTTGGATGGCAATCTACCTATTGGTATTGTTTTGGTCTGTCAGTAATCCCAAGGATATGTTCACTTGGTGGCTAGAGGCTATCCCCGCATTAATTGCCTTACCTATTTTATTTTTTAGTCGTAAGAGCTTTCCGCTGACCACGTTAGCTTATGCCCTTATTTTAGTGCATTGCTGTGTATTATTTGTGGGTGCGCGTTATACCTATGCCGAAGTGCCATTATTTGACTGGTTAGCCCAAGTTATGGGTAGCGAACGCAATAACTACGATAAAGTTGGCCATTTTGCCCAAGGTTTTATCCCTGTGATATTGGCGCGAGAAATATTTATCCGCAAGCAGGTCATGCAAATAGGCGCATGGTGCCAGTTTTTGGCCGTTTGTTTTGTATTGGCTTTTTCGGCATTTTACGAGCTAATCGAGTGGTGGGTCGCCGCAGCTTCAGGTGAAAATGCTGAAGCCTTTTTAGGTACTCAAGGGTATGTCTGGGATACCCAATCAGATATGTTCTTAGCCTTAATTGGTGGTATTTGTGGTGTCTTACTGCTTTCACCGCTTCATAATAAACAAATAGCCGTCAAAATGGCCCTTAATAATAAGTCGATATAAGTGAGTTAGCTGATTTAGGTACCTAAGTGCAGTGATTGCAATAAGTCGATTAGTTCGCTGTGCTTAGGGGTAATTCCAGATGTTAAGCCAATATAACGTATCTGCTTATCCGGGTTACATCAGTGTTCAAAGCGATACAACATCAGGCAAATTAATTATTCATACCTTAGACTTACGCCATGGCCATAAATACGAGAAAATACTGACAATCCTTGCCATATAACAGGTCTTTGATGAGAGTAATCTTTGATTAACAATAAGCGGTTAACCGTGATTGGTGCAGTGTTAAGTGAGCAGCTTTGCACATTAAATTCAATAAATAGTCACTTATAACAATGCGCTAATAGAGTGAAATAAAAGTAAACAATAGGCTTTGCCTAGTACTTAAGGCTAGTAAACCAGCTTCATTTACGTATAGTATATAATCTCAGGATGTGCTCAAGGTATGTTGAGCAATAACATACTTTTCAGGGAGAAGAGTGATGAGTTCAAATATCGATGAATTGGTGTTTTTACACCAAATCGCAGCACCTTGCCATTTAGCTATTTTGGCTGAGTCTATCGGGTTGAAAACTCGAATAGTCAAACATGCCGCTGAGCTTGAGTTAGAAAAAAAATCCAATAAATTTTATCTTGTTTCACAAAAAGGTGCCGCATTAGACAGCAAAGGTATTCCTTTGTTGGTGTCGCGTTTAGTGGAGCATGTCCCTGTTGCATTATATCAAGTTGAACGTGGCTCGCTCGATCAAGAAGCGGCATTACTCCTCGGCGTTCGTGGTTTATTGTACAGTGACCAGCGCATGGATTTAATGCTGACGGGGTTACGTAAAATGGTGGCAGATGAATTATGGTATGACCGGCCATTGATCAGTAAAATCTTTAGACGTTTAGTTCAGAAACTTGATACCAGTGCTGAAATCCCTTCCGATACCGTTGCCATTCTACAAAGATTAACCAATCGAGAAAGAACCATTATTCAGCTTGTTTCCAGTGGTGCTCGCAATAAAGAAATCGCCCAGCGTTTGTGTATTAGTGAACATACCGTTAAAGCACATATTTCGTCTATTTTCCGTAAAACAGAATCTCGCAACCGAGTTGAATTGTTACGTTGGGCACAGACCTATCAAAGTCATAGTGAATTAGTCAGCTAATATGCTGATGGATTCATAGAGTGATTAAAATAGGAGCTTAGGCTCCTATTTTATCGGTCAGGTTTATCGATAGTGTTATCTTTTAAAAGCTTACGCTAATAAGTACACTGGGTTTTCTGATAACAATAATAATGGATGTTAACAATGAGTATTTGGTTTAAGGCTGTTACTTTAGAAGATTGTGCTCGTTTAGATGCTGGGATGCATGAAAAGGGCACCTTAATGCAAACATTAGGCATTAAAATTACTGAGATTGGCGATGATTACATGGTTGCGACTATGCCCGCTAATCCAGCAGTGCATAATCCATTAGGCATTGTTCATGGTGGCGCGAATGTAGCGTTAGCAGAAACGGTTGCCAGCTATGCAGCTAATTTTGTGGTCGACTTTACCCGTTACTATTGTGTTGGCCAAGAAATTAACGCTAATCATTTAAAAGCATCACGCAATGGTGAGTTAACCGCAACAACAAAACCAATACACATAGGCAAGCGCAGTTCTGTATGGGAAATATTGATCCACAATAGCGCGGGTCAACTGTGCTGTATTTCAAGAATGACAGCTGCTGTGGTCGAGCGACAGGCTATAATAGGTTAAAGATGATTATTTGATTAGCCTTGATGATCCCGAGTTGCGCTGATGAGATATTGAGTTAAATATTAAGCTATCCCGAATAATTCACTGCGCTAAAATCGGACCTATTTTGTTGCTTAAGCGTGTTAGTGGTCATATGAGGATATGCAGAATATTACCATAAGGAAAATCCATGGACAGTATCAATATCTGGGAATGGGTCGGTTACTTAGCCTCGGTTGTTGTGGCGATTTCGCTGATGATGGCCAACATTAAAAAACTTCGCTGGTGGAACTTGATTGGTGCTGGTCTATTTGTGGCTTATGGTTTAGCGATAGACGCAATTCCAGTGGCGTTAGTGAACTTTTTTATTGTACTCATTGATGCATATTATTTGCTTAAGTTATACCGCGAGCCGACACCTCCGGCTGAATAGTTAACCTCATTTAGTTAACCTCATTTAGTTAATTTCATGGGGGTCATTAATCTGTTTACTACTAAAGCCAAAATGAATATTTTGGCTTTTTTGTTGAATGGGTTCTGACTTGAATTTTGGCTTATTTCATTAATCATCAATCATCAATAATGCTTAATCGATGATTGATGTTAGCCGTTGTTATAAGGTTTTAGCTTACCAGTAGATAGGTACTTTTAAGGCGCTTTTACGTGACTGCTCCATTGCAAACAATAAACTGGTTTCTTTATTGTCTAGCCAGGTGTCAATACCAAGTTGATGCAGCTCACTAAGCAGCCTTAATATTTTGTATGCAGACAGAGTACTAATTCCTAATGCTAAGTCTTGCCAAGGCAAGCGAAATGCTTCGCGTTTTTTCGCTGGGTATATTTCGCCATAAGCAAATCCCACTAAGATGCTTTCATCAAGAGCATCTGCCACATCTTGATAGTCTTCGCTACTCATTGCTGATGTTATAGGCATTAATTTGCCAATACGTTTCCATGAGGCTTGCTGCAATTTGTTGGCAAATAGGTCTAATTCTGGCTCTTGACTGAATTGATGTTGACCATTTTCAGTGGTTAATAACAAATCGACTAGCGCTAATTGTAATTGGCCATACTCGGCGTGTTGCCATATCGAGGCTAGCTGGGTTGAAATTGACATTGCGTTAATATGGTTTTCGAGTTGCTGGCAAACAACAGCTTTATTGCTGATATTGGCAAGCATATTGGCATCATCTTGCAGCAATAAACAACAGCTTTGCAATGGACCCACAAATTCTAGCGCACGTTCAAGGTGATCAAATAATGGACTAATGTGCTGATCCAGTAATCCAAATTGATTTAAGGTGAGTCTGAGTAAGCGCACGCAGCGGCGTAATTCCCCCCACAATACTGACTGTCGCTCCACATCATTAGTGACAGTTACTAATATATTTTCAATAAGTTGCCAGCGCTCTAGGGCTGTTTCTAATATAGCGCTTAAGGCTTGGGGGACATTATTGTTTTTTGGCAAACAGACGTGATCAATCGATTCGATTGAGAAAGGTTTTGACTTACCCGCGAGTTGATAGCCACGCTGAGCTTTACTGGCCTTGCCAAGACGAAAGGGAACTGACTTAGCCACTTCACGTGCCAATTGGATTAAGGCTGAAGTATCACCAGCAAGTAATTCGAATTCGAGTTCGCAAATGGGGTCAATTTTATGTTGCGCAATAATCTCACCCACATCTAAAGCAACTTCAATCAAACTGTCATTGAGATAGATATGCCAAGTTTGGCGTTCAAAATTAGTTTCAAAAATGCATTTTAGTGATCTTGATACACTGTCGAGATCATTTCCTACTGGCCATATTTCTGTTGGAAAAAGTGACAGAACCGGCACTTTTTGATTTATGCTGACATTATATTCAGGACGAGAATGGATCCCTCCTACCACTCTGCCTGCTGTTTTTATAGTCTGTTCGAGTTGGTTGTCAAACCCTCTTACTCGTAAGCCCATATCCCAACGACGCAGTTGTAAATCGTCGGTATCAAAATATCCGTTGGTGAGTTTCTTCTGCCCTTGTGGGGTTGAATTTGGATATTCATTCAATATTTTTTTCAAAAAATCATGGTGTTGTGATTGAATGAATAGTTTTAACTCTATTTCTGCGTCCATTGACTTTATATTTGCCTTGTCATTAAATATTCACTAATGCGTCATGTTATCTTCATAATGTCACATTGCTGTAATAAAAATCTCTTAGGATAGCGTTGCTCGCATCATATATACTAAGCAACGATAACAGAGAAACTGTTGTACGAAATTAAAAAACACAGTTTCATTATGTGGACGCTTGGGTTAACATGCGCCCGCTTTTTCCAAACTGGAATTTATTAAATAGGTAAACGGCAATGCCAGTAAACTCTATTTTAGGTGTGTTTGCAAAATCACCTCTTAAGCCTTTAGAACAGCATATCGACAAAGTACATGAGTGTGCATCACTTCTTGTTCCTTTCTTTGACGCAACCAACTCAGGTGACTGGGATGAAGCGGTAAAGATACGCAAACAAATTAGTTTGTTGGAAAAAGATGCTGACTCACTTAAACGTGAAATTCGCCTAACACTTCCTGGTGGATTGTTCATGCCTGTTGAGCGTACCGACTTGCTTGAGTTATTAACTCAACAGGACAAAATCGCTAACAAAGCAAAAGATATCTCTGGCCGTATTATCGGTCGTGAATTAGTCCTTCCTCAGCCAATGCAAGCTGCCTTTGGCGCTTATCTAAAGCGTTGTTTAGATGCAGTATCGCTTGCAAAACGTGCTATTAACGAGCTCGATGACTTACTCGAAACCGGTTTCCGTGGTCGTGAAGTTGAGTTAGTTGCCAAAATGATTAATGAATTAGATCTTATCGAAGAAGATTCAGATGATTTACAAATTCAAGTGCGTCGTCAGTTATATGCATTAGAATCTGAATTGAATCCTATCGATGTGATGTTCATGTATAAAATTATCGAATGGGTAGGAGGTTTAGCAGATATTGCTGAGCGTGTCGGTTCCCGCCTAGAGCTAATGCTAGCTCGTAACTAATCACAAAGGTTATCAAGGAAACAACATGGTTGATGTATTAGTCACCAACGGCCCTATGCTCATTATGATAGCGGCGGCATTTGGATTTTTGATGGCATGGGGTATTGGTGCAAACGACGTAGCCAATGCAATGGGAACCTCTGTAGGTTCTAATGCCATTACTATTAAACAAGCGATCATTATTGCAATGATCTTTGAGTTCGCCGGTGCTTTTTTAGCCGGTGGTGAAGTCACGAGTACAATTCGAAAAGGTATTATCGACGCAAGTTATTTTACTGATGTTCCTGAATTATTAGTATACGGCATGATTGCCTCATTACTTGCTGCGGGTATTTGGTTAGTCGTAGCGTCAGCGTTAGGCTGGCCTGTTTCTACAACTCACTCAATTATTGGTGCTATTGTCGGTTTCGCCGCGGTAGGCGTCAGTGCTGATGCTGTTGAATGGGGTAAAGTTGTCGGTATCGTTGGCTCTTGGGTTGTGACTCCGGCCATTTCGGGTTTTATTGCTTTTATTATTTTCCAAAGTGTACAAAAGCTGATTTTTAACACCGATGATCCGTTAGCGAGTGCTAAGCGTTATGTACCTTTCTACATGGCCCTTGCAGGTTTTGTGATGTCACTTGTGACTATCACTAAAGGCTTGTCGCATGTAGGGATAAACTTTTCAACAATTGAAGCGTATGTGCTAGCAACAGCTGTTGCAGCATTAGTGGGTTTTCTAGGTAAAATAGCGATTAGTCGTTTAAAAATGAGCGACAAAGCTGACCTAAAAACCCAGTATGGTAATGTTGAAAAAGTGTTCGCTATTTTAATGGTAGTGACTGCATGTTGTATGGCATTTGCTCATGGTTCTAACGATGTTGCCAATGCGATTGGTCCTTTAGCTGCGGTTGTTTCTGTGGTTGAAAGTGGCGGTGTTATTGGTGCTAAAGCCGTTCTAGCATGGTGGATTTTACCACTGGGTGCTGTTGGTATTGTTATGGGCTTGGCGATTTTTGGTCAACGTGTGATGCAAACCATAGGTAAAAATATTACTCATTTAACTCCAAGTCGTGGTTTTGCTGCTGAATTAGCGGCAGCATCGACGGTTGTGATTGCTTCTGGTACTGGCTTACCTATTTCAACAACGCAAACTTTAGTGGGTGCCGTGTTGGGTGTGGGTATGGCTCGTGGTATCGCAGCAATCAATATTGGTGTGGTGCGTAACATCGTGGTGTCTTGGGTTATTACCCTGCCAGCAGGTGCAGCACTGTCTATTGTGTTCTTCTTTATTATTAAAAATATCTTTAGTTAATATAACGAAGACGCCATGCAGTATTAGCAAAAATGTGAATGCTGAATGTATTTAAGAAGGAAGTCGTATGACTTCCTTCTTGCATTCAGAGCATTTAATAAATAGCATGACGATAAGTTTTCTGAGTTTGGATAAATACCGTGTTAAGAGTACTTTCAATTCTTATATTTTTACTGGCGCCAAATGGCGTATTTGCAGCCCAAGGGCCAACGCGCTTCATTTCTGATGATGTGTTTACCTATATCCACGGTGGACCGGGTACTGAGTTTCGTATTATCGGCAGTGTTGAAGCGGGTCAACCTATTACTTTATTAGGTGATACCCAAGGTGACTTCACTCAAATTATCGACCATAAAGGTCGTGAAGGTTGGGTATTAACCAGTTTAGTAACCGATCAGCCTAGTTTTCGTGAACGTTTTCCAGAGATGGAAGCGCAACTAAAACAAGCTAGTGAGCAATTAAATAATATTACGCAAAATACTGAAAGTACCGAAGAGTATTTAACGCTGGCGAACGCAAAGGTGACTGAGTTAAGTGCTGAGTTAGCCAAAGCGATTGAAGAGCGGGATGTCGCTAAGTCAGAAGTAAAGCAAGTAGCTGATAATCAACGTTACTACATGTGGCAACAAGGTGGATTAATAGCAGGTATCGGGGCTTTAATCGGTATTGTATTGGTATATTTGCCTCGTCCGCAGCGCCGTCAAAAAAGTCGCTGGATGTAATGTCTCCAATAATCATCAGATTGTCATGGATAAGATGACAACACTTGTGTGATAAATTTGATTGCTAAAAAAGGCCAACGATTCAAACGTTGGCCTTTTTTTATGGTGTTTTTTGTCGATAAAATTTATTCATATTTAGTTAGGTTTATTTTTATTTAATGATTGTTTAACAACTGCTTAGTTAGTTTTTGTTGTTTCTATAACACATTTTTTTCATTCATTTCAGTGAACATAATCAAACAATCATTAGCAAGTATTTAACTAGAGTGTCCAAGTTCACATTTTGAATGTATAATCGCCGAAAATTAGATCGTACATTGTATACAAAATAAATAATTCGTGAATACAGTGTCCATTCAATAACGATAATAACCATCCTTAACCTGACCTAGATGGAAGCGAATACTATGTTCAAAGCGAGTGAAGTACTGGGCGGTTGCTATGACAATGCCACTCTTGAGGAACTGTTTACTGCAGTGACCAACAACTATATTGTCGATGAAGAGCAATACCTGTCTGAATTAATTAAGCTTGTGCCTTCGTCTGAACAAGATATTGAACAAGTCACACGCCGTGCCCATGAACTCGTCAGTAAAGTTCGTCAGTTTGAGAAGAAAGGCCTTATGGTTGGTATTGATGCATTTTTGCAGCAATACAGCTTAGAAACGAAAGAAGGCATTATCTTAATGTGCTTGGCAGAAGCCTTGCTGCGTATTCCTGATGCAGAAACTGCTGATGCGCTTATTCAAGACAAGTTATCTGGTGCCAAGTGGGATGAACATCTTAATCGAAGTGATTCGTTATTGGTTAACGCTTCAACATGGGGCTTAATGTTAACCGGTAAACTGGTTAAGTTAGATCGCAATACTGATGGTTCGCCAAGTCACATACTCAAACGTCTCGTTAATCGTGTTGGTGAGCCAATGATCCGTCAAGCTATGCTAGCGGCGATGAAGATCATGGGTAAGCAGTTTGTGTTAGGGCGCGATGTTAAAGAAGCCCTTAAAAACAGCGAAGCTAAACGTAAGTTAGGTTATACCCACAGTTATGACATGCTTGGTGAAGCTGCGTTAACGGCCACTGATGCGCTCAAGTACTTTATGGATTATAGCAACGCTATTGATGATTTAGGTGCACAGCAATATGACGTTGGCAACGCTCCAAGACCGACAATTTCTATTAAATTGTCAGCATTGCATCCCCGTTATGAAGTCGCTAATGAAGACCGCGTATTAACAGAACTATACGACTCGGTAGTTAAATTAATTGTCCAAGCCCGCGCCTTGAATATCGGTATTTCTATTGATGCAGAAGAAGTTGACCGCCTTGAGCTGTCGTTAAAGTTGTTTAAGCAACTTTATCAGTCAGAAGCTGCCAAAGGTTGGGGGTTACTGGGCATTGTGGTTCAAGCGTATTCTAAGCGTTGTTTACCTGTGTTGTGTTGGTTAACACGTCTTGCTAAAGATCAAGGTGATGAAATTCCACTTCGCTTGGTTAAAGGTGCTTACTGGGACAGCGAGCTTAAATGGGCCCAACAAGCTGGCGAAGCGGGTTACCCACTGTACACCCGTAAAGCGGGCACTGATGTGTCTTATTTAGCCTGTGCACGCTATTTATTGTCTGATGCCACTCGCGGTGCTATTTATCCACAATTTGCCACCCATAATGCGCAAACCGTCGCTAGCATTGATGCTATGGCGGGTGATCGCTTATACGAATTTCAACGTTTACACGGTATGGGCCAAGAGCTATACGACACTATGTTAGCTGAAAGCGGTGCTAAGGCTGTGCGTATTTATGCCCCCATTGGCGCTCATAAAGATTTACTGCCGTATTTAGTCCGTCGCTTACTGGAAAATGGTGCCAATACCTCATTTGTGCATAAGCTTGTTGACCCTAATACGCCAATTGAGAGTTTAGTGGTTCATCCACTGGTGACATTATTGGGCTACAAGAGCTTAGCGAATCGTAAAATTGTTCAACCAGCTGATATTTTTGGTGCAGAACGTAAAAACTCTAAAGGATTAAACATGAATATTATTTCTGAGTCAGAGCCATTTTTTGCTGCACTAGATACATTTAGCGATACCCAGTGGACCGCAGGCCCGCTGGTCAATGGCAAAACCTTAACCGGCGAAGTGCAAACTGTGGTCAGCCCATACGACACCTCATTAACGGTAGGTACTGTTGCTTTTGCTGATGCTAATGCCATTGAACAAGCCATTGCGAGTGCAGATGCTGCTTTTGGTGGTTGGGCTCGTACTGCGGTTGAAACGCGTGCCAATGCACTGCAAAAGTTGGCCGATTTACTCGAAGAAAATCGCGAAGAACTGATTGTGTTATGTACTCGTGAAGCGGGTAAGAGTATTCAAGACGGTATTGATGAAGTTCGCGAAGCCGTCGATTTTTGTCGTTACTACGCCGTTCAAGCTAAGAAAATGATGGCCCAGCCAGAATTGCTTCCAGGCCCAACAGGTGAGTTAAACGAACTGTTTTTACAAGGTCGCGGGATTTTTGTGTGTATCAGCCCGTGGAACTTCCCACTCGCTATTTTCTTAGGCCAAGTCTCTGCAGCCCTTGCTGCAGGTAACACAGTTATTGCCAAGCCTGCAGAGCAAACCTGTTTAATCGGTTATCGCGCTGTGCAACTGGCACATCAAGCCGGTATTCCTACCGATGTGTTGCAATTCCTTCCAGGAACTGGCGCTGTGGTTGGTTCTGCAATCACTGCTGATGAACGTATTGGCGGTGTGTGTTTTACCGGTTCCACTGGCACGGCTAAATTGATTAACCGTACCTTGGCTAATCGCGATGGTGCAATTATTCCATTGATCGCTGAAACTGGCGGTCAAAATGCCATGGTAGTTGATTCAACCTCACAACCAGAGCAAGTGGTAAATGATGTTGTATCGTCATCATTTACCAGTGCAGGTCAGCGTTGTTCGGCATTACGAGTATTGTTTTTGCAAGAAGATATTGCCGATCGCGTCATTGAAGTGATGAAAGGTGCGATGGAGCAATTAGTCATTGGCAACCCAAGTTCTGTGAAAACAGACGTAGGCCCAGTGATTGACGCAACTGCCAAAGCTAACTTGGATGCTCATATTGATCATATTAGCCAAGTAGGTAAGTTGATAAATAAACTTGAGTTACCTGCTGGTACTGAAAAGGGCCATTTTGTTGCGCCGACAGCGGTTGAAATCAATTCGATAAAAATGCTTGAAAAAGAGCATTTTGGACCGATTTTGCATGTTATCCGTTATAAAGCGGCTGATTTAGGCAAAGTGATTGATGAAATTAATAGTACCGGATTTGGCTTAACCTTGGGGATCCATAGCCGTAACGAAGGCCATGCGTTAAACCTTGCTGATAAAGTCAATGTGGGTAATGTGTATATTAACCGCAACCAAATTGGCGCCGTTGTTGGTGTGCAGCCATTTGGTGGTCAAGGATTATCGGGTACAGGCCCTAAAGCTGGTGGTCCACATTACTTAACCCGTTTTGTAACTGAAAAAACTCGTACCAATAACATTACCGCAATTGGCGGCAATGCGACGTTATTATCATTAGGTGATACAGACGAATAACGGAGTGAGTTACTCAAGTTGACTAAGCCCACTTCTCGTGGGCTTTTTGTTATTATGCCGCCTCGGGTTTTGTTAACTTGTTTGCGGTTATTTACTCTTGGATTGGAATATTATTGCGTTTTAAACCACGACTGACATTGCTACACAATTTGCCAAAGCGACTGATATCACCAAATGAAGGCGTTATGCCTTGGTTAATCGCTGATTCCCAGTAGGTGAGTTCCGCATCAACAAGCTCCAATAGTTTTTTTGGGCAACCAACGCAGGTATTGGCTGGACCACAGCGAAAGATATCAGCTGAATCTAATGGAAAAGTCTGTTTTACTTGGGCAATGAGTTGCTTCATCGCGCTGATCCTATCGGGTTTGTGCTGCATATTTCACCTATGATGATGAAGTCGCGGCTGTTATCGCTAGCCGGTAACTTGATGATTTACAGTCATGGAATAGGTCAATTAATCGTTCAGTGAGAACTTTCACAATAACAAATCAGCCAAAGGGCAATATTAACGTAAATCAATTTTTTGCTGTAAAAATAGCGATTAATCGATAAATTGATTATGTTTATGTAAAATATTTGTAGCATTTTTTGAGGTTTAGAATAAAAAACGCTCCGGAAGCAAAGAAGTCTAGACGTCTAGATTGACAGTGGTGAAGAGTTCTCTTATTCTTGGCACAACTTGTTATGATGCGACTGCAATATTTAGCAGCATTCACTGTGTTGTTAAATAATCACCGATGACCGAGATTGAGTCGTACTCGCTTTTCTCATCCGACAATCCCAATTCGTTAAGATAAAGAGAGATCACTTTGACTAAAGCTACTTCATCAGCCACCACGGAGCCAAATAGCCCCGCATCGTTTGTGGCATTATTACCATTATTTTTGTTTTTAGGATTATTCATTGGCGCTGGCTTATATTTTCAAAGTCAGGGTATTGATTATGCGTTCTACCAATTACCCAGTGTGATTGCTATTTTACCTGCCATTGTATTGGCAATATTGTTATCAAAACAGCGCATCAATAATGCGATAGAAACCTTTATTGAAGGGATTGGCCACAGCAATATTATTGCTATGTGTTTAATTTATTTATTAGCGGGGGCTTTTGCTGCAGTGGCTAAAGCCACTGGCGGTGTTGATGCTACTGTTGCACTTGGCTTATCGTTTATTCCATCTAATCTATTGCTACCGGGCTTTTTCGTTATTGCCGCTTTTATTGCAACCTCGATGGGCACATCGATGGGCACGATTGCTGCGGTTGCTCCTGTGGCATTAGGCGTGGCTGATCAAGCGCAAATTGATTATGCCTTAATGGCGGGGGCAGTCATGTCGGGCGCATTATTTGGTGACAATTTATCGATTATTTCTGATACCACGATTGCGGCAACGCGTACTCAAGGTTGCGAAATGAAAGACAAGTTCCGTGAGAATTTAGTGTTTTCGATCCCAGCGTCGATCCTCACCTTGATTGCTTTTTCGTTTGTTGGTCAGGGCCAAGCAGATATTGCAGCTCAGGACATCGAAATCTTAAAAGTATTACCGTATTTAACCATTCTGGTGTTGGCTGTGGCCGGGTTAAACGTATTTGTCGTCTTGTCCCTCGGAATAGTATTAGCCGGCGTGACAGGCGTGCTGAGCTCTGATTATAGTGTTATCCAATTTGGTAATGATATTTACACTGGCTTTACTAATATGCAGGAAATTTTTATTCTGTCGATGCTAGTGGGTGGCTTAGCGGCATTAATGCAGCAACAAGGTGGATTAATCTTTGTCAGTAACCAAATTGAAGCCTTAATCCGTCGTTTTTCTAAAGCTAATGGTGAAGCATCAAGCCGAGCGGCAGAGCTAGGAATGGCCGCTATTGTTGCCGCGACGAACACTTGCGTGGCTAACAATACCGTGTCGATTGTGGTAACGGGTGATATTGCTAAAGAGCTTGCTGAAAAACATGGCGTTTCGCCAAAACGCGCGGCGAGTATTTTAGATATTTTTGCTTGTATCATTCAGGGATTAATCCCCCATGGTGCCCAAGCATTATTAATTGCCTCGGTGTTTACCATTAGTCCATTAGTGGCAGTATCTAATGCTTGGTACTGTATGATTTTGGCCGTTATTGCTGTGATTATCGTGATTTTTCGTAAACGAGTCTAATCGGCTATACGCTCAATAATCCACTGGTTTCATTGGCTCAAGCAAGTAAACGTCAGCTATGGAGTCGACAATGCCCAATCTTAAACGATTGGGCATTGTTTTATGGGGCTATTGATTATCGGCTTTTACTTTTGTACTTTACGCGTTAATATCCCGCACCCATTTTTTGTATAAGTATCGAACAGTGACAAGTAGAGTCCGTAATTATGATTTACATCTAGTGATTGTATTTATGTCATTGGCGGCGGCAGTTATCGGCTCTTTTGGTGTCGCAAGTGCGCTCATTGCTAAAGTGGACAGTATCAGCGTAGAGATGTTAATGATCCGCCCTGACGCCCTTGGAAACTATATGAATTCATCGTTTGCAGTGGTGTTTAATTTATCACTGCTAGCCAGTGGTTCATGTTTCTTACTGGCGATGGTCGCTGTGTTTAATATTTTCCCTGATTTAATCAGCCGTTATATCGCTGTTCTTGGTGGTGTGGTGGGGATCAGTATTGTATTAATGGGTGTATTTCCGATTAACTTTTTAGAGTTACATCGCAAGGTGTCGACGCTTTATTTACTCAGCTCTCTGGTATTGCACAGTATTTGCTTAGTGGATTATTTCAAACCAGGCAGCACGATGACCAAACGAATGCTTACCTTGAGCATTATTTCCTTATGTAGTGGCTTTGTATTGCTTATGCTGCTTGATTGGAGTCAGCTTGATTTTAGCGAGTGTTCAGCCGATTTTCCTCAATATTGTGTGGTGTCCTTATCCATGTGGTCATTAACCCAGGCAAATATTTTATGGTGTGTTTGCTTAGGATTAAGCTTGCTAAAAACCATTAGAACGCAACAAAATAACCTGTATAAATTAATCTAATCCCGTTTGTTACTGGGTATTATTACTTGAGCATCGTTTATGACATCAATGCGACTAAGCCACTATTTAGCTGTGTGTGGTGTGGCTTCAAGACGCCAAGCCGCACGACTGATTGACAGTGGCCGAGTGAGCGTTAATCATCAATTAGCCCAGCATAGCGATCGAGTCAAACTGTCTGAAGCGGTAACGGTTTTGGTTGATGGTCAACCGATTTTGCCGGTGCAACCCAAACAGTATTTTATCTATCATAAACCTGTTGGGATTGATTGCCGCTTATTAGCCGATGATCCCCATAGCTTACTGCATGTGTTGCCCGAATCGCCAAGGTTATATCCCGCAGGGCGTTTGGATAAAGATTCTCGCGGATTATTATTACTCACCAATGATGGTCAATTAACTCAAGCATTAATGCATCCTGATTTTTATCATCCGAAGACCTATGTTGTTCAAGTGAATAAACCTATTAAGCCAGAATTTTTACTGATGATGGCTCAAGGTGTGCAATATGGCGATGTGCACACACGACCTTGTGATATTAGAGCATTGAGCCCTGCGGCGGATGAAGACAGATTTAACATAGTCTTAACCCAAGGGTTAAATCGACAAATACGCCGTATGTGTCAGGCACTAGGCTATAAGGTAGTAGATTTAATTCGCACCCAGTTACTGGATGTGTGTCTTGATGATCTAGCAGAAAAAACAATGCGGCCATTAACGGCCGCAGAGTTATTGAGTCTTCAACGCTCAGTAAACTGAGCATAGGGTTAAATGGTCATTATTTAACAATGTCCATTTCAGCTAATAAGTTGTCAGCATTATCTAAATACTGCATGACCCAAAGCATATAACGACTATCTACTTGGATTGAACGGTTGGTTTGTGGATCATATCCCCAGTCACCAATGATGCTCTCGTACACGCCGTCAAACAGTAAACCGACCAATTCGGCGCGGCCATTTAAGGTCGGAGAACCTGAATTACCGCCAGTAGTGTCTAAGGTTGACAAGAAATTAACCGGCACAGAGTCAATCGCTTTAACATAATAGTCGCCGTATTGTTTTTGCTTAATTAGCTCAAGCTCTTTAGCTGGCGCATCAAATGGATCTATACCCGTGTCTTTAGCCAAAATACCTTCTAAACGCGTAAACGGCACCGCAACTAATCCATCCTGTGGCGAGTAACCTTTCACATTGCCGACAGTCACACGTAGACTTGAGTTCGCATCAGCATACACAGGTTTACCTTGCTCGCGGTTATAGGCAATTATCGCATCCATATACTGTGGACGCACTTTCATTAATTGACCTTCTAACTGCTTTTGCTGTTTTTCTCGCGCCATATCGGCGTCAAAGGTTTGTACCGCATACTGAATGAATGGGTCATTTGAGGCGGTAAAGTCTGCAACCGATTTATTCATCCATGCTAAGCGAGTCGCTTTGTCATTTAGCTTGGTATTGGCGTACATATTGTCGAGTGTTGTGGCCAATGCTTTAGCGTCAAACTTATCGCTAATACCAAAGGCTTTGTCTAACGATGCTAAACGTTGTTTTGCAGGTAATGCCGCATAGCGGGTAAGTAAGTCTGCGAGAAGTGCTTTATCTACACTGGCTGCATAACGGCGATCAATTCGCTCCATGCTTGAGGTAAAGTTAGTCATATCGCGGTCTTGGTAACCTGGTTCACGTTCCATATCCGCTAAGGTTTTTTCATGGGCTAAGCGATATAAATTACGGGCAGTGGTCACCATAGTGGTGTAACCAATATAGCCTAGCAACATATCTCGCTGCTGATCTTGTTGGCTCTTAGCGACCAGTTTTTCCAAGCTTGATAAGGTTTTGCCATATTGTTGCTGGCGTTTTTTGTCTTGGTTAATCCAGTTAGCTAAATCAGTTTCAACTTTTACGCGCTCAGCAAGCATGGATGATTTACCATAAAACTCAATCATAGAGGTAAAGTTTTTAGCATAATTGGCTAAGCCAGCAATTAAGCTTTCGTATTTAATTCGCTCATCGCTGCCCTCTGCTGCAGTCTGTTTGATGATATCAATCATGCTTTCTTGCAGCTCTTTACCTTGCGGATAAGCCCAGCCAAATTGATTTTTAACTTCATCTGCAGTGCGATATCGATTTGTACGGCCAGGGTAGCCCGCAACCATGACGAAATCGCCATCACTAACGCCTTTAGCTGATACTTTTAAAAAGCTTTTTGGCTCATAGGGAACGTTATCTTTACTGAAATCAGCAGGCTTACCATCTTTTGATACGTAAGCACGATAAAACGAAAAGTCACCGGTATGACGTGGCCACATCCAGTTATCGATATCGCCACCGTATTTACCCACGCTCGCGGCTGGGTTGTAGGCTAAACGCACATCGCGTATTTCTAACTGTTTAACCAAATAATATTCTAGGCCACCATGGAAACTATAAACTTGGCAACGGTAACCATCTTCTTTTTCACATTCAGCAACTAAGGTTTTTTCTTGTAGCTCAATACCTTTATAAAAGTCATTGCCTACTTTATCCATTTGGCCAGCGGTAATTTTATCGGTTACCTTAGTTACGGCTTCGGTAACGAAAATACGAGACCCCGGTGTTGCAGGTAATTCTTCGGCATAGGTTTTTGCTAAGAAGCCATCTTTAAGCAAGTTTTTTTCAGGGGTTGAATTGTACTGAATTGCGCCATAAGCACAGTGGTGGTTGGTTACCACTAAGCCCTTAGGCGATACAAATGAAGCGGTGCAACCACCAAGGCTGATCACGGCATTCATTGGAAACTCAGTCAATTTAGAAATTGAATCAGCGCTGATCTCTAAGCCTTTTGCTTTAAGCTCATCAGCCATTGCGGGAAGTTGATGTGGCTGCCACATCCCTTCATCTGCCGACGCGCCAAAGCTGGCTGCAATAGCGACAGTTAATAACCATTTTTTCATTATATAATTCCGTTTAGGGTTTAGCGTGCGATGAATATTATTGCTGTTGTCTCTAATTTTTTGCTTAATTCTTGTTTCATCATGGCTAATGTTGGTAGTCCATAAAACAAAAAAGTCAGGCTAAGCCTGACTTTAACAAATGTTTAACCATCTTAAAAGCGTTTGAAAAACTCGCTTACAAATCCGGTTAATCAGTTAGTTCATTTAGGTTAATGCCACTATTAACTGAGCAATAACAATTAATATACCGAGTAAACCTGCGACAACAAGCCCTAAAGTACCACCAGATACTTGATAACCGCCCAATTGCTGTGAGCGTTGTTTTAATGCCATTGCAATGGGCAAGAAGATGATCATCACTACCAATGGGATAGCAGCAAAACCAAGGACTTTAAAAAAGCCGTCGGGGTAATAAAGCGCGCACAATAGAGGTGGTATAAAGGTCATTAACCAGGTTTTTGCACGTCCAGCAGCATCGTCGTTGGCTCGCGTGAGCTCGGCTATGTAATCGAACAAGCTCATGGTGACACCTAGAAATGAAGTAATTAATGCGAGGTTAGCAAATAAATCAATAGCTTGGCTGATAATTTGTGATTGGGCTAAGCTTTGTAAGGCGGTAACAAGTTTAGGTAATGAACCTCCAAAGCTATGTACTGTTTCACCACCTAAAGAGCCTAAGGTCACTAATAACCATAGAATGTAACAAATCAGCGGAATGGTTGAGCCAATTAAGAGCACTTTTCTAAGAGAAACGGCATTACCTTCTAAGTAGCGCACAATGGTAGCAATACACACATGGAAACCAAATGAGGTGAACACCACAGGAATAGCCGCTAACCATAATTGCTGCAGCGCAGTGCCTGAAGCGACTTCGGTTGAATAATTGTTTAATGCACTGATTAGGTTAACGTCGGGTAATAGAAATGCCACCACAATGACCAGTAACACCACCATAGAAGTAAACAAAATACGTGATACTTTATCAATCCATTTTACGCCAATGGCAATTAATCCGCCAAAAATAACCGTAAACAGTATGACTGCCACTTGGTTGCTCATGTTTATGCCAATGGGCTGTAAACGGGTTTCTAATAGCGACGACCCTCCCATCAAATACACCATAGTCAGAGCGAACAATAAGCTGAGAAAAGAACCTCCTTGGATTAGCTGGCCGACTTTACCCAGGGTTTTACCGGTAATGGCATGAACATTATCGCCGATACCAGAGTGAAGATTAATTTCTAGCATCAATAATGAGGTATAAGCGGATAGGCCCCAAATGACCACGAGTAAAATTAATGCTGGGATTATGCCTAAGGCCGCTGTTGCTAATGGCAGCGCAAGCATGCCACCCCCAATTGCAGTCCCTGCTACAATCGAAATAGAGCCTAAAGTTTTAAAATTCACCGAAAACGTCCTGTCTAATTATTATTTTATTTGTGTCGGACATTAGCAGAAGGGTGACAGAGCAGGCAAGGATCTTTGATGGTTATAGGCTAACAGCTGCGTTTATAAACAATTACTCAACATTTAGCTAAACGGTTTTACACTATGATTTTGCAATAGTGTATCATTACGTCAGTACTGCGTTAAGCTCTTTACTGTATCAATGCGTTGATTAAATCTAATCATAAGCTATAATGCCCATCGTTTTAGGGGAGTAGCTAACCTAAGCATATCGACACGATATGATTAGGAGTAAGTGTCAACATACTTGGCCTCATGCCATGGTACTTACGGCAAAATTATTGATGTTAATGATTTCGCCATGCAAGACCTAAGCACTGTCACTGCATCAAGGGGTATGCGGCGGTCTGTGCTTAGTCGTCATTTACCCCTAGGATTATCACATTGGAAGCTTTATTTGCCTCAACCTTTACTGTTGCTATTGCTGAAATCGGCGACAAAACTCAATTATTGGCTTTACTACTCGCTGTCAGATTCAGCAATAAAACGGCTATCATACTAGGCATTTTACTTGCCACGTTATTAAACCATTTTCTTGCTGCATGGATTGGTCAATGGGCCATTGCTTGGATTGATCCTCAATGGGCCACCTATTTGGTAGCCGGTTCATTTTTTGCCATTGCTTTATGGGTGCTCATACCCGATAAAATGGATGACGATGATAACCGTTTTTATAAATTAGGTGCTTTTACTGCGACGTTTATTTTGTTTTTTATCGCCGAAATTGGTGATAAAACACAAATTGCTACTGTTGTCTTAGCGGCAAAATATCAATCATTAACCTGGGTTGTTATCGGCACCACATTGGGTATGCTCATTGCTAATGTCCCTGTGGTATTGGCAGGTCATTTTAGTGCGAACAAACTACCAATGAAGCTTATTCATCGCGGTTGTGCCGTGCTATTTGCACTGCTTGGTGTCGCGACACTCATGTGGTAAGTGGAGGTTCAATGCCCGATAGCCGACTGCTTGATGCACAAACTGCTCGAGGATTACCTTGGGTGGTTGCCATTGCTTTTTTTATGCAGTCGCTTGACGGGACAATCCTCAATACCGCTTTACCCGCAATGGCCAATGACTTAAACGAAGATCCGCTGCGCATGCAAGGCGTCATTATCGCTTACATGCTCACGGTTGCTCTGTTGATCCCAGCTTCCGGTTGGATTGCAGATCGCTTTGGTACTAAAAAAATCTTCTTTGGTGCCATCCTATTGTTTAGTTTTGGTTCATTGCTTTGTGCATTGTCGCATTCGTTGGACATGTTAATTGGCGCCAGAGTCATTCAGGGCTTGGGTGGTGCGTTAATGCTGCCCGTTGGTCGGCTAGTAGTGCTGAGGGCGTACCCGCGTTCTGAGTTAGTGCGGATCATGGGCTTTATCACCATCCCCGGTTTACTCGGTCCTTTAATTGGTCCAGTGATGGGCGGTTGGATGGTGCAATATCTCACTTGGCATTGGATCTTTTTGATTAACTTACCTGTCGGCATTGTGGGGTGTTATGCGGTTTGGAGGTTTATTCCTGACCTTCGTGGTAAGGAAAGGTCGCGTTTCGATACCCTGGGCTTTTTGTTGTTTGGTGCGGCGATGTTGTTGATTACCGTTGCTATGGAAGGATTAGGTGAACTGCATCTGCCACACTTGCGAGTGATGTTGCTGTTGTTTGGTGGTATGGCATGCTTAATTGCCTATTGGCTTCGAGCTGGGCGAATTGATCAGCCACTGTTTTCACCATTATTGTTCCAAACCAGAACATTTGCTATCGGTCTGTTTGGTAATCTGTTTGCTCGTTTGGGCAGTGGTGCATTGCCTTTTTTGGTGCCATTGTTGCTGCAAGTCGCTTTGGGTTATTCACCATCTCAGGCGGGAATGAGTATGCTGCCATTGGCTGCTGCGGCGATAATGGCCAAATCGGTGGCTCGTCCCATTATTGAACGTTTAGGTTATCGATTTGTATTAACCGCTAATACACTGGCTCTGGGATTGATGCTGGCTAGCATAGGCTTAGTTAACGAGCACACCCCTTATTGGTTGTTACTGGGCATGTTGGCCTTCATGGGCGCGATTAACTCATTGCAGTTTACCGCAATGAATGCCGTGACTTTAATCGATCTTGATGATGCTAGTGCCAGTAGCGGTAACAGCCTATTGTCGGTAGTCGGGCAATTATCATTAAGTTTGGGAGTTGCCTGTGCTGGTGCTTTACTCGGTGGTTTTAGTGCCAATATTGGTAGCGATAACGCCGCGACAGTACTCGGGGCGTTCCAGCTCACTTTTGTGACAGTCGGGGTGATGACTATGTTAGCCGCCGTGATTTTTTCGCAGTTATCTAAAGACGATGGCCGTTTGATAAGCGATTCATAATGGTACATCATCTTGCCATTTTCTGATAAAAGTCTTTATTTTCAATCTATTGTTGTTTAATTAAATCGTCCTGTGATTCGCATTGAATTTGTTATTTATAACGTGGTTTTGTCACCCAAATCATGCTCTATACATGATGCTTTTTGACATTAATTACCATCACTCTGTTTGTTTTTTGTGCAGCCCTGCACATACTTAATTTTATAATTGCTTAAAATGTAAGCATGCATAAGCGTTGTTGATAGGCGTGTGCAGTTAAATGTGTAATCGCATGTTAAAGGAGCCACGATATGGATATGAAGAAACATGGTTTATCAATAGGCATAAACCGAATTGAAAATGTGTTTTTTGTGACATTAAAAGCAACGGGCACACTAACCCACGAAGACTATCTCGTCATTACCCCTATGTTAGAAGGGGCTTTAAGCCAAGTTAATCAACCTAAAGTGAGTTTATTTCTCGACGCCACTGAGCTTGAGGGCTGGGATTTACGCGCTGCTTGGGATGATTTATCACTGGGATTAAAGCACAAATCTGAGTTTGAAAGAGTGGCTATTTGGGGCAATAAAAATTGGCAAGAATGGGCGGCCAAAATCGGTAGTTGGTTTATCGCGGGCGAAATTAAATATTTCGAAGATGAAGATGACGCATTGAAATGGCTACGTTACTAAATTCGCATAGCAAATATAAGCCAATCTTTAGTCGCGACTATTGATTGGCTTCTTGTGCAGTGTGTCGTTCGTAAAAAAGCCCTAGGAATATAAAAAATATTCACTAGGGTTTTTAGGACGCTACAAATAAATTATGCAGTTGTATTAATATTATGGCCACTGTTGCCTACGGGTTGCGGCGCTGGTGCTAGTGCAGCTTCGATGAGTTGCAATGCCATTTGCCCTTCAGCTTTTTGCTGATCTTTAGCCATAACGGCAACTTTCAAGCTGTTGCCTGAATCAATCGTTGTAGGCATTGAAGAAGGTGAGTTAATGCTAAGTGACATGATTAACCTTAATATAAAAAACCAATGGTATAAGTATAACGGCCGAAAACCCAAAGACTTGATTATTTTTTATCAAAAATAACGCGAGATGCCTTTTTTGATTATAGGTTGTGCACAACCAATGTTATGATTAACCCATATTAGTGGTTAGTGGAGTTTGACCTATGTCTAGTAAAGTGCTTAATGAATCTCAATTACCTTCAGTGCAAAACCCGCTAGCACTTGAAAACCAAGTGTGTTTTTCGTTGTATAGTGCGACTAATGCAATGATCCGCGCCTATCGGCCATTGTTAGATGAGTTATCACTAACTTATCCGCAATATTTAGTGATGATGGTGTTGTGGAAAGAGCCAGGAATTAGTGTCAAAACCTTAGGTGAAAAATTACACCTTGATTCTGGAACCTTAACGCCCTTGTTAAAACGCCTAGAAAGCAAAGGTATAGTGAGCCGTGGTCGCAGTGAATTAGATGAACGTGTGCGTGTTCTACATGTTACTGAGCAAGGCCAACAATTATATCAACAAGCCTTGAGTATTCCTGAGCAAATGCGCTGTAAAGTGGGTGGCACTATTGAGGACTTACAGCAACTCAAACAACTGTGTGATCACGCTTTTATGATGTTAAATTCTGGAGAGGCAAACAGCTGTGAAATGTGACTATTTTGAGCGTGGCGATTGTTTGTCATGCCGCAATATTCAACTGCCAATGGTTGAGCAAGTAAATGTAAAACAGCAAAAATTAACGGATTTGTTTCGTGACATGTCGGTTAAACAATGGTTTTCACCGATATTAAGTGCAGAATCTGGCTTTCGTAATAAAGCCAAAATGGTGGTATTAGGTGCCGCTCATGAGCCTATTTTAGGATTGGTTAATCCACAAGGGGAGCCGATCAGCTTATGTGATTGTTCGTTATACCCTAAAGATATGCAATTGTTATTACACCGTTTAGAGCGATTTGTGCAGCAAGCGGGTGTGCCTCCTTATCGAGTCGATAAGGCCAAAGGTGAGCTCAAATTTATTTTGCTGACTCGTAGTCAAAGTAGTGGCCAGTTTATGCTGCGTTTTGTTTTGCGTAGCGATAACGCGATCGCGCGAATTGAACGAGAATTACCGCAGTTACTGCAAGAATTTCCTCAAATTACCTTAGTGTCGGCTAATATTCAGCCGATTCATATGGCTATTTTAGAAGGTGAAAGAGAAATCTTTTTAACCGAAACTACGCGCTTAGAAGAACAACTGAATCATGTGCCGTTATTTATTCGGCCAAAAAGCTTTTTTCAAACAAATCCTGACGTTGCGGCGCAGTTGTATCAGATTGCAAGGGAGTGGGTTACTGAGTTTACACCTAACTATATTTGGGACTTATTCTGTGGTGTCGGCGGTTTTGGGTTGCATTGTGCTGATCATCAAATTCGCTTAACGGGTATAGAGATTGAATCAGAAGCAATAGAATGTGCCATCTTGTCAGCCAGCAAACTTGGGCTGACACAAGTGGATTTTAGTGCTCTTGATTCAACCCATTTTGCACAAGGGCAATCAGCTGAAGTCAAACCCGATCTTATTATTGTTAACCCACCGCGGCGAGGATTAGGTAAAACCTTATGCGATTCATTGAGCGAGTTTGCGCCCAAAGCCATTGTGTATTCTAGCTGTAATCCACACACCTTAATGACAGATTTAGCCTGTATTACGGGTTATGAAATTACCAAAGTACAAATGTTTGATATGTTTCCTCATACGGATCATTTTGAGGTATTGGTTATGTTAGAGCTGCTGCAATAGGCCGAGTTAATCTCAACGTTGAGTTGATATAAAGCATGTAAGCCACGCTCAGAATATTTGAGGCATTTCATCGCAAGCTGGTGGTTTTTATTGCTGACAAGTTGAGGTAATACGATTTAGCCGAATAATGGATTATTTGATAAATGTTTATTTTCTCCAACTAAGCTTTGTGGCACTACACGATGACTCTACCTAACGAGGAAATATAAGTTGCTGATAAATATTAGTATTATGTATGGTGATGGGGGCATTTTTTTATTGTCATAAAAATGCCATCTCATTGTCATAGCATTGTTAATCACTATAAAAAGGTATTCGGACAATGTGGCAAATATTTACTCGCTTTTTAGCATTAGGTCTAATCAGTTTTGGCGGCCCTGCAGCGCATATAGGCTACTTCAGAAAAGTCTTTGTTGACGATCAGCAATGGTTAGACAGTAAACAGTACTCAAGCTTTGTTGCCCTAAGTCAGTTTATGCCGGGGCCAGGTTCCAGTCAGGTTGGTTTTGCAATTGGTTATCATCGTGGTGGTCTATTAGGTGGTCTTGCTGCCTTTTTAGGTTTTACCTTACCGTCTTTTTTATTGATGTTTTTATTTGCCGTTACCAGTGCACAATGGCTCGAGTTGACTGCTGTTGCGGGTGCCATCCATGGTTTAAAACTACTCGCTGTCGTGGTTGTTGCTGAAGCAACTTTGTCAATGTTCACCCAATTCTGTCAACGAAAAACCGCTAAAATACTTATGGCAGCAACAGCTGTTGCCATCATTTTAATGCCGTCATTATTAATGCAAATTGGGGTGTTAATTGTGGCAGCGATTGTTGGAGTCATGTTGATGACTCGAGGCGACAGTATTACGCCAGACAACCCTCCGATAGAGCTTAATTATGTTTGGTTAGGGCTATTTATTACAGTAATAGTGGCATCTTTATATTTTATTAATCAACCAGATAGCCTAGGACAAATTTTTGCACAATTCTTCCAAGTTGGAAGTTTAGTCTTTGGTGGCGGACATGTGGTTTTACCCTTACTTGAAACCAGTGTTGGCGAATACATTACTGCCGATCGTTTTCTTAGCGGTTATGCGCTTGCACAAGCCATCCCTGGGCCCATGTTTACTCTGGCTACTTTTTTAGGCGCTGATTTATGGTTAGAGTCACCTATTTTAGGGGCGATAGTTGCCACTCTGGCAATTTTTCTTCCTGGATTTTTACTGATGCTGGTGGGGTTAAAAAGCTGGCATAGCATTAGCCAACGTCCTGCAATTGCGGGTGCGTTAGCAGGTGTCAATGCTGCCGTTGTGGGATTATTGCTGGCAGCACTTTATCAGCCAGTATTCACAAGTGCGGTCATCATGCCGCAGGACATGGCATTAGTGATTATTGGTTTTAGTGTATTAAAAGTCTTTAAGCCAAGCCTTGTATGGTTAGTCATAGGATTTGCAGCAATGGGTAGTGGGTTGTCTATGTTGTAAAACGGTTATTATATTGTACGTTTTGCGATAGGCCGCACTTTATTGGGTAGTCATAGTTTGTTAATGTAACCATTTATAATAAATAGACTATTATATTTGTAGACTATTATCTTAAAAGACCTTCAAAAGGCTACCACTATGCTGAGATCTTCATTACGCAATAAACTATTGGGGTTATCGTTAATTCCGCTAACGTTGATCCTCACAGTATTACTGAGCATTTTTTACGTTAACGAAGGTGCATCGCTGAAAAGAGATATTGATAATTTTCGCAGTGAATTAATTTCAGAACGCAAAAATCAACTTAAAGAATCCGTTCAGATTGCCCAGGGAGTCGTTGAATATGAACTCTCTTTGGGTGATAAAGGTAATGTTAATGCGGCATTACGAGACTTACGTTTTGGCACAGCAGGGTATTTTTTTATCTATGATGATGCGGGGATGAATATTTTTCATCCGACTATGCCTGAACTTGAAGGCCAAAACAAAATTGACATGGCCGATCCCAATGGCACTAAAATTATTGTTGGGCTATTAGATGCCGCTAAATCCGGGAGCGGTAATTTTTCTTATTATTACAAAAAGCCTGGTAGAGAACAGTTAGTTGAAAAACTCGGTTTCGCGGTAATGGTCCCCAATACCCATTGGATGTTAGGCTCTGGCGCTTACATTGATGATATTGAAGAGTCTATTGCGGCTTATGAAACCTATAAAACTGAAGAGATGAATCAAAAAGCATTCTTATTTTTATTAATTGCTTTGGGTTTAACAGGGATAACTGCTTTTGCTGTAGTCATTATGGCCCATAGAATGGTGGTGCCTATCCAAAATATGGCTAGCTCATTAAATGATATCGCCAAAGGTGAGGGTGACTTAACTAAACGTCTTGAGATAACAAGCATTGATGAGATCGGCCAGTTAGGCAGTGCTTTTAACCTGTTCATTGACAAGTTACAGAATATTATTGGTGATGTAGCGGGGGCGACTGATAGGGTTAAACATGCAGCGCAAAGCATTAGTGGTCAAACAGTGTCAATGACTGAGCAGCTTTATAATCATAACAATGAAATTGATCAGGTTGTGACCGCGATTACTGAAATGTCTGCGACCGCTCATGATGTGGCTCATAATACTAATATGGTCGCTGAAGCAACACATGCGGCTTCTGATAACGTCGGAAAAGCGCAAGACTGTGTCGATACATCATTAACTGAAGTGTCTAATTTGATGACCCAAATTGACAATGCCGCCGCCAATGTGAAGTCATTAAGTGAGCAGTCGAAAAAGATTAACTCAGTGCTGAGCGTGATCGGTGGAATTGCAGAGCAAACCAATTTACTGGCACTTAATGCGGCCATTGAAGCTGCCCGAGCTGGCGAGCAAGGTCGAGGCTTTGCTGTGGTTGCTGATGAAGTCAGAAATTTAGCCAGTCGCACTCAAACCAGTACCGTCGAAATTAATGAAATGCTGTCTGAACTGCATAAGTTAGTCACCAAAGCGGTACAAGCCATGGAACAGAGCCAAGCCAGTTGTTTAAGTTCAGTTGAGTCTTCTAGGGCCATTTCTGAAAGTTTAGGCGCTGTTACCTCATCAGTGACCAGCATTAATGACATGAGTACTCAAATAGCTACAGCAGCTACCGAACAAAGCTCAGTAACCGAAGAAATTAATCGTAATATTAATTCAGTGCAAGAGATTGTGAATACGCTATTAGCGGCCAGTCAAGATGCTTCTGATATGAGCAAAACGGTGGCCAATGAAGGCTCGACGCTTTCTAAGTTAGTCGGTCAATTTAAAATATAATAGTGACTGTTATTGGGTTGGAAAATGAACCTTAAGGGTTCATTTTTTTTCGTCATAATCTGAAGTGTTTTTTCACTATTATGGGTATTTTTTGGCATTATCAGTCAGCCATTCCTAGGCTTAATTCTTAACCGAATCCTTATTCAATCTTTTGTACAAGCTGTTATGCAACAATATGGCGTACATTTAGTCGTTACACTCACGGTTATGGTTTTTCTGATATTGATTCAGTGAAATATATTCGTCATTTGTTTATTAATAATCATCCTTCCGGTCTAGGTTTAGCGCCTATCATGAGGTAAAATGCGCCGTTGCACCTTTTGTTAACTGCTAAATTTAAGTTGAATATTCATGTCTGAAGTTAATCCGGTAAAATTCAAAATTAAAGAGCTCGCTGAACGTACTGAGCTACTTCGGGGGTATCTTTGACTACGCTGCCAAAAGTGAGCGCTTAGAAGAAGTCAGTCGCGAGCTAGAAAGCCCAGAAGTGTGGAATGAGCCTGAACGTGCGCAAGCATTAGGTAAAGAGCGCGCTGCGTTGGTTGTCGTGGTCAAAACCATTGATGATATGGACTCAGGTCTTGAAGATATCGAAGGGTTACTTGAACTTGCCATTGAAGAAGATGACGAAGAAACCTTTAACGATGCTGCTGCAGAACTTGAGGTGTTAGACACTCGTCTAGCCGATCTCGAATTTCGCCGCATGTTTTCTGGTAAGAGTGATGCGTCAAACTGTTACTTGGATATTCAATCTGGTTCGGGCGGCACTGAAGCCCAAGACTGGGCCAACATGGTGCTGCGCATGTACTTACGCTGGGGCGATGCACATGGTTTTAGCCCCGAGTTAATGGAAGTCACCGACGGTGATGTAGCCGGTATTAAAGGTGCTACGATTAAGTTCACTGGTGAGTATGCTTTTGGATGGATGCGAACTGAAACGGGTGTCCACCGTTTAGTGCGTAAATCACCTTTTGATTCATCTGGCAAACGCCATACTTCTTTTTGCTCTGTTTTCGTTTATCCAGAAATTGATGATGATATTGAGATCGATATTAATCCATCCGATTTACGTATCGACACTTATCGTGCATCAGGCGCGGGTGGTCAACACGTCAATAAAACAGATTCTGCGATACGTATTACGCATTTGCCAACCAACACTGTGGTGCAATGTCAAAACGATCGCTCGCAACATAAAAACCGCGATTCTGCCTTTAAACAGTTAAAGGCGAAGTTGTATGAGTTAGAAATGCATAAACAAAATGCCGATAAGCAAGCTGCTGAAGATGCAAAATCAGATATCGGTTGGGGCAGTCAAATTCGTTCGTATGTATTAGACGACGCCCGCATTAAAGATTTACGTACAGGGATTGAGAACCGCAACACTCAATCAGTGCTGGATGGTGATTTAGATAAGTTTATTGAAGCCAGCCTAAAATCAGGACTTTAATTAAATTAACTTTTTCCGCCATGTAAGTGTGGCGAGTAAACGCGAGAATATAACATGACTGAACACGTACAAGATGAAAACAAACTGATTGCTGAACGTCGCGCTAAATTAGAGCACATCCGCACCAGTTGTCCTGCTAATGCGCATCCAAATACATGGCAACGTAGCCATAAAGCGGCTGAGTTACAGGCGCAATATGGTGAGCAGACCAAAGAAGCGTTAGAAGAACTCGCTTTTCAAACCAGCATTGCAGGCCGTGTTATGGCTAAGCGTGGTCCATTTTTAGTGATTCAAGATGTGTCTGGTCGTATTCAAGCTTATGCTGGTAAGCCAGTCCAAGGCGATTTAAAAGAGCGTTATCAAGGTTTAGACATCGGTGACATTGTTGGTGTTAAAGGTCAGCTGCATTTATCTGGCAAGGGCGACTTGTACGTTAATATGGAAGAGTATCAATTACTGACCAAAGCATTGCGTCCGTTACCTGAGAAATTCCACGGTTTAACCGACCAAGAAACTCGCTATCGCCAGCGCTATGTTGACTTAATCGTTAACGAAGACTCGCGCAACGCGTTCATTATGCGCTCTAAAGTGGTTTCTGCCATTCGTAACTTCATGATCAAAAAAGAGTTCATGGAAGTTGAAACCCCAATGATGCACGTTATTCCTGGTGGTGCTTCTGCACGTCCATTTGTGACTCATCACAATGCATTAGACATGGCCATGTACTTACGTATTGCGCCAGAGCTATATCTTAAGCGTTTAGTGGTCGGTGGTTTTGAGCGCGTATTCGAAATTAACCGTAACTTCCGTAACGAAGGTTTGTCACCACGTCATAACCCAGAATTCACTATGATGGAATTCTATATGGCGTATGCTGATTACAAAGACTTAATGGACTTAACTGAAGAAATGCTCAGTTCAATCGCCATTGAGTTAACGGGTAGTGCGCAAATGCCATACGGCGAGCACACAGTAGATTTTGGTGGCCCCTATGCACGTTTAAGCATGTTAGAAGCTATTCAAAAGTACAACCCTGACAATGCGACTATTCAAGCGATGACTTACGAGCAAGTGAAAGACGTAGAGTTTATGCGCGACTTAGCATCGAGCCTAGGCATCAAGCTAGAGAAATTCTGGACCTGTGGTCAGTTATTAGAAGAGATTTTCGGTGAAACCGCTGAAACTAAGCTGATGCAACCAACGTTCATTACTGGTTACCCTGCGGATATTTCGCCTTTAGCACGCCGTAATGATAACAATGACTTCATCACCGACCGTTTTGAATTTTTCATTGGTGGCCGCGAAGTGGCAAACGGCTTTAGCGAGCTGAACGATGCTGAAGATCAAGACAACCGCTTTAAAGCGCAAGTTGATGCTAAAGATGCAGGCGATGACGAAGCTATGTTCTATGACGCTGACTACATCACCGCACTTGAGCACGGTTTACCGCCAACAGCGGGTCAAGGTATTGGTATCGATCGTTTAGTGATGCTATTCACTAACACTCATACTATCCGCGACGTGATTTTATTCCCAGCGATGCGCCCACAAGCGTAATTGTACTTGTCGGCTAGCCGTCGAGTTAGTCGCCTAACAATAAAAAAGTAAAAACCAGCCAATAGGCTGGTTTTTGTTTTATCACTTACAGAATAAGCACACTAGCTGAGGTATTTATTTAAGCGTTTTATATGGACTAAAAATGCGCATTAACCATTTGGTAGGTCTTATAGCCGCCGCTGAGATTGCGTACTTTAAAACCATGCTGGACTAGCATGCAATAGGCAACGTGCCCGCGTAAACCGACTTGGCAGAACACCAGTAATTCTTTGTCTTTTGGGAGCTCATTGAGTCGATCTCGAAGTTCTGGTAGCGGAATATTAATCGCCCCCTCAATTGCACCCACCGCAGTTAATTCACCAGGATTTCGCACATCGACAATCATTTGTGTTGCAGTCAAGTGATGTAGATCTTGAACATGACAAACAGCTTCATCACCCAATAGTACATTGGCAGCGACCATGCCTGCTTGGTTAACCACATCTCGTGCAGAACCAAAAGGAGGCGCGTAAGTCAGTTCAAGGTCGGCTAAATCATACACTGTCATGCCCGCACGTTGTGCCACGGCCAATACGTCTATACGCTTATCTACGCCATCAATTCCCGCGGCCTGAGCGCCTAAAATACGGCCAGAATCAGGACAAAATAATAATTTTAAGGTAATAGGATGCGCCCCAGGATAATAACTGGCATGACTGGCAGTGTGCACATAGATTTTTTCATAAGGAATAGCTTGCTTGAGTAAACTTTTTTCATTTAATCCAGTAGAGGATATGGCCATATCAAAAAGCTTACAGATAGCTGTGCCTTGAGTCGCACGATATACTTTCTTCCCCCCGAGCATGTTATCTGCGGCTAATCTGCCTTGGCGGTTTGCTGGCCCTGCAAGTGGGATAAGTGTCGGCTTACCAGTCACAAAATCAGCTGTTTCGATAGCATCACCAACAGCATAAATATCAGCATCAGAGGTTTGCATCCCAGCATCAACCGCAATACCACCCAGCGGCCCCAATACTAAACCGCACTCAGAGGCCAAGCGAGTTTCTGGTTTTACACCAATGGCGAGAATGACTAAATCTGTTGCTAAGCTATTGTTATCTGTTAAGTCTAATGTCAAATGGTAATGGGGAGAGAGAGGCTTATCGTAGTCATCAGTATTATCGGCTTCAGAGAGTTTTATAGGGCAATCATTGACAGCGGCCAAGCCTGTTTTTAAGCGTAAATCAACCCCGTTATCAACAAGCTTTTGGTGCAGCATATTGGCCATTTCAATATCTACTGGCCCCATTACCTGGTCAGCAAGTTCGAGCAAGCTCACTTCTAATCCGAGATGGCGTAACGCTTCTACCATTTCTAAACCAATAAAACCTCCTCCCACCACAGTTGCGTGTTTAGGTTTATGCAGTAAAAGGGTAGACAACACTTTATCCATATCAGAAATATTACGTAGGCTATGAACAAAATGATGATTAATGCCACTGATTGGAGGCTTAATGGGGGATGCACCTGGACTGAGTAATAGTTTATCGTAAGACTCTAGATATGTTTCATTAGTAATAAGGTTACGTACGTTAAGTTGCTTTGCTTGTCTGTCGATAGCAATTACTTCGTTAAATACACGCACATCAATATTGAAACGTGACTTGAAGCTTTCTGGTGTTTGCAGTAATAGTGAGTCGCGCGATTCGATTTCGCCGCTTATATGGTATGGCAAACCGCAGTTGGCAAATGAAACAAACTCGCCACGCTCTAGCATGATGATTTCAGCCGTTTCAGATACCCGTCTTGCTCTTGCTGCTGCAGATGCACCACCGGCAACACCACCAATAATGACTATTTTAGTCATAGCTGTCTCCAAGAAAAAATTGATTAATAATGAAGTGACTATTTATTAGGTTTTCTGTTTATCTGATTTTTTGTCAAGTGCATGTTGGCAATTAAAGCAATAACCATACATATTGAGGCTATGGTGATGAATACTCATACCGTGATGCTCTGCCGCTAACCCTAAGCGCAGCTCAATCAAGGGATCGATAAAATCAATTAACTTACCGCAAGTTAAGCAAAGTAAATGATCATGGCGGGGCTTATTATTGAGTTCATAAACGGCACTTTCAGATTCAAATAGTCGTCTAACAACGAGGCCAGCCCGCTCAAAATGGGTCATAATTCGATATACAGAATTAAGGCCAATTGCTTCTCCCCGAGCATTTAACCCCTGATAGATATTTTCTACTGTGAAATGCTGCTCATCGACTTGAGTTAAAAACTCAAGTAACTTACATCTTTGTGTGGTTATTTTGAGGCCAGAGTCTTTTAATACTGCTTGCATTAGACTTACCTAAACACGCCAATGCGTGTTACCAGTGTTTACTATTTAGTTGATATATTTGTCATCAACGCTTTGCCATAAATAAGGCTATCAACCACTTTATATCGAGCTCCTTTCACTAAGTTAGCCAAGGTTTGGCGGGATATTCCCATCGACTTAGCGGCTTCTTGCTGCTGCATTCCTAGCAAGTCAACTAAGCGCAAAGCTTCAATTTCATCTTCTGCAAGTGGAACCTGCTCTAATTGCACCATAGGAATACCATTAGGCTTAAAGCAAATATTGGCTAATTGACCACATATGGTTCGGGGGATTTTGGGTCTTACCATTTAGCACCTCATTTATAGCATATGCTATATATACTGAGTTTAGTTTGTACATGCAAGATTATTGTTTATGTCGATTTAATATATAAACAGATCTTTGAACTCACCAGCAAAATTTAATTTTCTACGAGGTTTATTGCATCATAGTGCTAGCCAAAACAACCACAATATTGCTACTTATCATTGATAATTCCATGTCAATACTCACTCATAAACTCCAGGTTTCAAGCGCGCCGTCTGAGCTTAGGGTTAATAATTTTCCATTGGTTTGTAGCACCATTGAAAATACGGTTGTACCAGCGTTATAAGCGGTAATGTCCCAATGAGAAAGTTCTTTTCCTGAGTCAGCATCCCAATAGATAACACTTTGTTTTGAGGTTGCGGTAATTAGGTTTTTACCATGGTTAATGAATAACGCCTGTCGAAAATAGCGGTAACGTTCAAGGTAATCAAGTTGGCTAATGGGTTGCGTGGTTTGAGTATCGATAATGACATTATTGTCGAGGGCATCGGCAATGAACAAGCGTCGATTGGCTTCATCAAAACTCACGCTAGTGATCTGCTGCGGACGAGAAAAGCTGCTTATTAATTCACCGCTATACGTGGCCCAAATGTGTGCATCGCCATCAATCCCAGTCGATAGGACTTGTTGTTCAAAATTGGATAGCTCAACATGATTAACGGCAGCGCTATGTTGTTTAAATAATGACATTGTCATACTGCTCCTTTGGATCACAGTAATTGAGCCATCATTCATCCCCACCAAAATAGTACTGCCTGTTTGGCTCAGAGCAAGGCTCGAAATACTGGCATCAGGATTGAAACCCTGAGCGAACCAACGTATGTCTAACTTTCCTGTGTTAAGGTTAAAGATAGATATTTGGTGTTTACTGGCCGTCGCAAGGTAATGTTTATTCGCTGACAACGCCACGAGGTAATTGGTTTCATCAAAGTCATCGTCAGACCATTGCTGCAATAATTTGCCAGTCGCAACTTGCCATATCGATAATGTACGGCTTCTGCTTAATGTCACCGCTATGCTGGCATCGCTTGATAGTACGCCATCAATGAGCGTCTCATTAACCAGCCGCTGCAGATGATCAGGCGTTTTCATTACCACCATTTTGTCGCAGCCAGAAATCGCTATTATCGCCATGATACTGGCGATAATAAGGCATGTATTAAGCAGGAATTTTGATCCGATATTAGTTAACAATGTCATCTCTTTATAAAAAACGTCCTTTTAACATAATAGCATAGCGACATATTCCTAGATCTATTCGTCAACATAGGCTGATTTTTTGATATAGAAAAGTCTGCGTTCAAATTATGCATCTATTAAGAAAATCCGAATTCAGGCACAATAACAGCTAACAATATGTTATTTAAGCCAAGGAACCCACATGACGCACATTACCTTAACCGCTCCCGATGATTGGCATCTTCATTTTCGAGATGGGGACATGTTAGGTGAGACGGTTCCGGCTACAGCTAGATTATTTAAACGCGCCATTGTGATGCCGAATTTAGTTCCACCAGTGACGACAGCTGCTATGGCTATGGCTTATAAGGAGCGTATCTTAGCCGCTCGTCCAAGTGGAAGTGACTTTAAGCCATTAATGACGCTATTTTTAACCAATAATACCAGCGCTCAAGACATTATTGATGCGAAAGCGGCAGGTGTTGTAGCTTGCAAATTATACCCTGCTGGGGCGACAACCAACTCCGATGCCGCAGTTAAAGCATTAGATGAGTTATTCCCAATATTTGAGGTGATGGCGCAGCAAGGTATGTTATTACTGGTGCATGGCGAAGTGACCGAATCGCATATTGATATTTTTGATCGTGAAAAGTTATTTATCGATCGCTACTTATCGCGTATTGTCGAAGCTATTCCTAGCCTTAAAGTCGTGTTTGAGCATATCACCACAAAAGAGGCGGCTGAATTTGTTGCCGATGCTTCTGCTAATGTTGCCGCAACCATTACACCACAGCATTTATTGTTAAACCGTAACGATATGTTAGTAGGTGGTATTCGTCCGCATAACTTTTGCTTACCCGTATTAAAGCGCAACATTCACCAGCATGCATTGCAAGCTGCAGTGGCGACTGGTTCAAGTAAATTCTTTTTAGGTACCGATTCAGCGCCACATGAAAAACACCGCAAAGAGTCAGCTTGTGGCTGCGCAGGCTGTTACAGTGCCTGGAGTGCGTTAGAGCTATATGCACAAGTATTTGATAACTTAGGTGTCTTAGATAAGCTCGAAGGTTTTGCCAGCTTACATGGCGCAGACTTTTATGGTCTGCCACGTAATACAGGTACCGTAACGTTAGTCAAACAAGAATGGACAGTACCAGAAGAGATTATTTTACCTAACGGTAGCCCTATCGTGCCATTTTTTGCTGGCCAAACGGTCAATTGGAAAGTGAAAACCGCTTAATTTAATCACCAAGCTAGCCAGATAATTAACGCAGCATGCTGTTTATTATCGTGAGTAATTAAGTGGAAATAGCTTAATTGTCGAATCGAATTATTAATGCCTGTCAGCGAGCTGACAGGCATTTTTGATTTTCGCATGATTAAACATGTTATTTATCAGCTGATTTTACCTGTATTTGTAGCAGTTCCTCAAATTCAGCTCTAGGTAATGGCTTACTGAATAAGTAGCCCTGACCATAATCACATTTTAATGAACGTAGCAGATGATACTGTTCTTCAGTTTCTATACCTTCAGCAACAACCTTTAAGTTAAGTCCATGTCCCATGGCGATCGCTGCCCCGACAAGTTCCAGATCGCCAGGATCAACGGTAATATCATTAATAAAGCTTTTATCTACTTTTAAGGTGTCAAACGGATAACTACGCAGATAACTGAGTGACGAATATCCAGTACCAAAATCATCCATCGAGATGCTGACACCAATATCATTTATGCTGGTTAAGTTACTATTGATAATCGGGTCACCATTAAGTAATACTCCTTCGGTGATTTCAAGTTCTACAGAACTGACGTGGATCTGGTGTTTCTCAAGCTGCATTTTAAGCATATCAATAAAGGTATTTTCCCTAAATTGCTTAGGGGAAACATTGATAGCAATTTTAAATTGAGACTGAAACTGTTGCTGCCATTTTTTCGTGGCATTAAATGCAATATCAATAACATATTGACCGATAGGGATGATTAGTCCGGTTTGTTCCGCAATAGGAATGAATTCATCTGGTGTTACTTGGCCGAGTAATGCATTTTTCCAGCGTAAAAGCGCCTCAGCACCAATAATTTTACGACTTTTTATTTCTACAAGTGGCTGAAAGTAAACCTCGAATTCTCTTCGTTTCAAAGCATTACGTAATTGCTCTTCAACTCTTAGACGTCGATTTATATCCTGGTCCATTTGGTGGGTATAGAAATTATAGGTATTTCTACCGCGGTCCTTTGAATAATACATGGCAGAATCGGCCTGTCTAAGTAGCTCTTTAGGGTCTTCGCTGTTATGCGGATAAAGAGCTATACCAATACTGACCGTAGACACTAACTCACGATTGTTGAGCACAAAAGGTTGGTAAAATCGTTTGAGCATTTTAGTGGCAATAACTTCAACTTCAGCGGGCGAGTTAATATTGCCCAATATAATGATAAATTCATCGCCGCCTAACCTACCTACGAGATCATTATTTGATATCGTGTTTTTTAATCGAGCAGCGGCTTGGACTAATAGTTCATCACCAATAGAGTGGCCCAAGGAATCATTCACTTTTTTAAAATCGTCTAAATCTAAAAATAATACCGCGACATTATTTTGGCTTCGAAACGCATCTTTGAGCATTTGCGATAATCTCTCGAGTGAGAGTAGTCTGTTGGGCAAGCCTGTTAAGCTATCGTAGTGAGCCTGTTGAATTATTCGCTCTTCTTGCAGCTTATATTGAGTCACATCCTGTTTTAGAGCTAAATAATGTTTAGCGACGCCAACGTTATCAAAAATAGGTGCGATATGTGCGTGTTCCCAAAAAATATCGCCATTTTTCTTTTTATTTTGTAGTTCACCTTGCCACGCATCCCCTCTAGAAATGGTATCCCATAATTCCTTATAAAGTGACTTAGGGGTTAATCCTGACTTCAATATACTGGCATCCTGACCAATAACGTCACTGGCGCTATAGCCTGAAATCCTTTCAAATGCACTATTAACATATTCAATTTTGCTGTCGATATTAGTTAATATCATTGATATGGGGCTTTGTTCTATTGCTTGTGACAAAGTGAGAGCTTGTTCTTCTGCCTTTTTTTGAGCGCTTAAATCGATATCGATGCAGTACATTTCTGCTTCGTTGTCGGCATTGTTCATTAATGCATGAGATGAATAAACGGCAACATTGCTGCCATCAGCATGCCTTAGAAGTAACTCTTCCGCTGGGATCGGGATACCATCATTTATCCACGCATTAACATTATTTATCACATGCTCCCGATATGGCAGAGGAATAATGAGATCTTCTAGTTTTTTACCCATGGCCTGTTCTTTGGTATAGCCATACAGTTTTTCACTGGCATGATTCCAAAAAATGACCGAGCGATCTTTATCATAACCTTGGACGGATATTGCGGGGATTTTTTCAAAAATTTGTCTGAATTTAGATTCACTGCGTAGTAGCTTTTGTTCGGCATTAATGCGTTCTGAAATGTCTCTAACAAAACAGAAAAACATTCCTTCATCACTATCCCAAAAGCTAATATTCACCTCAACATGAAATAAATGGCCTTGTTTATGTCGATGAAGTGAAGTGAAGTGTAAACGTTTTTTTCGCTTAGCTCTGTCGATATTTTCATCAGAAAATTGATGCTGGTTACTGGTTTCAATTTGGTTAATGGGCATGTTTATTAGCTCTTTCATGCTGTAACCGGTCATATTTACAAAGCTTTGATTTGCTTCAATGATATTGCCTTCAAGTGAGGTGATTAAAAAGCCATCTTGGGCAGTACTAATAATGTTGCGATAAGTTGTTTCACTGCGACGTAATTGTTTTTCAATATGTTTTCGATAGGCGAGATCTCGTCCAACACCAACAATGCCGTTAATGTGTCCTAATGAGTCTGTAAAAGGTGTTTTCTGGGTGCTAAATATATGTGCAATACCATCAGATGTTGTAATCCATTCTTCATTTCTCCATGGTTGTTTTTTCTGTAAAACAAAACGGTCTGCTTCGATAAACCTATTTGTTTGTTGCTCATCAAAGAGGTCACTATCTTTATGATATTTAATTTGTTCCGGTTTGAGTTTTAATAGTTCAGCGAATGCTTTATTACAGCCTAAATAGATCCCATCGATCGATTTATAGAAAATAATATCGGGAATGCCATCAATGATACTTTGTAATAGGTTTTTTTCGGTTTCAAGAAGGGATTTATTATGCTGCAGTTCTTGTGCTAGTTGCTGTCTTTGCTGATGCTGTTTTAACAGTAATCCCAATAGCATGGAGCCACAGGTATACACTGTCAGTATGGTAGGGCTGATAGTGAGGATGATGTCGTATTTATCTGCAACAGGTATTAATAATACATTGAGTAACGCGGTTAATTCTACTACCAGGCTCATTAGTAGTAAGTTTTTCCAGTTTATCTGCTTGTTTGATGATTGAATCCAGTATCGCCAACCTAAGCCAATGGCAGAACTGATGAAAATAATTAATGTACCAGCAAATACCCCCGCACCACCTTGATAAATACGAAACCATGCAGCGAGTAGAGAGCCAATCAATGTCGGAATAAAACCAAAAAACAGACCACTTAAACTCAATAAAATCCAGCGAGCATCAAAAAAAATTCCTTGACGAAATTCCCAAGGATTGATCATTAAACACACCGAAATCATGCCGATAAAAATGCCACTTAAGACATCTTTATATTTTGGGGAAACGATGTTTTGTAGCGTAATTGCATCATAAATAACCACAAGAGCCAGTAATAACACGGCGTTGCTCATCAAACTGAAAAAACTATCCATTGCTTCTCCGCACAAAATCGCATTGCCTTGTTTTACTTTAGTCCAAATCTACCAATAAAAAAAATATCTACTTCATATGATTATCTTGTCCTAACGTGCGTCTGCACCGTATCAATATGCTGAGTAATAATGTCTATAAATGTATTTGTATCAATGGATGAAAAATGCAAAGAGCAAAAAGGTAGCCAAGGCTACCTTTTGGGGGAACTTACAATTGTTTATTATGTAAGGTTTATATGTCGGTTATTTATTGTCAGAGCGTATCACTAACTCAACGCGGCGATTTTGCTTTTGGCCATTTTCATCAAGGTTATTTGCTATAGGTGAGTACTCACCCACTCCTTTAGCTTCAACTTGTTGTGCAGAAATAGAGAACTGTTTGATCAACCGGGATTTAATCGCCGTCGCACGTTTTTCTGACAAGGTTTGGTTATAAGCTTGCGAGCCTTGATCGTCTGAATGTCCTACCACATAAAACAGTTGTTTAGGGTGTGTTTGTAGGTATTGAGCGACCACTTCTACAATCGGATAAGCTTCTGGTAATAGTTCATCACTATCATATTTAAACAACAAACCGTCTAGCGCCACATGGCCTGTTTTGGCTATTTCATCGGTTAAACCCTGCAAATCAATACCTACACGATTATTGTTTAATGTAGTTTCTTCAATGATCCTGATTTCTGCTGACAATTGGCCAGGAAAACCAATGACGTAAACCATAGCGTACACATTACCTTCAGCTCTATCTAACTTGTATAGTCGATAAAATTGGTTTTCGTCAAAGCCAATCGTTGCAAGTAATGCGATCTTTCTTTCTAATTTTGAATCATCACCGCAAGAGTTTCCTAAGCAGGCATAAACCTCTGTAAAACCAAGTTTAGTTAACGCATGTTGATAATTTGTGTCAATTTCAAATTCTGAGTAAGTACGTGGTAATATGTAAGCAATATCAGTAATTTTTCCTTCCAGTTCCATGGTTTTATAGTTATCACCCACAAGCACTGAGGCTTGGTTAAAACCATGTGTAATATATTTTTGTATAAAAGCACCTGGAATTCGGCTTAGCATTGGGTGATCAGCCGAGTTTTTAGTATCTTTTTGGCTGTTATCCTTAACGGTTATTTCACTCACCTCTTGTGATAAATAGTTTTGGTCAGTGGTAACTAAATCTAACGGCTCTTCTATTACTTCGATAATATCGATCTCTACGCTGGTGGCGCGCTGCCAACCCGCCGCATATATGGACACATATACTTGTTTTTTAGGAAGGGTGATATAGGCAGTAATTAACGAGGGTGAACTTTTTGAAATTGTATATAGCGGTTTTATAAATTTGGCTAATTTCTCCTCACTACCACAACTTTCTTGCTCGCATTCAAAGAGGATATTGGTATTTAATGCCTTGAGCTGGTTTTTATAGTTATTGATTAAATGGGCAGGTGTATAAGACGGCGGCAATTCATAGTTAGTTCTAATCAGTTTACCTTTCACTTCTTTGGAAAGAATTTTATTGTCTTCAATTGACGTTATCAATTGTACTGGTGTGAAATGCCGAAGTTCATTCTTTACTTCTTTTACGTCTTTAGGCTCAGAAAACAATTCTTGTGTTGTCGCCGAGTAGGCATTCATCGCTGGCATAGTCGTCATGATGACGGCAAATGATATAAGCACGGGTTTTAACATATCAACTCCCTGTTGAAATAAAGTATCCAATAATATTAAGAAAGAACCTTAAACCTGCCCATAAGATATTCAAACATCATCAGGGTGTAAATGAATTGCGATTAGAATTACAGATTGATTATTGCTTTTGATGTTTGCTTTTATGTCAAACATTCAAAAGGATGTTTTTTTTGGTTAATAATCAAGCTTCATTGTTTTTAGGTGACAGTGGACAATAAATTGTGAATGATAAGGAGAATGTTAATAATGATTGAGAAGTCATTATCAGGTTAATTTACAAGGAAGTGACTATGTACAAATTATTTTTTATAGTGGTATGTTTATTACTCAATAGCAGCGTTGCAGAGGCTAAGTTTGATGAAGATTTACAAAAAGGTGCGTTAACATTGTCAACTACAAGCTAGCAGGGGATGTAGACTCGTTATTACAATATGGTTACCCTAAAACCAGTAGTAATCCTAAATTTGTTGATTTTTATAAAAAAATGCAAGTAAAAGATGCTAGAAGGGTTGCTGAAAAAGGGGCTGTTGATAGTGTGACTGTAGTCGACACTAACGAGCTACCTAATCCAGCAAGCGATAGTAAGCATGCCGGATTTAATATTGTTGAGCAACGCTCAATTCTAACTCATGTCAAGTTTTCTAAAGAGGATCGACCTGTAAGCTATGAATGTGAATTTGGTCGTGAAAAAGAGTCAAATGAGTGGTTTATTTTAAATGCGATTTAGACTTTAGATGATAAAAACAAACTAAAACGACTAACATTTATTAGTCGTTTTTATATTTTTAAATACAAAACTACAGTGATTTTTTATGCCTTGGTTAGCAAAGAAGCTCCGCCAATTTAACAACACTTCCTCTTTATCAGACAAATTGGCACAACAGCATAAGGTCTTTGTAACATCAAATAGAATTGTGTGGCCCTTATCTAACTACACTTGGGCGCTATTTGTGATTTGCTTAGTTGGTATCCCATTGGGGTTATTTGCATTGGATTATTATCAATATGTGTTGGAGGCGACGTTTACTGCATTAGCCATCATTCTCGTTAGCCATTTTATGCTTCATTTTATTCTTTATTTTAAGAAAGGTTTGAAAGCAACCTTAACAAAAGAAGCCATTGAATTACCGACAGCATTAATGGGGCTGCATTCGACGGGATATGTTCCATTTAGTCGGGTTGAAGAAATTCGTATTCAACGTTTTTATCATATTTACCGCTATGTTAAACCCGGTGCTATTTTTAACACGGCGGCTAAAGGCGAGATATACACCCATGCATGTTTAATGTTAAACAATGGCGAAGTTGTCAATTTATCTCGGGTAAACGTAATAGCATTACCTGAGCTTATCGAATACATACAGCAGCGTTATTCTCCAAAAATCAGTTATCGTTATCCAATACCTCTGACATTTTTAGGTGGGATGTTTCTGTTATATATCGTATTGCTTACCTCACAGATTATGATGACTTAAGTGTTTGACTGGGCAAAACCTCTGCTTAGTATTTTTACGCCAGAACCGCTCGTTTGTAATGCACTGTAGTCAACGGTAGTAAATCGCGGGGGAGAGTTATTTAACTCAGGTTTGGTAAGGTGAACTGTGCGGATGCAAGCACCTTTTAGATTGTTATTAACGTAAAGATGAGCTTGGAATAACATCAGTAAAAATTGAAAAAATGGATTTATATAGGGATATAGGCAATGGAACATAATGTACTTTGGTTAGCGATGTTGTTAGCTGCAAACTTAGTCATGAGTGGTTGTAATAGTGATTTAGCCGAAGGCGTGCTGCAACCGACAATTTCTGTGACTGTAGCAGATCCTATCGTGGCAGTTATTTCACCGAATCAAGTGGCTACTTCAGGTCTTGTCGAGTTTGTTGGTACCTGGGAAAACAAGGATGAAGATGGCGATGGCGTGCTCGATGAGCAAGATGACTATCCGTTTGATGCGAGTAAGAGTAAATATCCACTATTCATCGAACAGGAACCGAACGATTACCCTGGCATCGCCACGCGGATAGAAATTGATGTAGGGGTTAGAGTTCAAGGTGTCATAAGCTCTGAATTGGACAAAGGTGATCTGTTTAAGTTTGTAACAACTGAGCTTAAACAATACACAGCGGTTTTCAAAACGTCATCAGCGAGATTTAAACCACAAGTGTATCTTTCAAATAAAGATGGCCTTGTTATGAATGACATCTTTTTGTATCAATATGCAAACCCTAATATCTACGTGGTGAACTTTACAATATATGATCCGGGTACATATCAACTGAGTCTGATTGATGAAAATTTTGCAGGGGGGCCAGACCTCTCTTACGAAATTGTATTTTTTAATGACACTGACGTTGATTCATTCGATGACATGAAAGAGCGTGCATTAGGTTCTGATTTACTTGAAAATGATATGGATCAAGACAAGATACTTGATGGTTTAGAGTTTATTTTTGGTATGCTAAATTCAACGATCGATCCAGATGATGATAATCAACCCAATTGGCTTGATTCCGACTCTGACGGCGACAGCATTTCAGATTTGATTGAAGGCAGTGGCGATACTAATCAAAATGGGAAGGTTGATTTTTTAGATCATCAACGTTGATATTGATGGTCTGTTAATCAGCCTATTTAATCAACCCTCGCGTTTATATAATCGTTTCAGCCCGACACCGGTCTTTTACATTTTTTAGAAAGATATGCTTAATTATCTGGTTATTAATGTTTTTCGGTTTTTTAGTGTGATAAAGAGAAGGGTATATGGCCAAAAAAATAGCGTTAGATGATAAATCTTGGTTTTATAACCTGCACATTAAAGGGATGCGTGACTTTAATGCACAGAGTGATGTGAGTTTATATGTCGCTAATATAGTTTACCCTCTGTCTTTAGGTGTTTCGCTGTTATTGTTTATTTTCATGGTCGGTTTGTCTGTGCTACCTCTTAACTTCCCTGATACTGAGCTTGCTCGTGCATTAGTATTAATCAACATTGGATTATTACCTGTCTACTTAATAGGGCGTTATTGGCTGGTTAGGCGACGTTACGGTATTAGCGGGACATTACGTTGCTATGTTAGTCAGCAACGTCTAGCCATTCCTGCAAATACGATCATTGATAAACCGGTTGGGTTGTTGGAGTTGCAGCGCGACAACATTGAGCGCATCAGAGTAAGATATAAATCTCAAATGCATCGTTTACATGTGCGCAATCATATTATCGCGTGTGATATTGAGCTAAAGAGCGGCGAAATCATTACTCTTAATGCTATGTACTTCCCGCTTAAGCACATTGTTTACATGTTGTGTTTTTTCGACTACCCAATGACAACGCAGCACGGCAATTGGTCATGGACTTTTTTGCCTAATATTATAGCCATAACATTTCCTCTTTTAGCTAATATTACTGTTACAGGTATGTTGTTTAAACACTACTTTTTATAGTTTAAATCAATTAATCGAAATCAAATTAACATGGCTACCCTTCGCAGTTGGATACCAAATTTAAAAATTAATTAACCATTTTAAAGGATGTATTTGGGATTTTTTATAGTTACAAAGGGCTATCGTAATTCAGGTGGAAAGGCAGTAAGTTATTTCATTATAAAAATGGGTGGCCTCGTAGTTCTTTGTAGTTCTTTAAAGAAGGTAGTTTAAGTAAATACAATGCTTAGTCACTAATTAAGAATAAACAGTACCACATTATAGTGCGGGTCCAGCTGCACTGATTTTTTATTTAAATGAAGAGATTTTTATGTCAAGCAAGCAACTTTCGAAACTAAAATTCACTTTCGTGATAGCCTCGCTATTGTGTTGTGCTCAAAGTCTCGCCACAGAAAAAGAACAAATGCCGTGGGACTTTGACAGTAATATTTATAGGGAGCAACTAAGTGAAAGTATACAAAGTGGTATCAGCAATCAAGACCTGCTAAACAAAGATAAGCAGTGGGATGAGTGTTCGACGATGGCGACTTCGACTGACCGAATGGCTCTAGGAGTGCAATCTAACAAAGAAGATCATGATTTTGCGCGTGAGATAATCCTTGATCTTTATCCCGTGGATAATGATAGTTTTCGTGATGTGATTAATCAGAAAATAATGGGGCTGGCCTTTGAAATGGCTGATTTAGCTGACGGTGATAAAACCAGTGACGAGTCACCTGTAACCCAAGCCGCTTGGGATTGGTGTATTGCCCAAGACCCTCAAGATTTTGCTGATTTATAAAATAATAGCATTTCTACCCATCTTTTTAATTTAATAAATTTCATAAAATGGGTGGCATCTTTATCTATCGATAAAAATACTGAGGTATGGTTTAATTCTGCAACAGGACAAGAGAAGGCTGTTATTACAAAGAACCAATAGTTCCAGAAAATGCAAAAAATGGTAGTGTCACAGTTAAAAAAATACAGAATTTAAAATTACCCCTTTTACGCTTCTTGAAAATAGGGTCGATAGTAGATTTGGAGATAATGGCAATAATGCAGATGATAAATTTGCTCTTTGGATAAACAACAAGCAAATAGGTTTGATGTCTAGTGGGCGAGAGTTGTCAATATCAGTGAACAATTACAACCTGGTAGTTATACTGTGGAGCTAAAGGGTATTGAAGCTCCTGATGATATTGGAACCTATTATATTTGTTTTTCTGATAATGTAGCTATAAACAGTGGTAGTAATGCACTTTCAGGCCGGGATTTAGTTCGAAATGCCACAAATTATTTAAAATTACTGTTGCTAAAAAGGTTAATGCAAGTATCTCAAATTTTGCTTATATTAACAATTCAACTAATAAAGTAAATATTTTACAAAATGGTTAATTTTATTAGGATTTTATTTTTATCGTTATTGTTTATTGTATGGAATCCTACTTCAGCAAGTGAGATTGAAGACGATCCCTTAGCAAAACGTTGTTTAGCTTTATTTGAGATATATAAAAAATGATTTAAGTTCCTTTTTGAATGAATTTCCTAGTCAAATTGTAACTATTATAGGCGAAGATACACTCAAGAAACAACTTAATAAAAAACATAGTAAATTCGAAGAAGACTACAATAGTTCACCTAAAGAAATATTAATAACGGGTATTGAAAATATACAGTCGCACCCAAAAGCCGTCGAAAGGATAGGTGTTGAAGAGTCGAAAGAAGTTAGCATATACATTGAAGGTGTAAATATTCGTAGAGTAGATGGATGCAAGTTCGATCGCATCAAAACTAAGTGGTATTTTAGTGATACTCCTCTTTAGGTTTAATGATGAATTAAAGTGAGCTTTCTGTTTAGAAAGCTCACTTTTTTACGCTAGAATGAATAAAAGTTAACGCGGCTAGTCAAAAAGTTCGGCTCGAAATTAAGATAGGGAAATGTGATTTTGAACGATTTATATTATTTACTCACAGATAAACGTTGGTTTGTTGGTTATATTAGAAAGAAATATAATGGTATTAGTAAAAGTAAAATTGTGCAATTACCAATAACGTGGGGGCTAAAGCGGTTACCATTAAAAGATGAGGTTAGATTAGCTACGCTGCTATTGATATTATTATTTATCTCTTTCACTATGCTAGTGCCCACTAATGGTGCTTTGGTGGACAATTTTCCACGTTTTTTTAAAATGAATCGTGAGCCATTTTACAGCCTAAGTGTACCTTTAGTGACATTGTTCTGTCTCGGAATATATTATAAATTAAGAGTTAAATTTTCACTCAAAAACAACGGTGTTAGGTCATCAGAACGTCTTCGTAATAGTCATATAGGGATATCTGTTGACCAGTTAGTATTACCGCCATTTATTCGTCAATATAGTGTTCAAAAAACATTGGGGCATAAACCGCCATTTTTAAATCCAATTACATTATCTAGTAGTCAAATAAGCCAAATAGACGTTAAATGGTATCAATATTACTCATCGAGAAATGACTACTCATTTCGACAGAATCAGATCGACTCTATTGAAATTAAGTTAACCGATGGCCAAGTTTACATCCTTAATAGCTGGGTTTTCCCATATTCAAGTTTGCTTTACTTATTTATTAAGTTTAATTATCCGGTAAACCTAGACGATATCGGTACTAGATAAAATTAACATAGTCATTCATCTTGACAACTATGTTAATTAACATGGCTACCCAGGATTGTTGGCTAAATATCGAACAACAAGCTACGCTTTAATTACCCTTTCAAAATGGTAGTTGAAGATGGCCAGACCAAGACAAACAATTATTAGTTTAGATGACACACCTTACCCTTGTATATAGAAAGTTGCCACTGCTGTTCACGTGTGGTACGTAAGGCTTTTCTGTGTGCTATCGATAATTCAACAGGTGAGAATTTTGAGCATCGGCGTGGATGGGTTGATTCTAATAACATGGCCACGCACGATTATTGTTGGTTGATATCAATCAGCTAGTATTGTCTTGATTTTGGCCTATAAGCTGATTATCAAACTTAAAAACTGATTTTACTGTTTAAAAGGATGTATTTTGGGGTTTTTATAGTAATAAAAGGCTATCGTAATTCAAGTGAAAAGGCAGTAAGTTATTTCATTATAAATATGGGTGGCATTATTGTCGTTGATGAATCAACAGCAGGTCAAACTAAACGTACCAAGAAATTAACTTTACCACAAGGAGAGGTTGACTTCGAACTTGTAGGTATTACAGTTCCCGACTCTCGGGCGACATATTATGTTTGTTTTTCAAATAATGTAGATGTGGTTAGTGGTATTACATCTGCTAAAGTAGATTTCGAACCTGGAAGCCAGTTTTTTACTAAACTTAGATTAAATGTTAAGCCAGAGTCAGCTTCTAATCCGGTGAATTGTAGGTACTTCGATCCAACAACCAGCCAAGCAATTTAATGTGGGAAGAGTAATCATGAATATTGTAGTTAAGTCGCTAATATTGGCTTTGCTCGTTAGCTTGTCATATGAATCGTATGCAGATGATAGTAATTATAATTTTATTGCGAACAGTAATACCGATAATATTTTTCTTGATAAATGTAAGATTTACAGGGAAATACTAAAAACCAACGATATTGAGTTGTTCAAAACTTTTATCGACCCGTCATTGCATGAGCACCCTCGTTTAGCTAAAGGTTTCTCTACTTATGTAAAGAACTATGAGCGAGAAGTCGGTGAAGAGGCTTATACATTGGAAAGCATTGTCATAGTGAACTTAGAAGACCAAAACTTTGCTGGTGTCGATTACATATATTCATTTAATAATGGCAAAGGCCATGGTAACTCAGGTTGTACATTTACCCGTTTAGAAGGTAATCATTGGAAACTACGTCCTCGTTAATATTAAGTATATTAATAAGATCTGCAGCAAAATGAAAAAGTGTAAGTCGATTAAGGAATAGGATGTTTAACAAGTTAACAGGGACGTTATTGAATACCGCATCATCATTTTCAATTGTGTCAGCCGTTGAAAAAATAAAGTGGATTTTTATATGCTTTAATCTGGTTTATGTGGTGTTGGCGGTAAGTGTCTTTTCTTTTTCGGTTGAAACTATCGGGCGTTTAATGCTCAGTATATTGTTGATGTTGATAGCGTTTAGTTATCAATGTCGATGGTGTTTTGATGTCTCACGCAAGGTGTTAACACGGTTCCATGGTTTCAAGTTAGGGGGGAAATCCATTTATTCCCTTCAACAACAAGATGTTGATTACTCGATAATAAAAAATATTGAGTTAAAAGAAGTACATAATACTTATAAAGTGATTTTGCATGTTAAAGAGAGTCAACAAGCTCAATTTCCTGAACCGATATCGATATCCTTAAAAGTGAAGCAATATAAGTTGGCCGCATTGGTGCAACAATGTCGAAAAGAGTTAATGTCGCAGGGGATTAATGTTGTCGGTCAATTTGATAGCGTTAGCCGTAAAGATTGGCCTGCCTTTAGTTCAGTACCGCTTGACCAAGATACTGTAAAAGCCTTTATTGGGATTAAGCTATTTAACGACCCGATAAAATTACAATTCCCCGTCACACTGTTTATGCTGCCTTTACCTCGGCAATACTTTCATCAAGTCTGGGCTTCAAGTTATATCAGTTTTATGGCTGCTCTGTTTATCCTTTATTCTAGCCAAAATATCGCAGCGGCCATCGTGGTTGCATTATTTGGTGTAGCGGTGTCTGCTGTAAGGCGAAAGCTTATCTGCGATAAATATTATACACAGGGGATATCGACTCCTAATGAGATTGTTATCAGCGAAAATTCACTTGTTATTCCAAGAGTATATTTTGAGGACAAGCAAGTTAGGCGGATAGAAAAGTCTGCGATTAAATCAATCAATATTGAGTGGAATTGGTATAAAGCTGGCGATGGTGACAGTACCCGGAGGCAATACCGACGACCTTTTGTCTTTAGGGTAAACATTGATGTGAGTAAAGGTGAAAGCATTACGTTAGCAGGGCAAACGTTTGATAGTAATAAATTTGTTATTGCACTGTGCCAACTCGGCTATAGTGCAACGTTGACGCAAATTCCGAAAATAGCTGCTGTATGGCGATTTTACATACTCATACCAATAGCTGTCGCGCTACTAGGCATGACAGGCTTTGGCTTGTACTCACTGTATATTCGTTATTTGGTTTAAGAATATAAGTAATATCTGCAAATTATTTATTTAACACATTAAAAGGACTTTATATGAAGAAAAGCATACTGGTTGTACTGTTATTGATAGCTAACGGAGTATCAGCAGCCCCTGCACCAACAGATAGCAATCAAGACAATGAATTGCAAATACGAACTCTAATTCAAAATTTATATACCGATGGGAAAAATCCAAACACATCTGCTGAAACATATTTATATAAATATTTCTCACCCATTGATTTAAAAAAATTACACGTTGTTTCTGGTCCAGATGGCGAACAAAAAGCATGGACTAAAATGGTTCAAGCATTTGACGTAAGCGAACAACGTTATCAGCAATATCTGGACATGCTGTTAACCGCTGAAAAAGCACCCATTACTTTTTATCAAGATGGCGCTAGAGCAACAATCGAAATAGAAGTACCAAGACAACCAAAATTCATAAAATATCAAGGGAAATGGTATGCATCAATGTAAGTTTAAAACTCAATATAGTGTGTTAAAAAATGTAGTTGCCATCAGTCTATCTATATTTCTCAGTGTTAATGCGTACGCTAGTGATTGCCAAAGAAGTGTTAAATATTACTCTAGCCAGCAGCATGATAAATTTTTAGTCGATGTATTAATTGAGTTACCAAAAGGCTTTGATAATACAGGTATGATAGAAATTAGTGGTTTTCAATGTATGTCCGAAGTAAATGAAGGACAAGCATTTAAGATGACTATGCATAAATCAGCTTCGTTACCGCAATTTGATATTATTTATACCGATCCTGATGGATTAAGGTTTAACAATATTTTGCAGGCGACAGTATTCCCCTGGAGCAAATCAGTAAAAATTGATATGCAATCGACTGTACTAAGTGATCTATTAAAAAATATTCCTAACTATCGTTTTTTAGATGATAAAGACAAGTCACAGTTAATCGTAATGGCGAACAATTCAATTTATTTAAAAAAATGGGCCGCACTTAGAAGTGAGAGAATTGTAAGTCAGCCGCTTGTATACAGCTACCCATTACCTAAAAATGAAGAAGATTTGCTGCAGCTTGCTATAGATGAATTTAATAAAAATTATAGTCGCATGCAGCAAAATCAAATTGATGCCGTGGTTAGGCAACCAGATGAGGTTTTATTGTCGCTATTTACCTTGTTAAAGTCAGATAAAGTCGATAACGACTCTTTATCTACATATTTATTTAATGAGCAAGTAAGGCGAGATGTGTTTGTTAAAGACTTGCTACGAAGTACCGTTAACGAAATCAAACAAGTTGAGTTGATTCAGAGTAAACCTCTTGATCGTTTGGCATATGTCAATGTTATTTACAATACAACATCGGATGCTAGATTTTATGAGCAGAAATTCTTATTGAAACGCTTGCAATCTGAGTGGCTACTGTCTGCTGCTTATAATCGAAAAGTTAATTAGTAAAGTAAAGGACCGAGGCATCATTAACGTTGTCAGAACATGACAGAGTTAATCTTAAATTCATAACTTAAGGATGAGATCAAATGAAAGTAATAGGATTACTAGTATTGCTCGGGTTAAGCCCTATGGCTGCGTTTGCAAGTTGTAATATTGATTTTGAAGTACAAGGTGAATTGGACCCCACATTACAGTATCAATTGACTTATTATAATACTCTGCACTCACGTAAAACGATGGATTTAAACAATCTTACCGCGTTTACAAAAAACAATATTGAATTGCCTGGCTGTCCTCAAAAGCATAAAGCCGATATGACTATGACTTATACCAAAGATGGCACCAGTTATATTGTTTTTGAAAGTCATCTGTTTCCTAATCAATCCAGTATTTATTTTAGTCACAGCAATACATTAGCGTTTAGAAGTTGTGCTGGCTGCGACTTGCAGCAATACACCTATGTCGCGAAAGAAATTCAACAGCAAGGTATGGATAAGGAGTTGAACACCTTGGTTGTGCAGCAGGCTGACTATCTTGATTATCTTCGCTATGCCGATGTTAGGGCTGTTTTTGGTGAAAGATCAAAGGCGATTGTTAAGGCTGCTATTGAGGCGGGATATATCACTCCACCCAATATTGGTGCTATTAATGAAAAGCCACCTCATACCCGTGATGTGCTTGATCAATGGCTAGCAATATTGGCACCGCAAAAAGCGTTTAAAGGCATTTTAGGGGCAAAAACCCGTCAGCAGGACGCTTTTGCTGACTACGAGGCAATGACAAGTAAAATTTCACTGACTAACCCAACGTTTTTCGATCAACTGACAAATCTCACCAAAGGGTTCAAGGATAAAATGATATTTACAGGGGAAGTACAGTCATTAATCGCCCCGTTTTTGTCGACCACTGATGCTGATATAAAAAAACTCATAAACATGATTAATGAGTCATTAAGCCAAGCATTATCGTTACCTGAGCAGGTAAACAGCGTAGTGATATCAAAAGGCGATATTAACAACCCTAAGCCCGACGATTCCGCTAGGTTGATCGCAAATTGGTTTAGGTTGTTGCACACCATTGAGTCTGGCACACCTGAGCAATTAGCCATGTTTTCAGCTCAGTTTAGAGCCGGTGTGATGACAGATATTTTGAATCGTGATGACTCAAAGCAAAAAATACTTTCAGCAGCGATAAAAAAGTACAGTAAAGCAATACGTTATTCACCGCCAAAAAGTAGCGACAAAGATGTAGCCGCTTACAATATGCTATTAGATGAATTTAAAGGGAAAGTTGAAGGTAACGGAAAACGCTTAATGTTAAAAGACGCTGACAGTGGTCAACAACTGGAGTGGGTTTACGAAAATAACAGTTGGAAACTGGATACTGTTTTAATTAAATAACAATATGTTGCCGTAAACGAAAGCAAAATAAATGGACTTATAAGGCAATCGATTCAATGAAGAATAATGCAATTTGGTTAGCGATGTTGTTAACGGCTACTTTAGGCGTTACAGGTTGTAATGAGCCGGTAAAACAAGACAACAATGGCAAGCTGATTTCCGCCGCGCCTATGCCAAATGAATATGCCGACTTTCTCATCAAGTGGAGAAATAAAGATGAAGATGGAGATGGCATTCTTGATGAGTTAGATGATTATCCTCTAGATGCATCTCAATCCAGTTTTGAGCTAATCCGCGAACAAGAACCCAATGATAATCCCTCAATAGCAACTCATGTCAATCGTTATCCTCCATTTAAAATGTCAGGCGCAATATCTGTTAAGTCAGATAATGGTGATTTGTTTTCCTTTAATGCACATAAAGATGAATTTTATACCCTAGTGCTTCACTACAATGATGACTCTGGCTTTAAACCCAATATCTATTTTTCAGGCGAAGATGGTATGGCATTGAATTTTGGTGAGATACCAATAAATAACGCATTGAAAATTATTGCAATTAACGTTGGAATCTTAAAAGACGGAAAGTATCACATCGGTGTTAATGACATTGATTTTGATGGCAAAGAGAGTTTTACCTACAATGCCACAATCTTTATTGATAGAGATGGAGATGCGCTCAGTGATGATCTGGAATCTGCAATGGGTATCAATGACTTAACCCACGATACTGATAAAGATAATATTTGGGATACGCAAGAGTATTACCTTGGTTATTTCGACTCATTTAATTTTGATCAAGATGATGATGGTTTACCCGATTGGTTAGATAAAGATAAATAAAATCAATTAGCTGTTCTATTTATAAAATAATATTTCGTATCGTTGTTAAGGATAACAAATGCAGTATTCGCAATTACCTAAACAGTATAAATTTATCAATCCGGTAGGGTTGCCAGAGCAATTACGCATTGCCACTAAAAGGCATTATTTTTGTAAGGCGTTTTGTTTTCTCGGGCTAATACCTCTGTGTGCATCAGTGCTGATGACTTTAACACTTGATGGGAACCAGCAACTTTTTTATCAAGCTGTGGTGGCATTATTATTACCGACGCTAATATTGTTAGGTTTGTGCCAACATTACCTCGTATTTGACTGCGCAACTCATCAACGTTTTGTGCAATTACAATTGTTAGGTTATTGCTTTAAAAAAAATAACTGTGAGTCACTGCAGTCAACTGAATTAATCTTGCTACATAATGTTAATGACAGAAGCCAATACTGCATGAGACTAAACGGTACCAGCTATATGATTGGTACTCTTCAAGAAACATCTGAGCTTGTGTTATTTATTTCACAAAATTTTAATATTAAAGCAAAAGAACAAGTTACTGACTTTCCTAACATCCATACTTTAGATACTCATGCCCTAGCCGCATCATTGGCAGAGTCGGGTTCTCAAAGTATTTCTACCATTGATATACCTGACTCCAATTCTTTGCATGAACATAAAGCTGGAGCTCATTCTAAGCAGAAAGATACCCTTAACTCTTCGTCAATTTTTATCCAACCACTTTGGCAAGTTCGTATTGGATTAAGGCTGTTATACCCATTACCTTTTATATTGTTATTTTGCTTTTCCATGAAATACATCGGAGGCTTATAGCATGTTTTTTAAACCACTATCGCCAACAAAGGCCGTTATGGCCAAGACTCGTTTACGCCTTGTCGCTCGAGTGTTTTTTAGCTGTGTGTTTGCTTGTATGCTTTTAATTGTGATGATGGGGATTGCGCAACACACATATGATGAGGTGTTCATGTATTCAACTCTTGCGTTACTCTGGTGGCATTTCACATTTGCAAAGCGACAAGTCACATTTGATCTTCAAAGCCAGCAAATCACCACCAAAATCAGCTCCCTCTATTTATTAACTCAACAGGTTATTCCCATCAGGAATATTGCAGCACTGCAATTACGCCGCAGGGCAAGTAGTAATGGCGTTCGTGCTTACGAGTTATTAATGGTAATACACACCCAAACTGAACCGTTAAAATTTGAATATGGGGGATTATATCAAATGCAATCGCTTGGTAAGCAAATAGCAGATTTCTGCAACATACCTTTTATCAATCAGATAGATTAACAATACAAATGAGTTCAAATCGCTAATCGACTCATTTTGTTGATAAGCTAGAACAAGCACATAATGGACATAGTGACCTAGGCTAGTTGTATCAATTAAACTACGTCACTTTGCTTTTTTAATGCCTAAAAAATATTAAAGGGATTTATGAGTTATAAAATTATTAAGCAGACGGATGAGCGTATTGTGCTGCAAGATACTGGTGGCATTATCGACTTTGTTTTTGGTATTGGTATGGCCGTCATGGGGGCTGGTGTCATCTATTTAGGTTGGTTTGGCTACCAAGATACGGGTGAGATATTCATGCCACTCATTATAGCCCTCGTCGGCAGTTGTTTTTTCTTCCCCGTATTTAAAGTTAACCGATTAGTTATTGATGCTGTAAATAAAGAAGTCATTAAAACCAAGTCCTGGTTTGGTATTACCACCAATAAAGAAATAGTCACGAATAGCGGTTTATCTTTACTAGAAATGTCTGGTTTCATTACCGGTGAATTTAACGCTTTTTTTGATCGTCAAGAAATAGTTAGGCATCATTACGCTCTTAAGTTTTATAGCTTCCCTGAATGGCATATTACTATCAGAAATGTTTCAACCATGATCAATATTGTGATGTTTTTTGAAAAACACTTTGATACCGATTTGGCATTAGTTATTCAGCATAAAAGACATAAATTTAGTACCAAAGGATTATTAAAAGACCATAAGCCGACTGCACTTCCAACAGATGGTTTAGTACGCGAATCTGGCTTTCAGCAACTGACTGTTGGCGGCATGCCTTTTACATCATTAAGATTTTGGCTGTTTGCGATGAGTACTATAGGGATATCATTTTTTATGTCGATATTTATATTATTCTTTTCTGAATCCGTTTTTACGCCTTATGTATCCTTGCCTGTTCAATATGCTTTATCAGCGTTACTCATTGGTTTTTTTTCTTGGGTATTTTTTTACCGCGCAGCGGGGACAAAACTCAGAATTTATAATGATACTTTGATTGTTAAACATGGTGTGTTTAACGAAAAAACCTATAAACGTTCAGATATCATTGGCGTAGTAAACATTACCAGAAATACGTATTTAGTGACTCGATTAGGTGCCGAATGGTTAGCTTTTAGATTACCAACTGAGCATTAAAACTCAACTAACAGGATGTTATCGATGAATATGATGAAAAAAGCCAGCTTACTGGTGGCTATTACTACTGCCATTACCACAATGAGTTTTGCTGCATTGGCTAGTAACCAAGCTGCTATTGATGCATTTGAAGCTAAAACGAAGCCCATAGCACAAGATGCAAAAGTGCTATCCGATAAGCAGCTAGTCTTGATGCAAGAGTTTAATCAGCTTATGGATTCTGGCAATGCGTCAGCTGTATTCCAAAGTGGCAAGGTGCAAGAATTACAAGCACTCGGTGAGCAGACGTTGGTGCAAGCTAGGTTGTTTGTCAAAGAGTATCAGCAGTTTTTATCGCAATTACCTGAAACATCTACCTGTTATACACCAGAAAACGTCACAGAATATAATAGCCTCATTGATGAGCTCTCTGCTAATAACCAGTCGTTATCTGAATTGAGCGCGACAGTATCACCCGGCGATGATGCAGGTGCCACCATGGCATTATTAAATGTACAAATGCATGCTGGGCGGGTTAGCTCTTTTGTACAAATGTTCCAGCTGGTGAAGATGTGTTACATAACCGAAGCTATGGGTTACACCAAGCAAGATGTTGATCGTATGCAAGCGGAAGAAGATGACGAGCAGTAAAGCTGAGAGTGTAGATCTATTGTCTAATGTTTGTATGTGGATTCTTTTGCGTTTGATCACTTATCGATTTTATCATTATTGCTGTTAGTAGCATTAAAGATAAACAAGGTAATATGATTAAGCGAGATAGAGTCGCGGCTAAATAGATAATCCCCATAAGCGGAACCTATGGGGGGTCATACAATAAGGCTGATATTATTGAGTATTTATAAAAAGCTAACCGGCAGCGAAGGCAAATAATTGGCCGCGGTTTTTAATCTTGGTTTTTTTATAAATATTTTGGACATGCATTTTGACTGTGTTAACCGAAATGTTGAGCTCTTTGGCCATTTCTTCGTTGGTTAATCCATGCAGTATGAGTGACAAGACTTGTTGTTCTTTTTTGGTGGTGACCGCAAGTATTTTGGCGCGATTACCTGATGATGGAATACGCTTTCTTTGCAAGATATATTTGGATACCGCTTTGGGATGGAAGCTGATTTCTCCATCTTGTACTTTTTTGATACTTTGTATTTGGTGGGCGATATCGTCATCGACACTGATTGCACCATGAAATCCTGATGAAATAAGAATGACTTCTAATTCCACATTTAATGCAGGACAAAATGCGATATGCAAATCATTTTTAAATAATTCGACGCATAAATAGCCAATATCTTGTAATGGATTTTCAAGATAATGAACCATAATATTGGTGTCATTTTCCAGACTAGACGCGTTGGATAATTCTGATAAAGCATCACTAGCACTAGTCGGAATTAAGTTAAATTGGATCAGATTCGCAAGGTGCTGAAATTGCCCATGAAGAAGGACAGGGAAATCTACAATTAGAAGGTTATTGTTGAACATGTCACATTCCTTGTTTAAAAACACAGCGTCCTGTTGCTGTCATCTATCAGTCTTTATCGTAATAAAGCGGGTAAAATTCTAGCATATCTAACATAAATAAAAAAACCATTCTGTATTAATTTTGATCAACATTATGCATATCAAATGTTTATCTCTATAAATACATAATCAAACACTAAGTGCTTATATTAATTGTTTTTTATATGAAACTGGCTTTTTTTAAATTTGGTACAATCTCAATTCTACAGCATTACAACCTCTTTGAATACTGTAAAATGATTAATTTACAGACTGAAGATATCTTAAGTGATACGTCATTTATGCTGTAGTAAATGTGAGTGTTGCATGCCCTTGAGTTTAGCGTTTCGGTTTTCTTGAGTGGCTAACTTTACCTTTGTTTGCTGTCGGCTTTTTAGGCTTAGCTCCTCTATTTTGCATAAAATGCTCAGGGCCTTCAATTTTATCTCGTAAGCTTTGGGCGGGCTTTTTCTTGGCTTTTTTTGGGGCGTTTTTGACCTCTGACGAGGAATGTTCAATTAATTTCATTAAGGTACTGAGTTCTTGCTCATCTAAATCGCGCCATTCTCCCACTGGCAACCCTTTAAGCGACACGTTCATAATCGATTGACGTTCAAGTTTAGTGACTTCAAAGTTGAAGTGTTCACACATCCTGCGGATCTGACGATTAAGGCCTTGGACTAATATAATTTTAAATACAAATGTTGAAACTTGTTCAACTTTGCACTTTTTAGTGATGACCCCTAGCATGGGCACACCCGCTCGCATTCCTTGTAAAAAGGCTTCTGTGATAGGTTTATTAACGGTGACCACATATTCTTTGTCGTGATTATTACCGGCTCGGAGGATTTTATTGACTAAATCACCATTGCTGGTAAGAAAAATTAATCCTTGCGAATCTTTGTCTAAACGACCAATTGGAAATACACGTTCGCTGTGGTTAACAAAATCGACAATGTTATCACGCTCGGAGTTTTCTGTAGTGCTCACAATACCCACAGGTTTGTTGAGTGCAATAAACACTAAATCTGCTTCATCTCGAGGGGCGATATCATGGCCATTCACTTTTACTTTATCGCCGAATTCGACACCGTCACCAATTTTGGCACGCTTACCATTGATAAATACATTACCTTGTTCAATATAGCGGTCTGCTTCACGGCGTGAGCAAATACCACTCTCACTAATGTACTTATTTAGACGGGTTGCAGATTCACTCATAGTGGTTCCTTTAACAATATAAACGGGCGGTATGGCTAAGCTAGATCGGCGCAAATAATATCATAAAATACAGTATTCTGTTCACCGCTATTTGTGCCTTAGTATGCTGTTGGTGTTGGATAAAAGTGAATGTTACAAATCAAAGCCCATTTGCGTTGTGCTGTGCTGATGCTGCGGTAATAAATTGATATCTGGCAGCGGCGATGCACTGTGTGTTAGTTGCTGTTGGAGTAAGCGGTATAAATCTACCGCAAGTTGCGGTGCAGCATGATTATCTGGAGTGTGGACAAATAAATAAGGCTGCTTACCTTGAGCTATCCAAAGTGGTAACTGTTTAAGCCAGTTTTGGAAAAAATGTACGTTGGCTTCATCTTGTGGATGACCAATAAAGCGCACCACTGGATTGTTGGCGGTAGCAATAGCGTGTACAGGTACTCGGGGCTTTTTTTTATGGGCATCAATGACGGCAGGTGTAGTTGGTGCGGCGGCAAAAACCGGCCGAGTGTCCATAATAATTCGATTACAATGATGGGTGATAAGCAAACGGTTTAATGCTTGTTCTGCTTCTCCTTTAGCAAAAAAAGCACTGTTACGCACTTCTACGCCATAAGTTAACCCTTGAGGAACTTGAGTTAAAAATTGTGCTAATTGCGGTAACGATTGCGGCCCAAAGCTGGCGGGAAGTTGGATTTTCCATATCCCAGTGCGAGTAATCAGAGGTTCCATGACGTTGAAAAAATGTTTCAAGGCAGGACCTGTATGTTGTAGCTGTAATTCGTGCGTAATCTGCTTGGGCAGTTTAAAGGTAAAACTAAAATTGTCATGGGTTGCTGCGTACCAATTTTGCACGTTTTGTAACGATGGTATGGCATAAAAAGTGGTGTTGCCTTCGACACTATTAAATATTTCTGCATAGCGTGCTAGCCGGTGAGCTTGGCTATTACCGTAGATAGTTTGTTGCCACTGATTTTGTGACCACATGGCCAAACCTAGTCGCAATGGTGGATAGTGTGTGTGCGATATGTTGTTATCCAAAACAATCCTTAGACTTGATAAATGCTTCTTGTGCCAAAACAGCGATATTGTGGTAATAAACGTTTAAAAAACAATATTTAGTTATTTTGTCTATATCTAATGGCTTTACCCATCTGATAAAATTAACACAATATACATCCGCGATGTGTTTAACATATCAACGACAAATAAAATGGTGCGTTATTGTGATCTTATGCGTTAGATGGAGAGTTCGTGTCTAGTCCAAATACAGACAGTCAGTTTGACAATTATCGGCCTAAAACGTCTCCCGCCAAACCGCTACCGGTTCGTCGCAGTAAAGCGGGTTGGCTGTTGATAGTGTTATTATTAGCAACCGCTTATCTGGTCGAGTTTGAGGTAAGAACATCGTATTATCAATCTTATTTTTTGCACCAATATGCCAGTAAGTTAACCTACAAAACCCGAGATTATCGCAGTGATGCGGTCATCTATCCGCAATATGGTCCGTTTGATGAGCGCCATGGTTACAGTCAATTACCGAAGAAAATTGCTCGATTAATTGAGCGCAATTACCAAATTACTCAGCAAGTCGCGTTTTCGCCGATGTTGATGGATTATACCCAAAAAGGTTTTTTCCCGCCGTATCATGAAAAAGCCCAATCAGGGTTAAGTATAAAAGATTGTCGTGACATGACGGTATTCGACTTCTTGTACCCTAAACGTGTTTATCGAGATCAAGATAAAATTCCAGATCAAGTGGTTAACACTCTGTTGTTTATTGAAAATCGAGAAATGTTAAGCCCTGAAGCTAACTATAATCCTGTCGTTGATTGGCCTCGATTTGTGTTGGCTGCAGCAAGCCAGGTTGCGGATATTTTTGGTGCTGATATGTCTAAAGCTGGTGGTAGTACCTTAGCCACCCAAATTGAAAAATTTAGGCATTCAAATCATGGCTTAACCTTAAGTATTAAAGACAAATTATTGCAAATTGGTTCGGCCATTGTACGAGTTTATCAGCAAGGCGAGAGCACCGTTGGCGCTCGACATCGCATAGTACAAGATTATCTCAACACAGTACCATTATCATCGGCTCCCGGTTTTGGTGAAGTCCATGGTATTGGGGATGGTTTATGGGCTTGGTTTAAAACTGATTTTAATCAAGCCAACCAATTACTATTGAGTCGTCATACACCGCAAAATGGTGCTCAGCGTGGCGAGGTGTTTCGTCAAATCGTGGCACTGATGATCGCCCAACGTCGACCGTCATATTACTTACGCCAAGGTCATGATGATTTAGAGTCGCTTGTAGACAGTTATTTGCGTTTATTGGGTGGCGATGGCTTGATTGAAACGCAATTGATGGTGTCTGCTCTTGAGCAAAAACTAACATTTAATAATAGTAAGTTGGCAGTCACTAACTTGCCTAGCAATAAAGGGGTTAATGCAGTAAGAATCCGCACCGCGGGCATGCTCGACTTAAGTCTGTTTGATCTTGATCGCTACGACTTATCGATTAAGAGTACATTTCATGGCGACTTACAGCAGCAAGTTAGTGATTACTTACGCAGCTTAGCTTTTGAGCCAAATGCACAGCGCATAGGATTATTGGGAGAACGTTTACTGTCGGTACCGCAGTTAGACAAAGTGCTCTACAGTTTTACTTTATATGAAAGCACCGATAGTGCTAATCGCGTCCGCATTCAAACCGACAGCATTGATCAGCCGTTTGATATTAATGAGGGCAGTAAATTAGAGTTAGGTTCGACTGCGAAACTGCGAGTACTAGCAACATATTTAGATATTATTGCAGAGTTACAACAGCGATTTTCAGCCATGACAGTGGTTGATTTACGCCAAGTGGATGTGGAGCGCAAAGACAAAATTACCCGTTGGGTGGTCGATTATTTAATTACCACCCGTGACCGTAATTTAACCCGAATGTTAGATGCCGCTCTTCAGCGCGAATATTCGGCCTCACCAGAAGAACGATTCTTCACTGGTGGCGGTTTGCATGTGTTTAACAATTTTAATAAGAAAGAAGACAGCCGCGTACCAACCTTATATCAAGCGTTACAAGAGTCGATAAACTTACCCTTTGTGCGCTTAATGCAAGATATTGTTAATTACAGCAGTAGTTATAACAGTGAAGGCAGTGTGTCACAGTTACTGCGTAATGATAAAGATCCTCGTCGAGAAGAATACCTCAAAGCATTTGCTAAACGGGAAGGCAGTTCGTTTGTAAAACGTTTTTATCGTAAGTATCGTCACTTAACGCCAGAACAGCGTCTTGATATGTTTTTTGATGGTATTCAGCAACAGGAACAAAAGCTAACTGCTGTTTATCGTTATTTAAAACCCTATGACGGGGTCCGTGAGTTAACAGCCTTTTTAACTGAACGTTTACCGAGCCAAAAATTTACCGATAAACAAATTAATCTGTTATACAGCAAGTACGGCGAAGAAAAGTTTAATCTGGCTGATCAAGGTTATATTGCTCGGGTTCATCCATTGGAGCTGTGGGTGTTACGTTATTTAAATGACTACCCACAAACCGAATTGACCCAAGTATTAGATGACGCGCAGCCACAATTACAAGAAGTGTATCGTTGGTTGTTTAGAACTCGTCATCAAAATGCACGTGATGTTCGAATTCAAGTGATGCTAGAAGTCGAAGCATTTTTAAGTATTCATCAGCGCTGGGTGAGAATGGGTTATCCATTTGATTATATGGTGCCATCATTAGGCTCGGCTTTAGGGAGTTCCGGTGATAGGCCTGCAGCCTTGGCGGAGCTAATGGGTATTATTCAAAATGATGGCTATCGTTATCCCACTGTGAGAATTGACCAATTACAGTTTGCAGAAAATACGCCCTATGAAGTGACATTGGCTAATAACAAGCAAACAGTATCCAGAGTGATGCATCAAGAAGTCGCTCGGGCCCTTAAACGGGCGTTGGCTAATGTGGTTGAAAATGGAACTGCCAGAAGGCTTAAAGGTAGCCTGCTTGATAGCAACGGCCAACCTGTGGTTATGGGCGGTAAAACCGGGACAGGTGATAACCGTATTGCGACTGAAATTCGTAATGGTCGTAAAGTGTCTTCAACGGCAATAAACCGTACTGCGACATTTGTGTTTTATTTGGGCGATCATCATTTCGGAACTCTAACAGCGTTTGTGCCAGGAGAGAAAGCCGACGATTTCAGCTTTACTTCCGCACTGCCATTACAAGTGCTTAAAGGTATGATGCCTATTTTAGCGCCAATGATAAATCAAACTGAGCAGTGTCAAACTGGCTTATAGTGGGTTTATTAGGTGTCTTTGAGTCAGCTAGAAAAAAGCTCATGCGACTAAGCATGAGCTTTTTAATTAATTCAATGGCATTAAACACTAAAGAGGCTCAGCATCACCACAATATGACATACTACCGCGACACTGGTTAATATTGTGCGTAATGTGATATAGCTGGTGGTGGTTGATAATTGTTTAGCTTTAAATTCAACATAGAGTAAGTACAGATAACCACTAACGAGCAGAATAAGTGCGGACAATACAAAGGGGGTTAATAGTGCAATCCAGCATCCAAGAGCGATTATGTTACTAATAATCAGTAATTTGGCTATATTGTCATCTAAGGTTAATATGACTGCCTTGCCCCAAAGTGTACCGGCAACAAAGCTTAAAATTACAGCACTATAGCTAACAAACCCTAACATAGTCATTTCGGGTGCTAATAGGCTATGATTGAATGCCAATACACTGAGAATAATAAAAGGTAATAGGCCTGCAAAGCCTAACCATTGCCATGTTTTAATGCTGTTCATCCTGTGTTCCTTAAATGCATGTTGATACGACAACTCATCGTCATAGTGCGTCGATGAATAAACATAACCTCAGCGCTGGATAATAAACGGTTATCAAATTACCCTTTGAGCCACTATCTACCCTGTATCGACTTATAATAGGCAAGTTATTGATGTGTCAATATGCCTTGTTAGTGCAATACGCGGCCAGTTTGTTATTACAAACTTGAAATAAAACGTTTTTTAACGATTTATCCCATCTCTTATTCAGAGTTGAGGTTATCTATAATATAAATGATCTTGGTGACACAACATAGAAAAGGCGAACCCGAAATGAATATTTCTCTTCATCCCATTACTGAAGCAGATTTAGATATATTGTTTGAATTTGAGAACGACCCTATTGCGAATAAAATGGCTGATTTTCCAGCGCGTAAACGCAAGGCTTTTAATGCACATTGGCAGCAAAAAATATTGGCCAATGAGAAAGCCACAGCCCAAGGTATTTGGCTAGATGATGTGCTAGTGGGTAATGTTCTATCATGGATTAATACCGACCCGGCAGCAAAATCTGATCCTCAAATGCGTTTAGTTGGCTATTGGATTGGCCGTGAATATTGGGGCCAAGGTATTGCTACCAAAGCGTTAGAAATGTTTTTAAAGCAATTTATATCGACCCCTGTATTTGCTTACATCGATAAGCAAAACCAAGCGTCACTAGCACTAGCGTATTCAAATGGATTTTTCGACGTCACCGCCCAATATCCCAAGCTAATTAGCAAAGATAATTTACGTTTATTTAGGCGTGGTAATGTTTAATATGCTAGCAGTTTAATGCTTACCACCTGATCCACCGCTTCAACTGCCACTTATTAGCGTGCTTTTTGGCAGTATTTTCAGCCTGAGATGTTTTAGTCTCTGTTGCATCAGTGTCATTGATTTTAGATGCTACATTGTTAACCAGTTCAGTTTGCTTGGCAGGCTTGAAAATACCGCTCATTAGCAAGAAGTTCACCGTTTCGCGAGCTCATGGCAACATTTAGTGAAAACATCGTTGTAATGAATAAAGCTGCTGATTATTTTAATGTCTTCAGCTGTATATGTCAGATTCATTTCACTCAGTATTTTCTGTCACAATAGGTTCATTGTACTGAAGATGTGTTCAGCATCGTATCAAACGGCTAGTTTCATTAACCACAATCCATATAATCAAAACATAGAGCCTTTGTTTTCACCAGAATGAGCGTGATAAACTGCGCATCCACCTGTTTGGAGTTTTTATGTCTTTTGCAGATTTGTCGCTACATCCCATCTTGATCGATCGTTTAGTTGAACTTAATTATCAGCAGCCTACACCGATCCAGTTACGTGCTATTCCGATTATTTTAAGCGGTAAAGATGTGATGGCGGGGGCACAAACTGGCACGGGAAAAACGGCCGCTTTTGCTTTGCCTTTACTGCACCACATTTTAAGTAAGCGCACAGTACCAACAACACCAGAAGCCCCCAATACCAAGGCCGTCATTAGCTGTTTAGTGTTAGTACCAACGCGTGAACTGGCCCAACAGGTTCAGTCGAGTATCGAGCAATATGCTAAAGGCAGTGATATTGGCTGTGTGATGGTTTATGGCGGGGTGAGTATTGGTGCGCAAATACAACAGTTAGCCGCAGGTACTGATATTTTAGTGGCAACACCAGGGCGTTTATTGGACTTATTACGTAAGCGCGCATTGTCGTTGTCGCAGTTAACTCATTTAGTATTTGATGAAGCTGATCGCATGTTGGACATGGGTTTTAAAGATGAAATAGTCGAAGTACTTAAGCGTTTACCAAGTGCCCGGCAAACTCTGTTGTTTTCAGCCACGTTAGATGACCGTATGCTCAGTTTTAGTCGCCGTTTATTACGATCGCCACAAGTGATTGAAGTGGCCCAACGCAATGTTACAGCCAGCAGTATTGTTGAGCGGGTATTTAATGTTGATGCCAAACGAAAGTGCGCCATCTTGTGTCATTTAATTGCCCAAGAAGGTTGGCAACAAAGCTTAATATTTTGTCGCACCAAACAAGGCGCCGACGCACTGGTAAAGCAAATGAAACAAGCGGGAGTTGCAGCAGAAGCATTTCACGCAGACTTATCACAAGCGGTGCGCGAGCAAGTATTGGCCGCCTTTAAAGCCGGCGATGTCACCGCATTAGTTGCCACTGATGTTGCGGCCAGAGGACTCGATATTAACGAATTAAATTATGTAGTTAATATGGAATTGCCGTTTCAAGTTGAAGATTATGTCCACCGTATCGGCCGAACAGGCAGGGCCGGTAAGCCAGGGCAAGCCATTACTTTACTCAGTGTTGATGACGAGCCGTTATTGATCAAACTTGAAGTTTTTTTAGATCGACGTTTACCACAACAATGGTTGGCTGGATTTGAGCCTGATCTTGATGTGATTGCTCCGCTAACCCGTAAAACCACTAAGTCTTCATTAAAACAACAAGCGCGTAAAAAGGCGTTGGCAGCATCTCACGGTAAAAAGCGTTAAAAATCTATTATATTCGCTGAATCGTGATGTGTTATTTACCCGCCTATTTAATATTGAAATGAGTATCTGAATATCATCACATTTAGCGGTGTGGTGATTGTCTTTTTATTGCCACATTTTTGTCATCCAGTTTGTACCTTGTTGTCACATTAGACGCTTATCTTAACTGACAAATAATTATACCTACATTTAATCAGTTATTTTCAGAGCATATCTAAGGACTATTTATGAGCAAGGCGACATTTGATCCAACTCGTTTTAACAACAGCAAAAATACACCTTTCAATGAAGTGATGGAAAATCATTTATCGCGTCGTAATTTTGTTAAGCGTGGTTTAGGCCTTAGTGCGATGACTGCGTTTGGTGGGTTCGGGTTAAGTGCTTGTGGTTCTGATAATAATTCTGCAGCAGAAACGCCAACAACGCCTACCGCACCAGTTACGCCAACTCCACCGCTTAAAAGCTCAGCAGTATTAGGTTTTGAGTCTATTGCGGGTTCTAAAACTGATGCAGTAGCAATTCCTGCAGGGTATTCAGCTTATGTATTAGCACCTTGGGGAACGCCGTTAAATACCAAAGCCGCAGCCTGGAAAGCCGATGGCAGTAATACCGCGGTAGATCAAGAAAACTCAGTCGGGATGCACCATGATGGCATGCATTTCTTTCCGCTTAACGATGCCGCAGATGATGGTTTATTGTGTATCAACCACGAATACATAGATGAAGATGCTCTGCATCCAAATGGTCCGACGTATAGCACTGATGGCAAACGCACAGTAATTGATGAAATACGTAAAGAAATCAATGCTCATGGTGTTTCTGTTGTACGAATTAAATTAGTTAGCGGTATTTGGCAAGTGGTTGAAAATGACCGCCACAACCGCCGTTTTACTGCAGCAACGGTGATGGATATAGCAGGGCCATTAGCATACAGCTCATACCTTGAAACCCGCTATTCACCAGATGGTAGCCAAACGCGCGGTACGTTAAATAACTGTGGTAATGGTTATACGCCTTGGGGAACTTACTTAACGTGTGAAGAAAACTGGCCTGGTTATTTTGTTAATAACGGCACCTTAACGGAAGATCAAACCCGCATTGGTATTTCAACATCTGATACTCGTTATGGTTGGACCCATTTAGCTGGTGATGACGAGGAACGTTTAGATGAATTTTCTCGTTTTGATATAACGCCAACAGGTTCAAGTGCCTCAAACGATTATCGTAACGAAGCCAATGGTTATGGTTATATTGTTGAAATTGATCCATACAATCCCAATTCTCGTGCGATTAAGCGCACTGCATTAGGTCGCTTCCGCCATGAAGGTTGTGTGTTTGGTAAGCTTGAAGAAGGCAAACCAATCTCATTTTATTCAGGCCACGATTCACGTTTTGAATATTTGTATAAGTTTGTTTCTGATGCTCCATGGGATCCTGCAGATGCAAATAGCACTAATCGCCTAACTGTAGGCGACAAATACATGAATGCTGGGACTTTATATGCAGCTAAGTTCAGTGAAGATGGCATCGGTGAATGGTTACCATTGACATTAGATGGCATGACGACTGACGGCAAAACTCTTGCAGACAGCTTTGATTCACTCGAAGCCATTATCATCAATACAGCTGGCGCAGCAGACTTAGTGGGCGCAACACCAATGGATCGTCCAGAGTGGACAACCGTAGATCCATTTACTGGTACTGTATATTTAACCTTAACGAACAACAGTAAACGTACCGACAGCACCAACCCTGCTAACCCACGATTAAATAACAACTTTGGTCATATTATCCGTTGGGATGATGGTGAGACTGCAACAGAGTTTACTTGGGATATCTTTGTGTTTGGTTCACCAGCTGATGGTGATGCCGAGACCAACTTATCTGGCTTAACTGATTTAAACCAGTTTGCTAGCCCAGATGGTTTATCGTTCGACCAGCGCGGTATTTTGTGGGTACAAACTGATAATGGAGCCTCGGAAGTCACCGAAGAAACCAACGATCAAATGTTGGCAATTGTGCCATCAAGCATGCTTGATGCCGATGGTAAACAACAAGTGTTGACCGCAGACAACCAAACTCAGCTTAAGCGTTTCTTTGTTGGCCCTAATGGCTGTGAGGTTACTGGTTTTGCGATTACGCCAGATTATAAAACGGTATTTGCTAATATTCAGCATCCTGGCAACTGGCCATATTCAGACAAAGCTGACGAGATAACACCTGCAGGGATTACAGTACGTCCACGTGCGGCAACCGTGATGATCCGTAAAAACGATGGTGGTGAAGTGGGTATCTAGTCTGAGTGATTATCGTTAAAGATAATCGATTAGATTTAGACTGATTTCTGACGACTTTTCAAGTAGATAAAAATCCTGATAGACTTATGCTATCAGGATTTTTTTTACCTTTATACTATCGATAATTCATTTTATTAAGTGTTTAGTTTAAAAGGTTTTTTAAAGAATAGGTTTATAAGGGCAACCATGCTAAATGGAATTCATCACGTCGCGATTATTTGTGCCGATTACCCACGCTCAAAAGCGTTTTACAGCCAAATATTAGGCTTAAAAGTTATTGCGGAACATTATCGCCAAGCACGTGATTCTTACAAACTCGATTTAAGCTTGCCCGATGGCAGTCAAATTGAGTTGTTTTCATTTAATGGCGCACCGCCAAGACCCAGTTATCCAGAGGCTCAAGGTTTGCGCCATTTAGCGTTCAAAGTTGATGACATCGATGTTGTAGTTACTCATTTGCAGCAGAATAATATTTCAGTTGAGCCTGTACGTATTGACGAATATACCGGCAAACAATATACCTTTTTTAGCGATCCAGATGGACTTCCGTTAGAGCTTTATCAAGTCAGTTAACTTATTTCGACCAGACCGCTCTTTCTGAGCGGTATTCAAACGGTTACTAATAACGCCTACCTGTGTGTTTATTTCTATATTTTGTTAATTAAATTGCACTCCGCACGAATCTTTACATAAATGATAATGATTTGTATTTGCGATCTTTGTTTCATTTATGTAAAGTGCAGCACATAAATGAAATTTAGTTAATGCTTATTAATAACAGGATGATGTTAAACATGAAGTCTAATAATTACAGTAAGTTATCATTAGGTGCTCAAGCGGTAGCTGCAGCATTAGTATTCAGTAGCCCAGCGCTATACGCTGCAGATACTAAAAATGAAACTTGCGATAAGGATATATTGGCGAAATGTAAACCAGCGCAAACGGACGAATCTATAGAGCGAATTCGTGTTCATGGCGTGCAAAACTCGGTTTACATGTTTAATAACTCTGCCGATAAACGTCGGATGGCTGCACTTGTCGATACGCCGCAAGTGATTACCGTGTTAACTCAAGATCAAATTCAAGAGTCAGGTAATACTGATTTAAAAGACATTTTGTCAGCCCAAGCCGGTGTGACCTTAGGTACTGGTGAAAACGGTAATGCGTTCGGTGATCGCTATATTATTCGTGGCCACGAAGCTCGTAGTGACGTGTTTGTTGATGGACTACGCGATCCTGGCATGACCACTCGTGAAAGTTTTGCTACCGAGCGTGTTGAAATAACCAAAGGTCCTAGTTCAACATTTGCTGGCCGTGGTTCATCAGGCGGTGCCATTAACAGTGTGACTAAAAAAGCTTCGGTAGCTTACGATTTTGGCCGCGTCGATCTTGGTGTTGGCACTGACGATCATACTCGTTTAACGGTTGACTATAACTTACCGATATCAGAAAAAGTGGCTGTGCGTCTTAACGGATTAACGGCTGAAGAAGACAAGCCCGGTCGCGAAGGTATTACGAGTGAACGTCAAGGTGTGCAGTTATCAGGTGTGTACGAAGCCACCGATGCATTGTCATTTACTGCCGACGGTTACTACCTAGACGCGAAAGATGTACCAGATTTAGGCAGTTATTTTGATCGTGAAACCCGTGAACCGATTAAAGATATTCCTGTGTACGCTCAAGATGGTGACTTTTTAAATTCAAAAGTATCCACGTTCACCTTACGTACCGAATATGAGTTAAATGACAGCATTACTTTGTACAATGCTACACGTGTTGGTCATACCGAAAACGGCTACATTACAACAGGTATGGGCGGCTCGACGCGTGCAGCTACCGATCCAACAGCACCTGGTGCTAGCACTCTAACGTTGAGTACTCATCAAGGTAATCAAGATGTTGATTATGTCAGTACTCAGTTCAATCTATTTTGGAATACCCAGGCACTTGGTTTTAATCACAAGTTAGTATTTGGCCTTGAATATACAGATGAAAATGTCGACAACGGCGTATATAGCATCACCAACAACAATCAGGGTAATTGTTTAACCAATGGTCGCGGTGGCGTATCAGAGTCATATTGTATTATTGATGGTAACGGAAATGCTGTCGATAATATTGGCCAATTAATGAATCGCAGCTATGTTGATGGTGGCTCAGATGCTGTATACGACATCGAAACCGTATCGGCATACGTAATGGATACGGTCGAATTAACCGATCAGCTAGCCTTGTTCTTTGGTTTAAGACAAGACAGCTTTGATTACAGTAACGACACAACGGGTCGTGGTGGAGAAGTGGATTATGCCTATTCCGATACCATGTACAACGGTAATATTGGCTTAGTTTATGACTTATCTGATGATGCTAATATTTACGCTAATTACAGTACTGCTACTAACATCAATGGCGGGGAGTCTGACTTAGGGGCTAACTGTGGTTATGGTGGTATTTGTGGTACGCCAGATCAGGCAACTGAAGCTGACGCTGAATTGGTTGAAAACTTGGAGCTTGGTACCAAGTGGATGTTGTTTGACGACAAAATGATGTTTTCGGCATCGATTTTCCAAATCACTAAAAGTGATGTAATGGAAAGTGTTGGCGACAGCTACTCAACTTTGGGGACACTTAATACCGGTAAAAACCGCGTTAAAGGTATCGAGTTTGGTATGGTCGGCAATATTACTGACAAACTCAGCATACAATTCTCGGCAGCTAAAATGGATTCAGAAATTTTAGAGTCTTACAATCCAGCTAACATTGGTTTAGTACTGAGTAACTTTGCAGACGAAAGCGCTTATTTACAGCTACGTTATGAGCTAACAGAGTCATTCGTATTTGGTGGTAGTTACACTTATCAAAGTGAAATGTATGGTGGACAACCAGACACTGCAGCAGGATATGATAGCGACAATAGCCGTTACAGCATTGTGGTACCTAACTATCAGGTAGTTGATTTATTTGCCAGTTACAATGCCTCCGAGGATTTAACCTTCCGTATAAACGTGGGCAACATACTCAATGAAGAATACTGGACTGCAGCTTATCGTTCTGGCTCATTTATGTACTTAGGTGATGCCCGTAATGCTAAATTATCGATGACATATGAGTTTTAATTAAAGGTGTTTGCATGATTGTTATTGAACAAATTCTCTCGAAACAGGACGTCAGCGCTTATCGTCTGCAACTGGCTGAATGTCCGTGGGGCGACGGTCGTAAAACCGCAATGGGGATGGCGGCGTCGGTTAAAAATAATAATCAAGCAGATGCACAACACGCTAATGTGCGCCAACTCGCTAATCAGCTACTGGCGCGTATTGGCGAAACGCCTAAAATTGTATCGGCGGCGTTACCGCACAAGATATTTCCGCCGTGCTTTAATCGTTATAGCGAAACCGAAGAGTATGGCTATCATGTTGATGCAGCCATTATGCGTATCCCTAATACCGCAGAAGTCATCCGCAGTGATGTATCAATGACGGTATTTTTGAGTGAACCCGAAGAGTATGACGGTGGTGAGTTAGTTATTGCCACCGAATTTGGCCAGCAACACATTAAATTACCGGCAGGATACGCTGTAGTATACCCGTCGAGTAGTTTGCATAAAGTGACTGCGGTAACTCGAGGGCAGCGGATTGCAGCTATTACATGGATGCAAAGTATGGTTGCCGATGTGACTTTACGTCAAACCTTGTATCAGCTCGATCAAAGCATTCAAAATTTGATTAAAGCTGAACATACCGATCGTGCTGAATTAGATAACTTGCATAATGTGTATCATAATTTAATTAGACAATTTACTCAGCTGTAATTGAAAATACTCATATCGAATCTAAGGGGTAGGGAGTATTGCGAAGCTTAAATGACTGAGCTTATATGACTGAGTTTGAACGACTCTGTTTTAATCACTCTGTTCTAATGATTGCTGATGTTCACTTGGTCGAAAATAGTTAGGCGGTAATGGCAAGTGATGAAATAGGTGTAACGCTAAGCGAGTTAGTCTCTGTTAGTTATACGGTGACAGTACGGTTGCTAATGCGTGCTATCACCGTTAAAAGTGCGACTAGTTTACTACCATTTGACCAGTGTAAAGGATGAAGTTACGCAACAATATAACCCCCAATAAACTTAAGCATGCCGTTCCGGCAACATAGGCAAACTTGCGTTTTGAAGTGGCAGTCATAAATAAGTTCATCGCTAATGGGGCCGATAATCCTAATCCCATAATCCCAAACCAAAATATAAAGCCCCAAAAACCTACTCCGACAGCATTGAATGCCGCCACCTTGCTTTGGCCACCACTGAAGACTAAACCCAGGAAGAAGGTGAACATAAGTAGTATCTCGCCTAAAATCAGTGGGATCTCTATTTTATGAATGAAACGAACTTCTGCACCATTGGGATTGCCTTTGAGTAACACACCACCTAATAACGTTGCCGCAGCACCTGAAGATAAGCCTGAAACCAAAAACAGCAAAGGTAACACGCCAGTATTCCACATCGGGAAGTGAGGTTGAGCGGATAATAAAAAGCCGGTATAGGCACCTAACGATACACAGAAGATAACCAGTAAGCCGGTTATACCTGCTTCATAATGCGCGATAATGCGTGTTAGCTTACAAACAATCGGAAAACGTTGTTCACAAAAATCATCAATGATTTTTCTGAATGTAATTACAATCCAGGCATACATAAATACTTGATAAAGCATTAATATAAGCACACCCATCGACATTACCGATGTAGGGTTGTAAAACACTAGGATCTTCCAAAAGTCCAAAGGTTTGGTTAAATCTAATACCAACACCCCCAAGCCTGCTACCACGGAAATTGCCGCAATAATACACGCAGCGATAATAAATCCAGACTGATGTGCTTTATCTTTTAGGCAAAAATGTTTCAATAAAACAGAGAAGAACATGGCGCCTGCGGATACCCCCGCTAAAAAGAGGTATATTGCAATGGGCCAGTGCCAAACCAAGGTATCAAAATGAAAAGCACTCATAATATAATCTCCCCTAGTTTCGCTTTAATTCGAAATATTTTAGGCCGGGTACCTAAACGTTGCTTAAAGCGCTCAGTCGGATTAGCCTTCAATAGTGCAACCAGTTCGGACTCGGGATCTTTAAGATTGCCAAACACTAATGCTTTTGTCGGACATATTTCTACACAGGCAGGTTGTTTACCCTGTTTGAGATTCGTTTCGCGGCAAAAATCACATTTGTCAGCAGCTTTAGTCACAGGATTAATAAAGCGTACTTCATAAGGGCAGGCTGCAATACAGTATTGGCAACCGACACATTTATCTGCATTGACTGCAACAATACCGGTTTCTTTATTAATAAAGGCGGCACCGGTGGGACAAACAGAAATGCAGGGTGCCTCTTCGCAATGCTCGCAAGAATGCCGAGAGAAATGATAAAATTGATTAGGGTATTCTCCAAATGGTCCAGTTCTTTCAATGCTTAGTCGTGTAACGCCTTCGGGGACATGATTCACTTCTCGACATGCTTCAACACAGGCATTACAGCCAATGCATTTGGTTTCATCATGTAACAAAGCGTACTTTATGTTGTTTATATCGGCTTCCATTTCTGCATTGGCATTTTTGCCACTGAGTGGATATACCGACACGCCTGCAACCAATGCACAGGTGCTTTTAAGAAAATGCCTTCTTGAGTTTTCCATGATTACTTACCTCGCACCGAGTGACAGTTTTGGCATTTATTGCTGCGCTCTGAGGCACTTAACCCCAACATCGGATCTAATTTAGGGTGCAATTGATGACAAGATGTACAGCTGGTTTTTTGCGCATGTACGTTATGTGTCCATTCTGCGTCAGCTAACTTTGTTGGCGTATGACATTTAAGGCATACAGCATTTTTAGCCGTAACAGGGATGTCATTGTCCGAAGAAAACACCATCAAATCATTAGGCTTTCTAGGATGATTGCCTTTTTCACCATGGCAAGAGCTACAACTCATGTTTAATGAGTCATGGCTATGATATCCCTGCATTGCTCCATTTCGTTTATGGCATTTCATGCATGAATCATTGTTAATTTTGCCAGTAAGTTCATCGCTGAGAGCGCCTTGGCTAAGAAACAGTGATAGCAATCCTATGCCGAGTGGCAATAGCCATTTATTCACGGACATAATGAATCCTCGCGATCAGAATTTAAAAAGATAAAATATCGAGTGAAAACAGCTTGTCGTCACCCGATAAGGTCTTCATACAGGTAGGGATAGTTTTAACATTTGCATGTCACAAGGTTTGCCTCGAGCCATTTCAACTAATTTAATGTTGAATTTTTCGAACAAACTTTTTGAGTTAGCATCATCTTGATTACTAAAATCAGAGATAACTAACTTCACTTCTGACGAATCATGGTCAATGACGACATAATCGAGTCGTGTATGATTTTCGGCAGCAGTTTGTGAATCCATTTCAAACACGGTATCGATTGGAACGTTACAACAAACGTCATATTTTTCGCCAATCATGGTTTTTAGTGATTTTAAAAAGTCAAAACTTTGAGTATCAAAAAGCATTTTTTTAAATTTTACTGTGTGGTCCTCTGTATTAGTTTTGAAGAACTTTATACAAGTCATAATGAAAACAACTAATATAAATGGAACAACGATAAATAAAACTGAGTATATAAATACATAACTTAAAAAGACTGAAGTGAACATACCAACCTCCAAACACTTATTGTTTTATTAACTGTACGTCGTCGACGTACGATTAATACTATCCTTGTATTTTCATTTTTAATTGATCGTAATCAATTAAATGAGGTGATTATTATTTATTTGATTGTAGTTATGATTTGGATCTTATTGTTATTTTTAGCATGTTAAATTAAGAGAAATATTTATTTAAATATATTAATATTTAAGTTTACAATAGAGTTTTTTAAAATGCTGAATTGAATATTGCAGAAGTTGAAATGCTCATTTTGACATTTTTCTTTATAATTTTTGTGCAGGCTTAATCGTCACCTCGGTAGTAATCATACTTAAGCTATTTCCTCTTTAAAGTGTTTTTGTAAAATGAGTTGTTTTTGATAACTGATTTTTATGATCTGGATTAAGTAATCATCAAATACTTAAAATAAAGTTATGAAATATTATATAAATCGATAATATGATATGTTAAATACCTCTAAGGGAGTATCTGTGATGAAGAAGATTGACTTAGATAAATTAGACTTATTAACACTTTCTATATTAGTAAGTTTGTACGAAAACAAATCGGCTACTCATGTGTCTAGAATACTGGATGTACCAGCATCAAAGATTAGTCGTTGTTTACATTCAGCAAGATTGCTATTCGGTGATGAGCTTTTTATTAGACGTAAATATGGATTGGTACCGAACGATTATGCAGGGAGGATCTACCCTATTGCAAAAGAAATTGTGGACTGTGCTAAAAATTTCAATCGGCTGAATAGTACCTCATTGCCACATAGTCGACATTTTGAATTAGTGATGCCAGGAATGATTGCTCATGCTTACCCACGTGCATTAATGAATTCAATTAAAGAGCATCATAAAGATATTCATATCAATGTGAACAATTGGGATAAACATGCTCTAGAAAGCGTTTCTAACGACCCTAATAGTATTGTCTTGTGTGGCTGTAAAAGCCCTGAGGAAATTCATTGCTTTGATCAAAAGTTACACGTTGAAGTGCTTGCCGAAATGGGGTCACAGTACTTGTTAAGTTGTAAAAATCATCGCATTTTAAAGCAAGAAATCACTTTAGAAAGTATTGCCGAGTATCCATACATCAATACGCTTATGGGAGCCCAAGCGCCAATAATCAATCCGTTTCAAGAGTATTGTCAACTCAACAATCTACCTCTTGAAACTGAAATGACTATTACAAATGTATCTTCTTTATTTGATTACCTTTCTGATTGTAAGTCGTTGGCATTAACACCTTACAAGGCCGTTTACGACATGGTAGATGAGGAGTCAGGTTTACATGCTTGTCAGATATCTGAATACGAAGTGAATCGTCTTTTTAACGTTGTAGAACCATTAAAGTTAGTATTGGTGACGCATCCCAATGCAGATAATGAAGATGCTACTTGGTTAAAACAGCAGATACGCGAGTTAACCAGTGAGCTTGTTTAACAATAAAGTCTATACAGATGTTGTTTTAGCTATATGAGCATTATAAATATATGTTTTGATATGAACTTGGGTGTTGCATCTAGACCTTAGTATGAGTTTTCTTGATAGTTTTACTTCTTAATGCTTATTGAGTAAAAATTGGCTTTGGTGTAGGCGGTTATTGGTGTTTTTTAATAAATGATATTTTCAATCACATTGTTCACGATAGCCTAGGTTGCTTTGTTAGTTATTTAATCCAACATGTGTTTTTCACTTTTCGATTTATATACTCGAATTTAATACGTATCGGAATTACATTTAATGTAATTCCTTTTTGTGTATATTTTTTACTTGTTTAAAATTCGTTCATGCGAGACTTTTAGTTAATTGCATAAATGTATAATTTGGCGTTTGTTTTTTCTCGATACTAAATTTGAATATAAAATATATGTTTTTTTGCAACTTAGAAGTGCAAAACGTTTTTGGGTAATATCGTCGCGACTAATACTATTTGATAAATGTAAATGATGAATATAAAAATCTACATACTATATTTAATGTCTTTTATAGTAAAAAATATGAGGTGAGTCATTTTATCATAAACGTTACTTAAGGCTGAGCTAATGTAGTGGTGTGATAATTACCGCTTAAAAACAGGTTAAATCAGTATTAAAGCATCAATTACTTGCCACCAATCTTGGAAATTTGTTAGCAATCTTCTTTTGTCGTCATTTGTTTTTATAAGTAATTGATTTTAATTTAAATATTGGTTTTTTATTGCTTGGTTGTGGTTAAGCTTGTGGTTGCACATGAGTGCCTGCGTTAGTGAGTTGGGTATTGCTGCATTTAGCATTTAACACCTATGCTACATACTATGTTTTGAACCAGTGAATAACGCTCATACTTGTATATTTCATCGAGCGATTAATCACAGCTAAAAACGTTATAGATCAACTGATACCCTGGTAAGATTCATGATCATATTTCAAGGGCTTTACTAACTTATTCACGTTAAGCTAATCTTCTTGTTTCCTATCAAGCTGTATTTGAGGGAATAACAATATCAGTCAATAAGGATATAACGTGGACACCCTTGAGTTAACTTCTGTTACCCCCACCAAAACTAAATCGTTTTTAGCTGGTGCGCTTGCCGTTATGCCGCTGACGATTGCGGTGATCCCTTGGGGGATACTTGCCGGATCGTTTGCACTGGAAGTGGGCCTAACGCCAGTTGAAAGCCAAGCGATGTCGGCAATTATCTTTGCGGGTAGTGCCCAGTTGGTTGCACTCGGTATGATAAAAGCCGGTATTGGTATTAGCAGTATCTTGATCACCACCTTACTGATCACCTCTCGACATTTGCTGTATGCCATGGCGATGCGCACTCATATAAGCCCTTTACCCCTTAAATGGCGTTTAGGCTTAGGTTTTTTACTCACAGATGAACTGTTTGCTATCGCCAATCAAGCTCATAAAGGCGACTCGCCAGCGCAACATCAGTTTGATCGCTGGTATGCTTTGGGCGGCGGCTTAACCTTTTATCTTGGTTGGAATATTGCTACTTTGCTTGGCATTGTCGCAGGGCAGTCTATCGACAACTTAGGCGAACTCGGACTCGACTTTGCCATCGCTGCCACCTTTATCGCCATCGTAGTCCCCACAGTAAAAAAGCCATCAATATTAGTGTGTGTCCTGGTGTCGCTTACCTTAGCTGTCGTGTGCGCAGTATTTGCGATTCAAGCCGGGCTATTAATTGCGGCAATATCGGGCATGGCAGCAGGCATGACTTACGCCAAATTGACTAACGAAGACGCTGTGGTTTCAGCTAGAGTTAATTCGAGTAACATTGATTCTGCTATCGCTAATTCGAATACCGCTGAATCTACTTCTTCAGTGACCGCAAATAAGGATCACAAGCTATGATCTGGCTGATTATTTTCTCCATGGCGGCGGTGGTGTTTATCAGTCGACACTTGTTGTTAGAACCTAAATTGCCTATTCGCTTAAGTAAAAATACCTTAACGTTTTTAAGCTATTCAGCCCCAGCGGTATTAACCGCTATCTTAGCGCCAATTGTGTTTGTGCCCGAAGGCCAACTTGCTATTAGTGTATATAACCCCTATTTAACTTGTGCTCTGGTGGCCACAGTGCTGGCTTACGTTACCCGCAACACCTTACTCACAACCGTACTCAGTATGGGACTGTTTTTTATTTTGTATTAGCAACTGGCCCTAGATTAATTTCAATCATTGTTAACTGACATTCTGTTGCGCAATAGATTAGAATAACCGCCATATTACGGACCAATTAGAGTTGAATATGCACGTACACATATTAGGTATTTGTGGCACCTTTATGGGCGGTTTAGCCCTACTAGCCCGCGCAATGGGCCACAAAGTAACCGGCAGTGATGCTAACGTTTACCCGCCGATGAGCACCCAGCTTGAGCAACAAGGTATTGAGCTAATCCAAGGTTTTGATCCCATTCAATTAGGCAAAGAAGGCGATAATCAACCAGATTTAGTGGTTATTGGTAATGCCATGAGTCGCGGTAATCCATGTGTAGAAGCGGTATTAAACCGTGGTATTAAATACACTTCTGGGCCGCAGTTTTTGTCTGAACATATTTTGCAAGACCGTTGGGTGTTGGCGGTAGCGGGTACTCACGGCAAAACCTCTACCTCCAGCATGCTCGCGTGGGTTTTAGAATACTGCGGCTACGAGCCGGGATTTTTAATTGGTGGCGTGCCGCAAAACTTTGGCGTGTCAGCCCGTTTAGGTAACTCAGTGTTTTTTGTGGTTGAAGCCGACGAATACGACAGTGCCTTTTTTGATAAACGCTCTAAGTTTGTGCATTACCATCCACGCACGTTAGTGATCAATAATCTTGAATTTGATCATGCCGATATTTTTGCCGATCTCGCAGCCATTCAACGTCAATTTAATCATGTTATCCGCACTGTGCCGGGCGAAGGTAAGGTTATTTGGCCTAGCGATGTTGAAGCTGTGCAGCAAGTGATTGATATGGGCTGTTGGAGCGAACAAGAAATTTATTCTAAATCGCCAACCTTAGCCACAGATATAGCTAATCATTCAGACAGTCCTTTAGCAAGCCAAGGTGAACCAAGTGCCTGGCAGTCGCGTACTATTGCCGACGACGGCCATGTGTTTGAAGTGCTGTTTAAGGGCGAGTCACAAGGGATATTACACTGGGCATTGATAGGTCAGCACAATATCGAAAACGCAATTATGGCTATCGCTGCGGCACGTCATGTTGGCGTAGCACCAAGCCATGCTATAGAGGCATTGACACAGTTCAGTCCACCTAAGCGTCGTTTAGAATTATTGGCTACCGTCAATGGGGTGTCTGTGTATGACGATTTTGCTCATCATCCAACCGCTATTGCCACCACCTTGCAAGGGCTAAGGGCCAAAGTGGCTTCCAGTGATCATGCCAATGGCAAGATTATTGTAGTGCTAGAGCCGCGATCGAACACCATGAAAAGCGGTGTACATAAAGATACGCTGGCCAATTCGATGGTATTGGCTGATGTTGGCTACTTATATCAAGCGGACAATATTGGTTGGGACATTCATGCCAGTATGGCTAATGCGCCACTTCCTGTGACTGTGTTTAACAATATAGAAGACATTATTAACACAGTAGCCACCACCGCCAATAAAGGTGATACCGTGGTCATTATGAGTAATGGTGGCTTCAATGGTATTCACCAGAAAATAATTAAGGCTCTAGCGTAACGGCTTTAGCCGATAGAGGGTACAACATGGCCTATGCCAAAAAAGCCAAAGCAATTAGTCTCGCCTGGACCGGCGCATCTGGCGCACCATATGGTATTAAGTTGCTTGAATGCTTGCTCGCGGCTGATTACCAAGTTTTTTTAATGGTATCCAGCGCAGCACGTGTGGTGTTAGCCACCGAGCATGGGTTACAACTGAGCGCAAATCCAGATAAAGCCAAGGCTCAATTACTTGAACAACTGCATAATTCCGATGAGCCATTAAAAGGCGAATTAGTGGTGTTAGGTAAAGATGAATGGTTTTCGCCGCCAGCATCAGGCAGTGCGGCACCAAAACAAATGGTGATTTGTCCGTGTTCAACCGGCACATTAGCTGCTGTCGCCACAGGAATGAGTAATAATTTGCTCGAAAGAGCAGCAGACGTAGTATTAAAAGAGCGTGGGCAGTTAATCCTTGTTCCGCGTGAAACTCCTTTTAGTGCCATACACTTAGAGCATATGTTAAGCCTTACACGCAATGGTGCGACCATCATGCCAGCGGCACCAGGTTTTTATCATAATCCCAAATCGGTTCAAGATCTGGTAAACTTCATGGTTTCCCGAATACTTGATCATTTGGGTATTGAACACGACTTAACGAGTCGCTGGGGATACGGACGTACTCAGTCACACGACATCGACAATTGAGAGATTTATGAAGCACACCATTGAAATGATGATTTCTGAGCAAGAAATCAATAAAACTTTAGACCAGTTAGCTGAACGCATTAATGCTCATTACGCTGACAGTGAACGCTTATTAATGGTTGGCCTATTAAAAGGTTCTGTAGTGTTTATGGCCGATTTATGTCGCCGTATCAAAGGCCATGTTGAAATCGACTTTATGGCAGTATCAAGTTATGGTAATTCAACCACTAGCTCACGCGACGTTAAAGTGCTTAAAGACGTGCAGTCTGATATCTCTGGCCGTGACGTGTTAATTGTTGAAGACTTAATCGACTCAGGTAACACCTTAAATAAAGTGCGCGAGATGTTATTACTGCGCGAACCAAAAAGTTTAGCGCTTTGTACTTTATTAGATAAGCCAGAGCGCCGCGAGGTTGATGTTCACGTCGACTTTATTGGTATCACAATTCCTGACGAGTTTATTGTCGGTTACGGTATCGACTACGCAGAGCAATACCGCAACTTGCCTTATATCGCTAAAGTTGTACCACTGGATTAAGCAAACATAATTTATAAACTCCCGCCGATGTGGGAGTTTTTTTTCATTGTAAGTTGAGGATTTCAATATGGCCGATAACGCCAATGCATTGGTGATCGATAACCTTAAAAAAACCTATAAAGGCGGTGTAGAAGCCGTTAAGTCAATTAGTTTGACGGTAAAGCAAGGTGACTTCTTTGCTTTGCTTGGCCCCAATGGTGCAGGTAAATCTACCACCATCGGCATTATCAGCTCATTGGTGCAGAAAACCGCTGGCACGGTTTCGGTATTTGGTTTCGATATAGATAAAGATCTCGAACATGCCAAGTTATGTATCGGGTTAGTACCGCAAGAATTTAATTTTAACCAGTTTGAAACCGTGCAACAAATTGTGGTTAACCAAGCGGGTTACTATGGCGTGCCAAAAGCCGTAGCATTACAACGTGCTGAAAAGTATCTCACCCAACTTGATTTATGGCAAAAACGCCATGCTCAAGCGCGCGAACTGTCTGGTGGCATGAAACGCCGTTTAATGATTGCCCGTGCGTTAATGCACGAACCTAAATTGCTAATATTAGATGAGCCAACAGCTGGCGTCGACATTGAACTTCGTCGTTCAATGTGGGAGTTTTTAAAGCAAATTAACAAACAAGGTGTGACGATTATTTTAACCACACACTACCTTGAAGAAGCCGAAATGCTGTGTCGCACCATTGGTATTATCGATACCGGTTTGCTGGTGGAATGCACCACCATGAAGGCTTTATTGAGCAAGCTAGATGTTGAAACCTTTATTTTCGATTTACGTCATGATCTCGATGTTGCCCCTCAGTTAACCAATATGAACTGCCGCTTAACTGATGCACATACTTTAGAAGTCGATGTGGCGAAATCGAATAACATTAATGAGTTATTTACTCAGTTTACTTCAGCCAATATCGAAGTCTTGTCGATGCGCAATAAAGCCAACCGTCTAGAAGAATTGTTTGTAGAGCTGGTAGAGAAAGCCAAGGAGTCAAAATAATGAAAAGTCTGTATTTTGTGGCTTTTAAAAGTATTTTAACCAAAGAAATTAATCGCTTCACCCGTATTTGGATCCAAACACTAGTGCCGCCAGCCATTACCATGACGTTATATTTTTTAATTTTTGGTAACTTAGTTGGTAGCCGCATCGGTGAAATGGGCGGCGTGACCTACATGGAGTTTATTGCTCCTGGTTTAATCATGATGTCGGTGATCACCAGCTCATACTCTAATGTGGCCTCATCGTTTTATAGCGCCAAGTTTCAACGCAACATTGAAGAAATCATGGTGGCTCCAGTACCGCATTACGTGATGATAGCCGGTTATGTCGGCGGCGGTGTCGCCCGTGGGTTATGCGTGGGCCTAATTGTGACCACAGTGGCGATGTTGTTTGTTGATATCTCTTTACATCATGTTGGCTTGGTTGTTATCACCATGTTTTTAACCTCAGTGTTATTCTCACTCGGTGGCTTGATTAATGCCGTGTTTGCCAAAAGCTTTGACGATATCAGTATTATCCCGACCTTTATTCTTACGCCACTCACCTACTTAGGCGGTGTATTTTACTCGTTATCGTTATTGCCACCTTTTTGGCAAGGTGTATCGGGTTTAAACCCTGTGGTATACATGATTAACGTATTCCGCTACGGATTTTTAGGTTTTGCCGACCTTAGTGTACCGTTATCTATCGCCATCATGGTTGGCTTTTGCGTCAGCTTGTGGGCAGTAGCTTACTATTTGATTTCGCGCGGAATTGGTTTGCGTAGCTAAGTCTCATAGGCGGTAAGTCGCAGCTAAAGCGGTTGTTATCATCTCAGTGTAAAAGGGCTCGTAAGAGTCCTTTTTTATGGGCGTTATTTCATAGATAAATCCGAAAACGAATTTATACCTTTGAATTAACAATGAATATCAATATTTTAGTTTGCGTGCTGTAACTAATTAGTTAACTATAATCCATTGGGCTTTGTACACCTGTTTGGTGCAAACCTGCAACATGGGTATAGATTTGAGTTGTTTTTACATCATTATGGCCAAGCAATTCCTGCGCGGTTCTTATATCGTGACCACGCCTCAGTAAGTTGGTCGCAAAAGAATGCCTAAAAGTATGAGCGGTAATGCGTTTAGTGATAGTCGCTTTCTGAACGTTGTTGTCTAATTGCTTCTCAATATCCAGTTCCCATCATCATTTCCCCCTTTACGTTACCTACACTGTGTTGATATATCTTCATAATGGGTTTGACGGAATAACAATAATATATGAATAAAAAGCAGTCTAAAGAACTATGTTGAGAAAAATAGGGCTGCTCTAATATATTGATCTTACTTGGTTTATTTTTTACATTTGCCATCGACACGTTTAACGTGCAATTTAAGTTTTATATTTGAATGTAAGAGTCATTAAATTGTTTTACTTCAAAGACATAGCAAATGTAGGATGATATTAATCAATAACTTAAACGTGCGGCTTTATCGGTCGAGCCGTTCAATAAGCTGTTATGCCTGAAAGGAGTCGACATTGAATTTTCTAAAATATGATCTGGGCAACCTCAAACGAGGCGAAGTGGTTGAGGTTACTTTGACTAGTGGTGCCAATGTTCGGCTCATGGATAGTTCGAACTTCAGCAGCTATAAAAACGGTCGGAAACATAGATTCTATGGTGGATTAGCGAAGAAATCGCCAATACGAATAGCAGTTCCAAATTCAGGGCACTGGTACGTAGCTGTAGACATGCAAGGGTTGCGTGGCAGTACAAATGCCTCCGTACGTGTTTTACCGGGAGCCTTACCTGAGATCCAGGAGCGAGCACTTTCAGAAGTGCCAAGCTTGGTACGCGACAACGTTCCGCCGCCTACAGAAACTGGCGGAGAAACACATGATGTATTTATCTCTCATGCATCAGAAGACAAAGATGATTTCGTCAGGCCATTAGCCAATTCTTTGATAAAAGAAGGCCTTAATGTTTGGTACGACGAAATGACGCTTAGGATTGGCGATAGCCTGAGGCAAAAAATAGATAAAGGTCTGGCCAATAGTCGCGTTGGATTAGTAGTTCTTTCTCCGTCATTTATAGCTAAAGGCTGGACCAATTATGAGCTTGACGGCATTGTCACTAGGACAGTTTCTGGCGAACAGGTTTTACTACCAATTTGGCACAACATCACGAAACAACAAGTTGTTGACTATAGCCCCTCTCTGGCCGACAAAGTTGCTAGGAGCACTGCAACTCATACGATCAATGAAATTGCAGCTGAAATTGCTGAGCTTATAAGGTCGAGGGCATAACAAATTGCTGCACTCGGAAAAATTTACTCGCTGCGCTCGCAATTTTCCAGTGAGCAAGGCGTTAACTTACTTAATCATGGAGGATTTATGAACATCAAAAAGTGGATGTGGGAGATAGCGACAATATCGGTTGTCTGTGTATTGCTACTTAACCCAGAGTTAGTGTCTTTAGCTTTGTTTGTTGACGCTGTTGGGCTTGATATATTCTTATTACTTATTGAAGTACAGATAGTGGCTGTAAGTGGGTATTACTTTCATACTTGGTTTAAGCCCATATTGATGCCTTTCTATAAATGTTTACTTAAAGTTGACCCCTATTTTTTCATCCCAACGAAGGATTCTGTTGGCAAGTATCCGATGATATTGTGCCATGCAGTCCCTTTTCTGATGTTACTAATTATCGGTGTCACTGTCGCTAAACCAGTTATTGATATGGCGTGACGTAAGTTAACAAGCCTCTGAATTAAGATTTTCCAATGCTTTCATGCCATTTGCAGAGCAAATCGCCCGCCAGCACTCGGTTCACTTATTAGAGGGGCGTTATGTTTTTTATCGAAAGGATTCGTGCATGAATAAATGGTTGTCTAATAAAAGAATCTTTATGCTAGGTTTCTTTCCCGTTCTAGGATTAATTATTACATTCCTTTTAAATTTTATTGCTGGGCCAGGTTATACAACCTCAGTAAATCAAGGTGCTCTTGCTATTTATTTTATGGGGTCTGTCATGTGGTCAGTGTTTGTTTTTTTTACAGGTATATTTATGTACTCAAAATGTAGTTCAATGAATCACATAAAATTTATTCTTGGAGTTTTATCTGTCACTTTTGGTGCCGCCATGCCTTGGATGATCGGTATATCATAGTAATCAAAAACATAACAAAAACATCATGGTGGGAATTTCACTCGCTGAAAAGGCGCTCCTAAAATCCCCATATGTAAAGCGTTAGCTTTTCAGCCGATACCATCAACATAAAAAGGAGTTTATTGATGAAATTTTCATTCCTAATACTTTGTATAATTACTTTTATACCTAAATTTGCATTCGCAGATTATGGGGTACCTTTCATATTTCAAAACTGCTATAAATCGCTAGATTTCGTAACTTTTAAATTTGAGTATGTTAATCATCCTGAACAATTATATGACGAGACTACAAAGGATTTGCCTAACGCTGCTAGGAAAGAACTAGAAGATAAAGGTGTAATATATCCAGGAGTAATAGATACAAGTATTTGCCAATTAGATAATGCCACCATAAAGGTATGGTTAGAAAAAGAAAAGCTACTTTCACTTAGTATTAATGGTGTAACAAAAGTTAATAATATACCTATTAATGGTGGAGCTATTTTCTTTGATAAACTTATTATTGACGGGCATGGTTATCCAAAAGGTGCAGATAAGGGTGGTTTAAGTTTTTGTTTTTTTGGCCCTAACAAAGAGCGCTCTGTCACAAGAGAGTATTTCCATATCTATCAGCAGTATCCAAGTGCAGAGGTAATAGATATGAAGCGCCTTGAAAAAGAAGTAAATGACAGAAATAACTGGGAAAAACCTAGTTATTACCAAAACTGTGATGGTTTTGAACGGTATATTACGGGTGGTTTATAAAAAGCTAACAAGTTGCTTAAATGGACAAAAAACAGTTGGCTTTTGCTCGTTCTTCGCTAATTATAGCCAACAATTTTTCGCCGCTTAGCAAGGCGTTATGTGTTTTCAATGGAGTTGAATCATGAGTCATAATCAGAAAAAGGCATTTTGGGTTATCTTTATTATGTTTTGCTTTGGAGCTACTGCAAGTATCTATCCTCAAGGGGCATTTGATAATATTGGCATAGGTGGTTCAATAATAATGACAGCTTTTTATCTTATCGTTGCCATATTTATTAAAAAGTATGTAAAATCTAATGCCAAAAACATTGAGAAATGGTTTCAAAAATAAACACATAACACATATGAGCCTCCCGCCAGTCAATAGGCGAGCTTAACTTATTTGACTGCTCTTGCAGTCAAATTCAA
>NZ_JBGOOV010000004.1:0-111076 GCF_041439795.1 Shewanella sp. 5S214
TTACTATAGCGACAAGTGAGTCGTGGAAAGACCAGCAAGGTCAAATGCAAGAACGTACTGAGTGGCATAACATTGTGATGTATCGCCGTCTTGCAGAAATTGCTGGCGAGTACTTAAAAAAAGGTTCTAAAGTTTATTTAGAAGGCAAATTGCAAACCAGTAAATGGCAAGATCAGGCTACCGGTCAAGACCGTTACAAGACTGAAATTAACGCCATGGAAATGCAAATGTTAGACAGCCGCAACTCTGGTGATAACAGCGGTGGTGGTCAATATCAGGTACAAGGTCAAAGCTCGGGACAAAACATGGGACAACAACAGTCTCGTCCTGCACCGGCTCCTCAAGCTCGTCCGCCACAAGCACAATACAATCAAGCAGCACCTGCCACAGGTAATGCAGCTTACCAAGCTCAGCCAAATGCCGGTCAGCAAGGCGGTTATCAGCAACAGGCTGCGCCAGCACAACAAGCTGCACCAGCTTACGCACCAAAGCCAGCGGCACCACAGGGTAATTTCCAACCACAAAATGCCCCTGCACAGCGTCCAGCTCCACAGCCACAGCAAAATTTTACCCCAGATTTAGATGAAGGTTGGGATGACGATATCCCGTTCTAGGACACATGATTTATCGTGTTAACTAAACCTTTAAGGCCTGCTTTTGCAGGCCTTTTTATGTCAGATAACTAAGATAAATGCGCCTGTCACAGTATTTTGAGGGGCAATGTCACAGTGCCGTTTGGAATAGGACCAGCTAGTCGATTAAAGCAGAGTATTCGTCAAGTGACTTATGACCTCTAGCCGTCAGAAAGCTCAACAACGCTTCAGGGCTTCGGTTTAGTAAGCGTTCAATTGGAAACGCGACTGTTTCAATGACCTCAACAGCTTTTTCAAACTCGCCTAAGCTAAACGCGACATGAGAATCAGAGCCCATAACCAGCAGTCCACCGGCTTCTTTTACGGCATTAGCAATTTCAATACAATTTGGTGCACTGCCTTTTCTTGAGGCTAAAAAAGAGGAGTTGTTTATCTCTAGTGCCACGTTATATTTTGCTGCGGCCGCAGCAACACGCTGAATATCGATGGGATACGCGGGATTGCCAGGATGAGTAATGATGTCGACATTACCGCTTGCAATCGCATTGATTAGCGCCGTGGTGTGAGCCTCTTTGGTTGATGGTGGAAAAACGGGTTCATGAAAACCTGCCAATACAATATCGAGTTCTTTTAAATAATCGCCAAAAAAGTCAATTTCGCCATGCTCATTTTTGATATTAGCTTCAATGCCGCGCAGTACACCAATGCCATCAACAATTCGAGGTAACACTTTCATATTCACAAAGTGCCAAAAATGGGGAGCGTCAGCCATATCTGGACCATGATCGGTAATGGCGAATAACTTAAGCCCTTTGGTTTTCGCAACAGACAGGTAATCGTATAAGGTACTATAGGCGTGAGACGACGCTATAGTATGAGCGTGAGTATCAACAAGGAATTTCATGGCGAGTCTCATTGTCCAAATTAAAGAATGTAGACATTCAGTCTACTCCGTTACGTGACTGTTCTCTATGATCACTCCAGCTAAAATAGTAAACCCTCTCATTAAATGAAACGTTATATTAATACTTCGACGACAAGTATAACGATGATTTAACAGTTTATTTATTGTTTAGCGTTGATTACTTTTTTAGCATAGTTCTGTTGATTATTGTATTGGTTACTCTAAGGCGATGTGCTAAACATAGCACTATCTGTGTATCAGATATTAATAAGATATAGGCTATTTTTAGTCAGTTAATTTTAAGTGAAGAGGACATAATGAGAGCCGAACTAAGAGCAAAAATCATCGAAGTGTGTGATAAGAAAATGGCCTTGAAAGGCGATAACGTCGGTTTGTCATTTTACGCTTTCTTTGCTAATAAAAATGATAATCCGGCACTATTGATGGAAGCGGCAACATGGTGGATTGAAACCCATCAATTAGACCATTTTGTCAAAGCCCATAAAATTAAACATATGGTGAATAATGGCTTGTAATCATCTGCAGCACTTATACGCTATGGGTCATCATTAATTCAATAAGCCATCTCGATAGTAAGCCTACTGATGCCTTGATTGATGAGCGGTTGCATATTGTGAACTCAATGATCGAATAAATTATTTTTGAACGATCAATCAAATTGTATTTATCGTTTGCATGGTTTTAATGTTATATTTTCAATCTTGAGCACAATTAGCTGAGCTAAATATAATGCTCACTACCAATATAGGTAGCAGATTTTTTCAATTTAAAAGCTGGAGTTATGAGTGGAATTGATGGGGCGATTAGTTGTGATTATAGGCACTTTACTCTTGTTAAGTGGGTGTGCTAGTACCTCAACACCGGGCGATCCGTTCGAAGCGGTTAATCGAAAAAGCTGGGATTTTAATTACCAGGTTATGGATAAATATGCGTTAAAACCAGCAGCCCAAGGCTATGAAAACGTTCCTCAGCCTATCCGACAAGGTGTGACTAACCTTTTATCAAATCTCAGTGAACCGCTTTACGCATTAAATAACCTCTTGCAATGGAAAGTGACTGACAGTGGCAGTAGTGTGTTACGTTTTGTCGTCAACACAACAATCGGCTTAGTCGGTATTTTTGATCCTGCTACAGACATGGGACTGGCTAAAAAAGAAGAAACATTCGCACAAACCTTTGGTGTTTGGGGGATAGGTAATGGACCATTCATTATGTGGCCTGTTTATGGGGCCAGCACGGCACGTAATACCGTCGGTGATTTTGTTGATATTTTTGTCTATCCCTTGTCTATTCTGACATTTGAGCAAAGAGCGGGGAAATTTGTGCTTGAAGGGTTAGACAGTAGGATTGAATTTCAGCAATATGAACCTATCTTAGATAAGTCATTAGATCCTTATGGCTATGTTAAAGATGTCTATCTACAGCGAGATGCGCACTTAGTCAGTGACGGAAAAGTAGATGAGGCTGATACAGAAGAATTTGATCTAGAGTTCGATGACGAACTATTAGATGATGAGCTATTAGATGAAGCTCCAGTAGATAAAAAAATAGGCGATCAAACTGATATAAAAAATACGGACTAGCCCATGTCAAACATCAAAACGTTTTCATCTTGTACAAGTGAATTAAAAAATATTCGCCAATTTGTGGAACATGCTTGCCAAGACTTTCCCTTTCGCGAAGATAAAGTTAATGAAATCGTATTAGCCGTTGATGAGGCTTGCGCCAATGTGATTCGCCATGGTTACCACATGTCGAAAAAAGGCTGTTTAGAGATAGAGATCAGCAGTGACCATGAACACGCGCGATTTGTGATTAAAGATGTGTGTTCGCAGATTACTGATAAACAATTAATACCGCCAGAAAATAATTTATGTGAACCGGGTGGCCTAGGCCTTTGCTTGATCCATTATGTGGCAGAAACCGTAAGATTGCTCCCACATAAAGGTAAAGGTAATTGGTTAGAATTGACGGTTAAATTTGAGTGATATGAAATGAATATTGAAATTGAGCAACAAAATAATTATCAAGTCGTTAAGCTTTATGGTGAAGTCGATCTGAGCAATTCACGCAGCATTAAACTCGACATCATCAAATTAATTAAGAGTAAAAATAACGTTATTGTCGATTTTACCCATCTGCAATATATCGATAGCTCAGGAATGGCGTCATTAGTTGAGGCGTTTAATGAGGCCAAAGAAAACCATACTGAGTTTCATATTGTTGGTGCTAATGGTTCGCCGCTTCAAGTATTGCAATTAACCCGCTTAAACACAGTGTTTAACTTAGCGGATTCAGTAGGTGCTGTAACTCACAATGGTTAAGCCTATTATTACCGTAGAGCATTTGTTTGCCCAGTATGGTGACACCCAAGTACTTAAGGATGTCAATTTAGAGGTCAACCCCGGAGAGATTCTGGTGGTGATGGGCGGTTCTGGCTCAGGTAAAAGTACTTTACTCAATCATATGCTTGGGCTTAAAACACCGGTTTCTGGCACTATCATGATTGATGGTGTGAATATTTTTACGGCTAAAAGTAAACAATTACGTCATTTACGTCAAAAAATGGGTGTCGCTTTTCAAGGTGGCGCACTGCTGAGCTCGTTGACTGTGGCCGATAATGTCAGGTTACCCTTAGAGCAGAATACTTCTTTAGACACCCAAACTATCGATATTATGGTGCGGATGAAGCTTGAACTCATGAATATGGCCGGCACTGGTCATATGATGCCCTCTGAATTATCGGGTGGCATGTTAAAGCGTGCCGGCTTAGCTAGAGCGGTTATCATGGACCCTAAGTTACTATTTTTTGATGAACCGTCGGCAGGACTAGATCCGACTACCGCAGTAGAGTTGGATGAGCTTATTTTAACCTTAAGAGATGCTATGAACATGACCATAGTGGTGGTGACTCATGAGCTTGAAAGTGTGTTTAAAATTGCCGATCGTGTGGTGGTTTTGTTTAACGGCGAAGTCGTGGCAAATGGCACGGTTGACGAGATTAAAAATTCGCCAGATGAACGTATTCAAAATATGATTAACCGCCAACCTAATACTTACCGAGACGATGGCGAGGTTTACTTCAATCGACTGTTAGATAAGGACAATATTTAATGACCGCCTTATTTAATGCGATCAGTAATCTGGGCGCCGCAACACGAAAAAATATCGACAGTTTAGGCCTAGCGACAATGTTTTTACTGCGCATTGTCAGCAGCCTATTTACTGGGCTGGTGTCATTTAAACAAGTGCTCAAGCAAATATACTTTATCGGTAATCGGTCTTTAATCGTCATTATTGTCGCAGCATTATTTACTGGCATGGTGGTGGCGCTGCAATTTTACGACACCTTAGTGCGCTTTGGATCGGTGGATTTGTTGGGTTCGGCAGTGGCCTTGAGTTTGATTAAAGAACTGGGCCCGGTAATGACCGCATTGATGCTGATTGCGCGAGTAGGCTCTGCTACCTGCTCTGAAATTGGTATTATGCGCAATGAGCAGCAGTTTGATGCGCTTGATTGCATGGCGATTAACAGCTATCGCTATGTTATGTTGCCACGTTTACTTGCCGCGTTAATTTGTGTGCCTATCCTAACGGCAGTGTTCGACCTGGTTGGGATAAGCGGTGGTTATATCGTTGGCGTTCACATCCAAGGCGAAAACCCCGGTGCATATATTCAAGGTGTGCTGGATACGATTAGCTTTAAAGATGTGCTGGTTGGTCAAATAAAGTCGTTGGTATTTGGTTTATTTATTATGTGGATACCTTTGTATTACGGCTTTTACTTACACCTGAATCAAAAAAATATGGGCGCTGAAGGCGTCAGTAATGGCACCACTCAGGCAGTGGTAATGAGTGCAATTATTATGCTATTTAGTGACTACATCGTTAGCTCATTAGCACTATAACTCGAGGTAACAATGAAAAACAATTACGTCAATTTTCTCGTCGGCCTGTTTGTGCTGTGCGGGATTGGAGCCTTGGTATTTATGTCTGTTACCATTGGCGGGGCATCGATTTCTAATAGCGGTCAATATACCTTAGTCGCTAAATTTGAAAACTCTTCAGGTTTAAAAGAGGGGGCTTTTGTTGAAATGTCCGGTGTAAGGGTTGGGTTAATTAAATCGATTAAGTACGACCCTAAAGCGTATGAATCTGTGGTTACAGTGTCATTAGATAACAGCATTATCGTGCCAGATGATTCCGTCGCGTCTATTCGTACATCTGGGATTATCGGTGATAGGTTTCTTAAAATATCCAGCGGTGGATCAGACATCAATATGGAAGATGGTGATGAGTTTATTGATACAGAATCATCAATTAGCATCGAAGAATTAGTTAGTAAATATATGTTTAGTCAGGATAAATAATGAAATCGATAATAGCTTTAATCATAATGTTAGTGATGTCGTCTGTAGCTTTAGCAGCACAAGGACCGACAGATCGGGTTAAATTGGGTGTGTCAGATATCATTAGTATTGCTTCTGATAGTGCTTTGTCGGTTGAACAAAAAAAACAATCGCTCAGTGATGTGATTGAAAAGCATGTGGATATTCAAGCGTCTGCGCAACGCGTATTAGGTAAGTATTGGAGAGAAGCCAGCGACAGCGAAAAGCGTCAATTTATGGTGTTGTTAAAAGGCGTGCTAGTCGATACTTATATTGTATTGTTAGAAAAATATGATAATGAAACCGTTGCTTACACTGGCGAGACTATCAAGAAAAAAGTCTATGCAACGGTAGATACCGACATACATACCAAAGACAATATCATTCCAGTGTCTTACCAGCTTTATCAGCGCAATGATGAATGGAAAATTTACGACTTTGTAGCGGAAGGTTTATCAATGATCCGTACCTTTAGTAAAGACTATCAAAGTACCTTAAAGAAAAGTGGTGTTTCTGGTTTAAATGAAGCCCTTGCTGCTAAATTAGCCCAAAAGTAAGGTCTTCCCTTTGAGTATAGACAGAGCATTAGCTAATAATATCATTGATGAAACCTTGTGGTTTAAAACCACCTTGGCGCTGACGTTAACTGAGTTTAATTATTATCTCATTAAGAAAAATGGCCAAATTAGCTGTAATTTTTCATCCTTGTGTGATCAACATTACACTAACCTGTATAAACAGTTTCAAGCATTGTCGTTACAGCACAGTACCATTGAGATATTGCCATTAAATGATGATGGCAAGACGTCTTGGGCACTGCCTTTTGGTAAAGATTCGAGCTTATTTGACTGTATCATTTTGCTCGATTTGCCTGCCAATGTAGAGTCGCATCATGTTAGTGCATTGTATTTCAAGCTTTTATACCAGCTAAAAAGTTTTCAATTCTCTGAGGCATCTTCACAGCTCAATGCCGCTCAAGTATGGATCCGCGATGAGATAGAAGAGATTACCCGCTTACAACAGCTAATGTTGCCAGACAAAGGTATTGAACTCAGCTCCGTTAAAATGGCCTACACCTACAAAGCAATGAAAGGCGCTGGTGGCGATTATTTAGATATTGTCGATCTCGGCAAAAGTCGTCCTGACATTCAAGGTGATATAGGAATGATTATTGCCGACGTATCGGGGCATGGCCCAGCCGCTGCCGTAGAGACAGCAATGATAGATGCGATTTTACGCACCTTTGAGCCGAAGAACTTATCCAGTAGCTCTTCAGAAGTACTCAATTATATCAATCAACACTTTTTCACTAAAAAGCCCCGCGGCAGTTTTTTAACTGCCACAGTGCTTCGTTATAATTGTAAAGACAAAGAACTCATTTATGCCAATGCTGGCCATCCGCATGCGTACTTGAAAAAAGCCAATCGGCTGGTTGCTCTAGATCAGGGCGGGATACCGATAGGTGTACTGCGTGAGCAAAATTGGGATACCTACAGGGTTAGCGTGGATGTTGGTGATATCTTGTTTGTTTATACTGATGTTGTCATCGAAACTCAAAATGCCCAAAAAGAGCTATTCGGCTTTGATCGCTTAGAAAAAGCCATTAGTGCCGCCCCCGATGAACCCGAAGCTATGCTGGAGTATCTTGAACAGCAAATGAAACTATTTTGCGGTTTTTCAGAGTTTCAGGATGACTTAACCATGTGTGCTATCCAGTTTATTTAAGTTAATAGAGTATTTAATCATTGAGAAGATGAAGATTGGGATGATGATATCCCGTTTTAGGGCATCTCCAGTCACAGGTTTAATCTTTTTTATTAATAATTAAAAAGCCCTGAGTTAACGCTCAGGGCTTTTTCTATCTTACGGGTTTGTTGGCTGATTAAGCGCTTAATGCTTCAGTTGGGCCAAAGAATTCATAATGAATTTGGTTTTCTGGTATACCTAGGCTGGTGGCGATAGCTAATGCTGCTTTCATAAAGCCAGTCGGGCCAAGTAGGTAAAATTCTACATCGCGGTCTGCAGGCAGTTGCTCTGCAATCAATGATGCATCGATGAAGCCTGTCGCATGAGGTTGGCAATATTGTCCTGGTTGGCTGTAAACATACAGCGGCTTGATGTGATCATGGATTGAGGCAAGTTGATCAACATGGTGTTTAAACGCATGAACATCACTATTAAGAGCTGCATGAATAAAGCGAATATCGCGGCCTGAACCAGCTTCAGTATTGAGCATACTAATCGCAGGCGTAATGCCCACACCGCCGGTGAGTAAAATTAACGGTTTGGTATTATTGCGTAAAGTGAAATCGCCACTTGGGGCACGTAATTTGACTTTATCACCTAACTGAATGTGGTTATGTAAGTGATTTGATACCACACCATTAGGTTCACGCTTGACGCTAATTCTTAAGTAATCTTTGCCTGCCGCGTCAGATAAACTGTAGTTACGACGCATTGATACGCCATCGATATCATCAAATACTAAGGTTAGAAATTGACCGGCTTCAAAACTTGGCAAACCTTTATCATCAAATGGTTGAAAGTAGAATGAGGTAATCACTGAACTTTCAACTACACGTTTTATTAAAATAAACTCACGCTCGCCGCGCCAGCCACCAGTTTTCTGTTCGTTCTGTGTATAAATTGACTCTTCAGCCGCAATTAATATGTTGGCTAACTGACCGTAAGCTTTGGCCCAAGCATCAATCACTTCGTCTGTTGCAGCATCGCCGAGTACGGCTTTAATGGCCTGTAATAAACAGCTGCCAACCGCATCATATTGATGCGGCAATATACCTAGTGCGGTATGCTTTTGGACAATTTTACTGACCGCAGCGCTTAAATTACCTAGCTCATCAATATTGGCACCATAAGCAATCACAGCGTTAGCCAGTGCTTTAGGTTGAGTGCCTTTAGCTTGGTTAGTTTGATTGAAATAAGGCAATACTTCAGGATGCTGGGCAAACAGTAATGGATAGAAATGGCTGGTAATGTCATTGGCGTAAAGTTGTAACGCGGGGACAGTGGCCTTAATAATTTGAACAGTTGCAGTGTCTAACATTCATGATTCCTTTTTGGGGAGTAAATAACGATAAGCTTCAATCAATTACCTTGTATACCTTGACATTACACAGAACGTGCCAACATTTATCACACTGATTTTAAACATATAAATTTTATAAAGGTTAAATTGACCTAGATCAATAAGTGTGTCAAATTAACCTAAATTAGGTTTATTTGACTTATTATGAATATTGTTCCCTTTATCGACATTGTAGAAGACTTAAATCGTGACTTGATAAAATCGGAGCGTTACTTGCGGCTGATTTTAGCGATTCAACGCGCCATTCCGTGCGATGTTGTAGCCTTACTGAAGCTTAAACAGGATCATTTGGTGCCTGTAGCTGTGGTGGGCTTAAAGCAAGAAGCGTTAGCGCGACAATTTTCGATTAACCACCATCCACGCTTGCAGCAAATTTTAACTAACCCACACATTACCCGCTTCGATGCCGACTCAACACTGCCCGATCCCTATGACGGTTTAGTCGATGATGGCAGTGAACAATTGCACGTGCATGACTGCATGGGCAGCACCATTTATATCGATGGTAAAGCCTGGGGCGTTTTAACCTTGGACGCTATGCAAGCAGGTAGTTTTGATTCGCTTAATCCAACCGAAACCCGCGCTTATATTGCTGCTGTGGCCGCTGCGATTAGTACCAGTGAACATATTGAAGCGTTAGAAATTCAAGTTGAACGTAATCATCAAGTGGCACAGTGCATGTTAGCGACTGCAGGGCCGTCAAGTATTATTGGTAACAGTGGCGCAATTACGGATTTATTGTCAGAGATAAATACTGTTGCCGCCAGCGATCTATCGGTATTAATTACCGGGGAAACTGGTGTGGGTAAAGAGTTAGTTGCCAAAAGCATTCATCAACAATCACGTCGCAGCGAGCAACCGTTAGTACAAATTAACTGTGCAGCACTGCCAGAAAGCATCGTTGAAAGTGAACTCTTTGGTCATGTAAAAGGTGCTTATTCTGGTGCGGTAAGCGATCGTCGGGGCCGCTTTGAACTGGCCGATGGCGGCACATTATTTTTAGATGAAGTGGGTGAATTACCGTTAGCGGTACAAGCTAAGTTATTGCGTGCATTGCAAAATGGTGAAATTCAGCGTGTTGGTAGCGACAATATTATTGTGGTGGATGTCAGAATTATTGCTGCAACTAATCGTAATTTGCAGCTAGAAGTTAAAGAAGGTAGGTTTAGAGCTGACTTGTATCATCGTTTAAGTGTTTATCCACTGCCAGTGCCAGCCTTACGTGATCGCGGTAAAGACGTTATTTTATTGGCAGGCTATTTTTTAGAAAAAAGCCAACATCAACTTGGAGTCGCGAAACTGAGGTTGCAACAAAGCGCGATTAATCAATTAGCCCAATATCATTGGCCTGGCAATGTGCGTGAGTTAGAGCACTTGCTTAGTCGCGCTGCCTTAAGGGCCATTAGTGAACAAGGTCGTCATGCTAGTATTATTAGTATTAGCCCTGTGCATCTGGGGTCAGAGTTTATGGCGAGTCATTCTGAAGCACCACAGCAAACCGCGATGGAGAGTCAATCCACCAATGATTCAACGGCTACGTTATCCCAAGTGATAACCCAAGGACTGCGTGATGCCACCGATGAGTATCAGCGGCAAGTCATACAAACAGTATTCTTGACTGAGCGAGGTAACTTAGCTGCAGTTGCAAGGTCCTTAAAGCTAGATAGAAGTAATTTAATTCGTACCATGCGTCGTTTAGCGCTTGATCCTAATACGGGTGAGTAAAGCGAAACAACACTGGTTAAGTCAGTAAACGGTTCGAGCTTATCTTATTGAGTCAGAATATTTTTTGTTGTTTGAGAAATTTATTAGCACAAATTCAGGTCAATGTAAGTTGAGTGAGATAAATTAGGATTACCTAAAGGATGAATGTGATGCAAAAAAGCAGTTTAAGTAATATTGCGTTAGTGGTGGCATTGGTTGCAGTAGCACTTGCCGTATTAATGGTATTTGGATCGACAATAGGATTATGGGATCCCATAGTCGGCTTCATGGCCAGCCGTAATTACAATAACTTGCTGGGATATGTTGTCGTCGTGATTGGGTTAGTGGCATTAATTACCAGCTTTACCATTAAGCAAAACAGTCGTGCTAAAGGTAAAGGGCTTATCAATTCGACCATAGCGTTAGTGCTTGGATTAGGCATATTGGCGCCGAGTATTGTGGCATTGGTTATTGAGCCAGTTAAATACCCACCTATTCACGATATAACCACTAATACCCAATCGCCACCGCAATTCGAATTTTTAACTGACAGTCGTGAAGGCGCTAAAAACAGCTTAGTTTATGGTGGCCCCGAAATCGCTGCGCAGCAACTGCAAGCTTTTCCTAATATTAACCCTATAGTGTCAGACTTAACCGCTGATGCGGCTTATCAAAAGGCACTTATGGTTGCGGAGTCAATGGGTTGGACTATTGTCGCTCAAGACCCAAAGGCACGTCGTTTTGAAAGTACCTCAAGAACCCCATTTTTTAACTTCGCAGACGATATTGTTGTGGTAGTGTCTGTATTAGAGCAGGGTAGCCGTATTGATTTACGCAGTGTATCGCGGGTTGGAATCGGCGATCGCGGTGTCAATGCACAACGCATTCAAGAATTTAGCCTGCGGTTTGCTGAATAAATTAAGTCGCAGGTTTTAACAAGTAAAAGGAGCATAGAATGCTCCTTTTTACTTGTTAGCTATTAAATAAATAGGTGCCCAAATGCGTTACAGTGATGGATATCTTGTTCCACAATCTAGTGCGTCATTATGTGGCTTATTGTTTCTATTGCTCAGGAGTCACGCAGATAAAGTTAACTGCATCTTCCATGTTACCTGTACCGCTATAGGTTGCCACTTGTGGGAAAGGGCATAATGGTCTTGTCCGTGTTTTAGACCAATTAGCGGGTAACTCAGTATTTTCAGAACGAACAGAAGCATTTATGCTCTCAGGTGCTTGCCCTTGTTCTACCCATGCAACGAGAGAGTCAAGCATGTCAAAGCGGTCTGTAGCTAACCCCTTACCGCAATGGTTCATACCAGGGACTAAATATAAGCGAGCAAACTCGTCGGCTTGATTTTCATTGACGTTCTGCAAGCCTTTGTACCAGTTAACTGTATCGTTAGGTGAAAATACTGCGTCAGAAGTACCATGAACGACCATTATCTTAGCGCCACGATCTCTCAATACAGTCAGATCAGTTGGATTTGGTGGTGTCATGAATGTCATACCTGACTGGGTGTAAGTATCATCAATCGCATAAATACGCTCAACATCGGTATCCATATCAAAAGGCATCACAAATTCATATGCACCGAGTTCCGTTGAACCATTATAAGGGGTTGGTGCGGTTGAGAATATAAATGCCACCGCGCCTGGATCTCTCATCATCGCCATGAAAAATTCCCAGTTATAATAATCATTGGTGCCCATGCCCGCATCATAGGGGAAGTCTGAATAAATGGCCGCATCTGTATTACTATTACGTGGCCCAGACATAATGTTTGTCATTACTGACTTCTGCGCAGCAGTTAAACATGTGCCATCTCGGTCAGCTGGACAGGTTGGCACATCTCGATCTAAATCAAATGCATCTTGGCAACCATAAGTATCTTGTACCATTCCGTCGCTTGCGCCATCTAATGCGTCACATTGCTGTGCGACTTTACTTGAAACGAGTGCAAACTCTTCTTGGGTGAAGCCATTTTGTAAAGATGCGAGCACATTTTCGACGTCAATATCTACTAGGCTTGAATATTGCTGAATACCATAAAGCTGTGAAACAGCTGCTTTGGGTAAGTTGAACCCTGGGTTACCTACTAAGAAACCATCATATAAATCGGCATAGCGTGTTGCGGCAACCATGGTATGGCGTCCACCATTTGAGCAACCTCCAAAGTAAGAACGATCAGGCTGTTTACCATACGCGGTTTCAATTAAAGATTTAGCCATTGGCGTGAGTTCGGCAACCGCATTGTAGCCATAATCTAAGCGTGCCTGAGGATCTAGCCCAAACATGGGTGTTGCTGATGCGTGTCCGGTGTCGGAACTGATGACTGCAAAGCCTTTGTTTAGCGCACCAGAATCCTTGCTTGCAGATGTAAGGAAACGACCAACGGCTTTTTGCACTTTACCATCTAAGCCGCCATTGGCTTGGTAATAAAAACGGCCATTCCAGTCTGACGGTAAACGCATTTCAAAACCAATAGCGTACTCGGCATCACCATCCATCCCTATGCCAGTTCTTTCGTTCATTTTCCCTGTGATTAAACAATGTGAAGGAGACGGGTAAATTTCGCCTGCGTCATATTCCACATCACCCGCGGGGATAAGTTCTGCACTGATAATTGTAGTGTCGGCATAATTGAACTCAGTTGCGAGTGTGGCACAACTGGTGATACTTGCAGGTATGGCGGCCTCAAGTTGTGGAATGCCTTCCGTAGATGAGTCACTATTGCAGCCGTAAAGAGCAATACACAAAGGTGCTAAAGCTAAGGGAATCCATAGATTTTCCGTTTTCATATTAATCCTCATTGTCTATACTTGAATGGTAATATGTCAAACGTATAACATATGATTTGCAGGGTAAATACTGATAAGAATTTAATGACTAATGGGTCTCAGTTTCTACATTGTTGGGAAATAGATCGCAGTTGGTTTGACAAAACAGAAATTTAAGTAGCTTTTAACTAAGATAAATACTTTGCTAGCAATGTGATAATGTCATTTGGGTTGGCTGAGGTGTTTTGTACAGAGGCTGCAAATCTTGTTGAGCTTTGTTTTACTATGGGTATAAAAACAGGCTCATGAATAAACATGAACCTGCGTATAATCAAGACTGTACAGTATAATAATGCTTATTTTTCAGTGTCTCTATAATCTTTTTCTACAGCGTTGAGCCTTAGGGTAAATGCTTGTAAGTGTGTGCGCATTTCTGCCTCAGCTTGTTGACCATCTTGTGCGATAACCGCTGCAATAATTGCATCATGCAGGCCTACTGGATGGACTTTGTCATGGCTAGGTTCAAATTTTGAAGTTGCATTACTGATAACTTGCAACAGAGATTTGACGATAGCCGCGAGAAAACGATTTCCTGACATATCAGCTAAAATATAATGCACTTTCTGGCGTGAATAAACGGTATCAGAATAGTCTAATATGTGTTCTTCACAGCGAGAGGCCTCACGTAATTTTTCTGCCAGTTCAGGGGTGCAATTTTGCGCTGCTAATTTAGCCACCATAGGCTCAATTTGTAATCTTGCCTCGCAGACTTCGGCGAATGACATTTTTTCCATGATGAACAATTCCTGACACACATTAGTCAGTCGTTCAAATGTCATCAGTTTTACGAAAGCGCCACCCATCGCACCTTGTTTAATTTCTACAAGGCCACTCGCTTCAAGTCCTTTAATTGCTTCTCGCACTACAGTGCGACTTATTTGAAACAATTCAATGAGTTCTCGTTCGGATGGTAGTTTATCACCAGCTAAATACTTACCTTCAAAAATAGCATTCTTTAGTTGGTTTCCTATTTCATCGGAAGCTTTCATGTGTTTGACGGAGGTAAAGTTAACCAAGTTCAGTGTCCTAAATTTGTTCTGGTTTATATTCTATCATGCTCATACATATGCTTAATAGTTATGCTGATGAAATATCCTTGTTTTCCCGCTCTTATTTATGCGTCACAACTGCTTGTAAGTATATGACTCAAATTCGATTATTTGCTTTCTGTTGATATTCATCTGTTGAATTTCTCTCATCGGTAATGCCTATTATATTTTTGTTGTTAGAAAGTCACAAAATCACTTTTTTTTGAGAGCTACTCCAAAGATACAATAACTATCCCTTTATGGGTAATATCATATGTCATACATTTAACGTATCAAATTTGGGGTTAACATTAACTATTATCATATTAAGACTTTTCCCCACTTTCTGAGCGAACCCTACTTTTGATGCAAGTAGAACACAGTAGCTCTGTACGGTTATGAGCGGGTCCAATATCGCAGTTAATGCTGTTGGCCCCATTGTGACAGTGAGGGCAAAAGGAGTATGACAATGAGTAATAATGATTCAAAGAAGCCGGAAGCAATCGATCAATACACCGCGAATGTCCTGCAAAATGGTATTTCACGACGTAGCTTTTTAACTCGTGCTGCAGTGGGTACTGGCGCAGTTGCATTTACCGGTCTAAGTAGCGGAATTGCTTCTGCTGCAACAGATGACGCCTGCCAAAACGCAGCTAAAAGTTCAGATGGCGGCGCAACGTTAGAGTTTATGCCTAAGCCGAAACCGATTTCTGACAGACTGATCGTATCGACACAAACGTTCGACGTGGTTGTGGTTGGTGCGGGTGCTTCAGGTGTTCCTGCGGCACTATCAGCGGCTGAGAATGGCGCTAAAGTTGCGGTATTACAAAAGCAAGCGATTGTCGTTTCTCAAGGTAACACAGGTTCTGGTATTGATTTGGCCAACAGCGATAAGGCTGGTGTCGAAGCCATGGTTAGCCGTTTAATGAGCGACAGTGCTCACCGTTGTCACCCTGAACTTGTTAGAGAATGGGCGTATAACTCTGGTGAGGCAGTTTCTTGGGTTATCGATCGTGCTAAAAAAGGTGGCGCGCAAATCGTAGACCAAGGCACTAAAGTGCAACATGGTATCCGTGGTGTCACTGAACATAAGCTCAATTTTGTGACCTCATTTTGTGGCCCTAAGCCATATACCACAGGTGACGGCATGCGTGATTTAGCTAAAGTAGCTGAAAAAGCGGGTGTTAAATTCTTCTTCAACATGCCTGCACAACAACTAATCCAAGATGAATCTGGCAAAGTTATTGGTGTTATTGCCAAAGACCGTGATGGCAAATACCACAAATACCTTGCTAAAAAAGGTGTGATTTTGTCGTCTGGTGATTATCAGAATAACGAAGCAATGTGTAACTTCTTCATTCCTGATTTGAAGCATTTTGAACGCAAGCAAATGGATCGTACTGGCGATGGTTTCTCTATGGCTTACTGGGCCGGTGGCGTAATCGAACCTATCGGTCATACCAAAATGTTGCACGATTTTGACGCCGGTCCAGCTTCAATGTGTGATATGCCATTCCTTGCTGTTAACCGCAAAGGTAATCGTTTCGTCAATGAAACGGTTGAAATGTCATTGATGAATAACTACCTACGTGATGCAGAAAATGCGGGTAACTACTCTCAAGTCTTTGATTCTAATTACATGGACCAAGCTGCTAACTGGCCTGGAAAACTGTACTCACCTGAAGAAATGAAAATCTATATGCCTGAAGATCCAGCGCCTAAGGTCGGCGTGTTTGCATCTCAGACAAATACCTACTCAGCCAATACCTTGGAAGAGCTTGCAGTAAAACTGGAATGTGACCCTAAAACCTTCGTTGCCAATGTTAAGCGCTATAACGAGCTTTGCAAAACCGGTAAAGATGACGATTTTGGTAAGCCTTCATCAAAAATGCTTCCTGTTGTTAAAGCCCCTTTCTATGGCATTCACCGCCGCATGCGTATCTCAACCCTTTGTTCAGGAATGCTAGTCGATAAAAATCATCAAGCGCTTGATGCTGATGGCAACAAAATTGGCGGCTTATTCGTTATCGGTAACTTAGGTGGTGGCTTCTATGGTGGCGTTGATTACCCACTGACTGTATTCGGATTGTCACTAGGACGTTGTTATACGTTTGGCTACTTAGCAGGTAGGTATGTGGCCAAGCTATAAAACGAACACCCAGTTAAATGGATGCCTGACACTTGGCAACCTTCCCAATGAATAATGGAATAACACAATGAAGAAATTAACACTGCGCAACATCATGCTTTGTCTTGCATTGAGCTTTTTCGCAAGCGGTGCAATGGCAAACAATAACACCTTATTGGATCAAACTCATGCGGCTAAAGGACTCAAATGTGCTAGCTGCCACGGTAAAGCTGAAATTCGTGAACCTGTGACTATGTCTAAATGCGTGACATGTCATAACACCCAAAAGCTAGCAGCCAAAACCAAGAATGTGAAACCAACAAATCCACATGAAAATCGTCATTTTGGCACTGAAACTGACTGCCTTAAATGTCACAGCGTACACCAAAAGTCAGAGAACTACTGTGGCAGTTGCCACCTTCGTTTTGACTTTGTTGTGCCATAAGTCGGCCATTTGGCACCTTAATATCTCGACCATAAGAAAAGTTAACAATAATTAGGATGAGAAAAATGATGATGAAAACAAAACTACTACCTTTGGTTGTGGCATGCCTAGCAGCAAGCCCAGCCTTTGCGGCCGAGCCAATGGCCAATTTATTTAATGACGGCAGTGTGAATGGTCAATTTCAATTATTTGACTTCCAACGTAACTTTGATGGCGATAGTACTGATCGACGTGATACATCATTCGGTGGCCTTTTCTACCTGCGATCCGGAGAAGCTAACGGTATAAGCTTTGGCAGTTCATTTGCTTCAGCTAACCCAATTTGGGATGCAAACGATGATGGTCTGTATGGCCTTGTTGGTGGTGGAGCGCCTGGCGCTAAGGTTGAACGTACATCTGTTAACCGTTTGCAAGAATACTTTGTTAGCGGCAACTGGTACGACACTAAAATAGTGGTTGGTGCGCAAGAGTTACGTACTCCCATGATGAACCCGTTCCCATTAAGAGCAATCCCGTTCACCTATCGCGGTGCCAGTATTAAGAATACCTCAATTGAGAACTTGGGCGTGTCAGCGCTGTATATCACTGATTACATGGGCTGGACCAACGAAGAGTTTGCCAGTGTGGCTGATGGTATCCGGGGTGAATTTGCACGTAAGGGCGTTTTCATCGATGTTGAAGACAACCCTATTTACGCCTTAGGTTTAGATTACAATCTGCCGTTAAATGCGGTCAAAGCCAAAACCAGTCTGTGGTACTACTCCATGGAAGACGTTTACAATCAGTATCATGTTAAATTGGACATGAGCGGTAAAATGGGCGCTGCCAACTGGTACTTCATTCCGTCTTATTTAAAACAAGACTCTACAGGTAAGCTAGATCAGAGCGCTGCACAGTTTGATACTTACCAGGCTGGGTTCCATTTAGGGATGAAATGGAGTGGGTTTGATGCCACGATTAAGTACGTAAAAACCGGTGATGGCGATATTGTTGCCCCATTTGGTGATGAAAAAGTGATCATTCAGCAGGTGGTTCAGTCTTCGCGTGCTAATGAAGAAGGTTACGGTGCTCAGCTAGCATACAACTTTGCACCTGATTCAGCTCTCAGTGGTGTGAGCACATATCTTAACTGGGCTAGTTATCAGATTGATGGTGACTCAAGCAAAGACATTGATGAAACCGACTTGTCTGTTACTTATGATCTTTCTCAGTTTTTAAATGGTCTAAGTGTGCGAGCCAGACATGCCATTGTTAATTACTCTACAGGCGATGACCTAACTGACACTCGTTTTTACGTCTACTATAAATTTGCTTTGTAATTGGGTCACAGCATATAGACTAGCTCTAAAATAGAGTGACGTTTTGTTAAGCCAGTTGGAATATCCAACTGGCTTTTTTATGTCAGTTAGCTTGCACAATATGTGGTTTAGGTTGTCAGCATAAAATGATTTACGCTGATTCCCTTGGTGTAGGAATCAAGTGTGTCGTTATAATTTTGCTGGAATTATGAATGGATTAATTATCTATTTCGGATGTTTATCATTTAACTGCAGTAAATCCCAAAGATTGCCATAAAGATCTTCAAATACCGCCACAGTGCCATAGTCTTGCTCTTGAGGCGGGCGCACAAACTTAATCCCATCAAGTTGCATGCGGTTATAGTCGCGCCAAAAGTCATCGGTATTCAAAAAAAGAAATACCCGTCCGCCAGCTTGGTTACCAATAAAATCATGTTGCTCTGGTTTTGATGCCCGCGCTAACAGCAAAGATACCCCGTTTGAACCCGGAGGTGCGACTACAACCCAGCGTTTGTCTTGTTCTGCTTGATAGGTGTCTTCAATCAATTCAAACTTCAATTTATTGACATAAAAATCGATGGCTTCATCGTAATCATTCACCACTAGCGCGATGTGAACTATAGACTGTTTCATTATTATCCTTTGATAGCTTTGTAAGTTAGCGTTGTATATTAGCTAGTGAGTTAATGCAAAATTTACTGTGCCATCGATTATGCATTAATTAACCTGAACTCGGGATAACAAATGCCTCGCAAACAGCCCTTTGCCTTGCTAACTGCGTTATTTTTTACATGAGAAGACTTGCAACAGGCCCGCTATTGACGCGTTAATTGGTTAGGTTTGGAGATATTGACGCATAAAAAAAGCCACAGTAATGAACTGTGGCTTACTGATACTAGCGAGTCAGTTAATTCTAAATCGATTAGTTCTTTTTAGAATATTTTGCCGCTTCTTCACCTGCTAAGCGACCGAAGGTGATGATGCCTGAAATTGCATTGCCACCTAAGCGGTTAGCACCATGAACACCACCAGTGACTTCACCAGCGCCATACAAGCCAGGTATAACCTGTTTCTGAGCATTCATGACTTCAGTTTTGGTGTCGATCATCACGCCACCCATAGTGTGGTGAACCCCAGGTGTCACTTCGATTGCATAGTAGTTACCTTCGTTTAGTGCACGAGGTAGATTTGGACGCTCAAAATCAGTGTCTTTACCGCTGCTCACTAAGCTATTATAACGTGCAACTGTTTCGGTTAACGCTTTACCGTCAATACCTTCCATCTTGCCTAATTTAACTAAGCTGTCTGCCGATGGTGCAACACCTAAACCAATATACTTATCGATTTTAGACAGTGATTTACGTACAGAGTCATCAAAAATCAAATAAGCTGATTTACCCGTTTGCGCTAAGATTGCCGCAGATGCTTTATCACGAGTGGTAATTTCGTTGACGAAACGCTTACCTTCACGGTTAACCAAAATCGCACCATTACCACGTACCGCTTCAGTGACCATTACGCCACCTTTTACTGATAGTGTTGGATGAGCTTGGATGTATTCCATGTCTTTCAAAGCGCCACCGGCATTTTCAGCCACATCCAGACCATCACCTACAGCACCAGGTTGGTTAGTAGAGATAAAGCCTTTTAATGAAGGATCAAGCTTAGCGACACGTTCGTTATTTTTAGCGAAACCACCCGTTGCTAAGATGACTGCATCGGCTTTCACCCAGTAGTAACCTTTATACATTCCCTTAACCAGAATACCTTTCACTTTGCCGCTGTCATCTTTAAGTACTTCAATGCCACGAGTGTTCATGCGTAAGTCGATATTGCGTTTTACGGCATTATCATAAAGCACTTGAACAACATGAGCACCCACACCTGCGCCACCAGTTGGACGGTGTGCACGCTTAACCGATGCACCACCCATCATGCCAACATCGGTTAAATCGGCGCCCATTTTGGTCATCCAATCAACTGAGCCTTTAGAGTGTGAGCTTAAGACTTCAACTAATGCTGGATCGTTTATATCACGGCCGCCTTTCATGGTGTCTTTGAACATTAGCTCAGGGCTATCTTTAATTTCTTTGGCTTTTTGTTGATCAGTCCAAGCAGCGTTCATACCACCTGCAGCCAATTTAGCGTTACCGCCGATAACAGGCTCTTTTTCAATCAGAATGACTTTCGCACCATTATCTGTTGCCGATATTGCCGCAGAGAAACCTGCGCCACCAGAACCGACAACCACTACATCAACCGTATCGTGAGGTGCACTAGCAAGAGCAGCCTGACGTTCTGCTTTATCTTTGGCCAGTTCAGCAATAGTGGGTTCGTCACGTTTCCATTTTTTAGCATATGGCATATTGAAATCGAAGCTGTGGCAAGAATCACAGTACACCATCGATTTTTCGTGCGCGCTGTGACATGAGGTACAAGCCACTTCACCGGGAAAATGTGAAGCATGGGCATTGTAATGTTCATGTTTTGTGGTTTCAGCCACTTCAGCTAAAGTGCCATGGCAAGAAACACATTGGGCATTTTCATAGGTTAAGCTGTCGTTTGATAGCTCGCCATCTGGAGTATGACAGCTATCACACTCTTGGTTTTGCTCATGGAATTCAGCTAAGTTATCAGCCGCAACAGCGTTGCCCATTAGGCCTGCTGTGCCCATTAGCGTGGCAAGGCAGACTGCAAGTTTCATTTTTTTCATTTTTGCTCCTCCTTCTAAACCTAATGATGCTTAGTTGATTAGGTATAAAAGCCAGTTATTGTTTTAGTGTGGCTGAAGTGAGATCACTTCACTTTAAAAGTTCGGTCTAAAATTAGGTGTTAAGTTGTTCAGCGGTTACTTCTGCTTACCTTAATCTTTATCCATGCCACTAAAACCAGCAATAAGATAAACACCAGCAGTGACAGAAATGACAACTCAATCACAAGCATGAAAAGGTGCTATGCAAAGATGCATAGCTTTAAGGGCGTGTATGCACTTTTGCATAGTTTATGTGGCGCTAGATCACATCAAATTAATATTTAGGTAAAAGGTACATAATGATTTACTAATTCGCGGAATGCGGCACAGTTTCAAATGAGCGAAATAGTTAACATCGCAGTATGAAGATCCTATTACTATTAGTTATTACCCTCACTTTTCCTGCATTCGCGCAAGACAGCATTGTGCTAGGTGTGCATTCAAAAACAGCGCCATTAGAGTGGCGTAATAACGGAGTGGATCAAGGATTTAACATTGAGTTGATGGATAGAATTGGTCAGCTTACTAACAAGCGCATTCTTGTGCGGCGTAAGAGTTTTCAGCAATTAGTTCAAGATGTGTATAACCCTAACAGCGATATTGACGTGATTGTTGTGGTGAGCCCGGTGAACATGGATCGCAAGTTAGCTCAATCTGATCCTATCTATGCTACCCACGCTAAAGCTTATACTTTGCAGGGTAAGGGTTTAATTAACAGTTGGGCAGATTTGATTGGTAAGCGGGTGGCCATTAAAAAAGGCGCTTTTGTTGATGTTTTTTTATCTGATCATCTGCAAAATTTCGACCGCGTGGATGTTGATTTGTATGAAACAGGTTTTCAATTACTGATTAAAAATCAAGTCGACGTGGTGATTGCTGAAAGCTTTGTTGCGCGGCGTTTACTTCCGCTGTATCCATCGGTGCGCAGTTCGAGTGATGCACTCATTTATGGCGCGTTTAATTTTGTCGCTAATGAGTCGAAAACTGAACTCATGTATCAAATTAATGAAGCCCTTAGGCAGTTAAAATTATCAGGCGAATACGACAGACTGGTTAATAAATGGTTTGGTACCGGGCGTGAAAAAGTGGATTTAACCTCTTCTGAAAAGCGCATGTTTGCTCTAGCCATTTTAGTGGCGATTATTTCTGCTATCGGGATGATTTTCACCGGATTGATAAGCGCTAGTTTACGCCGTCATACTAAAGCCCTTGATGCCGAACTCATTCAGCGCAGGCGCATTGAAGCTGAGATATCTGAATTATCTAAACAGTTCCAATCTGTTCTCGATGGTATCCCCAATGGCGTAACCATAGTAAACCAAGACTTGCAGCATTTATGGAGTAACGATAACAACATTCATTTGTTAGATTCAGCAGCATTTTACTATATCGATAACCATGCATTTGTTCTTAAAACGGCGGTGCTCGAGGTACTCTCTAGCCAAACCCCCTTGATTGCAGAAATGCGCTATCAACAGCAGTTTTGGCAATTACAAATCCATCCTATTGCAGAAAAACAAGTGGTGATTCTACTTGAGGAAACCACTGAGCAGCATAGATTGAGGCAAGCAAATGAAGAAGTTAGCCGTTTAGCGTCACTAGGGGAGTTGTCTGCGGGAATTGCTCATGAAATCAATAATCCAACCGGCCTGATTGTGCATGCGGTATCATTATTTACCGCGGCCTTAAAAGACTTAACCCCAGCAGCAAGGCACTATCAGCAACAAAATCCTTTTTGGCTTATTGCAGGATTACCCCCAGATGTTGCCATTGAAGAGCTTCAGTACAGTTGCGGCTCTATTGAAGAGGGCGCCAAACGTATCAGCCGAATTGTTAATGACTTAAAACGTTATGCCATGCCGCATATTGCCGATCAATATGCTCGAGTATGCCTAAATGACGTGGTTCAAGTTGCCCAGCGTCTGACTGCCAATCAAACCAAGGTCCATCAGATCAGCATGAGGTTATGTCAACCTAGTCCTATAATTAAGGGCGATGCGCAACAGTTACATCAGGTATTAATCAACCTTATTCAAAATGCTTGTCATGCCTGCACTGAACAACATGGCGAGATTATTATAGAAACTCGCATTGCTGGCAATACGGCAATATTGAGCATTATCGATAACGGTTGCGGCATGAATAGCGCCACGCTCAAACGTATTACCGAGCCCTTTTTTACCACCCGTCGCAACGAGGGCGGTAGTGGTTTGGGTTTATCGGTATGCAGTAAAATAATTAAAGAGCATCAAGGCGAAATGCAGATGCAGTCGAGTTTAGGCAAAGGCACGCAAATTAGTCTGATTTTTGCATTGGAACAACACACATGAAACTGGCCAGAAATATTCTGTTAATCGACGACGAAGCCGCCTGGTTACGCACACTGGCGATAACCCTTAACCGTCTCGTTCCTGAGGCTGACATAGATACTTGTCTAGATAGCCGTCAAGTACACAGCCGCTTACAAGTGGGTGATTATGCGCTAGTACTGGTCGATCTTACTATGCCATTTCACTCTGGCGAAGAGCTATTAGCGATGATCCGCAGTGACTTTCCCAATACTCGGGTGATTATTGTGACTGGGGTGAATGAGGTTGATACTGCAGTGCGCTGTATTAAAAATGGCGCTTATGACTACTTTATCAAAACAGACAATGTCGATAATCTCGCGCGTACGGTACGCCGAGCGCTAGAAGTGGTTGGGCTTGAAAGAAACTACCTGTATATCAAAGAAAAATTCTTAAGTCGTACTTTAGATAACCCGCAAGCGTTCAATAATATTTTAACTTGCGAGCCACAGTTATTAGATCAATTTCGTTATCTTGAAGCCGTATCTTGTAGCCCTGAACCCTTGCTAATTTATGGTGAAAGCGGCACTGGCAAAAGCGAGTTCGCCAAATCTTGCCATGTGCTTTATAACCCGAATGAACCTTTTATTAGCATTAATCTTGCCGGTATTAGTAGCGAGTCCTTTGAGCAAAAAATGAGTGGCCAGCTGTATCATCACCATAATGGCGAGCTTGAAGCGGTTGCAGGCCTATTGCATCAAGTCGGAAGTGGGGTGCTGTATTTGAATGAAATAGGCGCGTTGCCTCTGGATGCTCAAGTTAAGCTATTAGCGTTGTTAGACACTAAACAATATTACCCTTTAGGCAGCGACACCGCTTATCCGGTTAAATGTAAGTTTGTGGTATCGACTCAAGATGACTTACTCAAACTACACCAAGCTGGTGAGTTTAGAAGCGATTTACTCTACCGCTTACGGGCTCATAAAATTAAATTACCACCGTTAGCAGAACGGCAGTTAGACATTGCTATGTTAATCAATCATTTCATCGCCCTTGCTGCCGCTGAAATGAATCTACCTGCGCCTATTCAGCCTCCCGATTTAGCGCCCAAACTCGCCAGTTATGATTTTCCTGGTAACCTTCATGAACTCAAAGGCATGGTTTTTGATGCTGTGAGCCGAAGTGATGGCATAGCGCTTAATACCTCTGCTTTTATGGAAGCGATTAATGAACACAAGTCATTAACGGCAGCGCCGCAAGACCGCATTATTTTTCCCAAACAACTGCCCACGATAGCGCAGATGAACCAAGCATTAATGGACGAAGCCATGAGCCGCACTGCCAATAACCAAACCGCAGCAGCGCAAATACTGGGCATTAGTCAAAGTGCGCTGAGCAGGCGGTTGAAGGGACATTAAAGCTGAACATTATGTAGTTTAGTTAACATATAGCGGCGACTGAGTGCAGGTCTTGTTAATGTGTTTCTAGCCGAAACTTTTGTGTTAACGCTGCACTCGACGTTTCGAATCACTGAATTCTAGCGTCTCGCTATTGATTATTGATTTCAATCATATTCTTTGTTTTAAATTTTAGCATGTTATTCGATTTGCATCCTTGGGCGTCTTCTCTACCTAAAGGGCAAGGAGAAAGTTCATTAAATAATGCTGTATTAATACTAAACATTCCTTTTTCTTTGGCTAGCATGCCTTTTTTCTTTAGGCTCCCCAGCATCAAGTCTAGCTTTATGACGCTAATATGCAGTATGTCAGCAATCTCTTCTCGTGTTAGTTTAATATCAATAGTAAGCCACATTGATGAAAACTCTGTCTTAAAAGCGACCAAAATATCGAATAGAAACTTAATGAGTTTATCTTCAGGTGACGATGTTAATAAGAAAATAGCCAATGCGGTTTGTCTTTCGGTAAAATAGTTGGCATCAAACATAAAACGTGTAAAGAGCTCAATGTCATTCTTTATTAAGTTTTTAATCAAAGATTTATCGACAACTATTATCTCACTATCTCGAGCTACTTTAATACTTTTACAACAAGTACAATTGTTTTCTAATAGTAAATGATAATCAGTTAGTCTATTCGGGATGATGACATTAACAAATTTAGGTTTGGTATAGTTGTTTGTTCTTTTTATATAAAATAATAGTCCGGTGTTTAAATAAATAAAATTATTAAGCAAAATACTTTTAGGTATTAGCTCACCTTTACTTAAGGTTTTTTTTTCGCCATTTTCTTTAATAAAACTCATTATGTCGGGTTTAACTGCATCTGGAAAAAATATAGTAGATTTCCCTTTCATTTCAGAACTTAAAGACATAACTAGAGCCATACCAACATACCTTAACGTTTAATTTTCATTACATGATTTACTAATTGAATATCTGACAGTATAAACCGAAATATAAATTAACTAGTTTCAATTCTATGCATATTTATATTATGCGATATTTCTCACATCTTTTTTTAAGTTGTGATGAATGTTGGTAATTTAAATTAGTTTTATTTTCTGTTAAGTCAATCACATGTTACTTACGATTGTTTATACCTATATGTAGGTATTTAGGCGGATGGTTTGATTAAATTAGCTCAAGAAGTTCGCAGATGATAACGGAATGTTAAGTAGGGGCCAGCCAGTTAGTGTTCTTTGGTTTAAACCTTGATAACAACAAATAAGCTTTCGATTATATTTTCTAGAACAAACATAGTAACTGACGTTAAAAAGTAATTATTTCACAGGTAGTGACATGAAAGTAAAAAATTCAGATTTAAGGAGGTATTTAACAATGAGATCTCTCTATCAACTTGCCATGCTCATTGGTTGTGGACTCTTAGTAATGCAAAGTGCTCTTGCATTACCGTGGGACGATTTAACCGCAGAACAATTAGACACTACACTGCAACAAAAATTTACTGACGGAAATTATTCTCCTAAAGGGGCAGATTCTTGCCTTATGTGTCATAAGAAAAATGAACAGGTGATGGACTTATTTAAGGGTACGCACGGCAAAGTCATTTCAGACGCATCTCCGATGGCAGGCTTGCAATGTGAAGCATGTCATGGTCCACAAGGCAATCATAATCGAGGTGGTAAGGAGCCGATGATTGCTTTTGGTGCAAAAAGTAAGTTGCCGGTAAGTTCTCAAAACAGTGTTTGTGAAGGGTGTCATAACGATGCACAGCAGATGAGCTGGCACAACAGTACCCATAATCTTGAAGAAGTTGCCTGTGTAGATTGTCACAAAATCCATGCAGCCAAAGACCCTGTTATGGATAAGCTCACTGTTAATGACACTTGTGTTAGCTGTCATACCAGCCAAAAAGGCGACATGAATAAGCGCTCTTCACACCCTTTAAAGTGGAACAGCATGACATGTGTTGATTGCCACTCAGCTCATGGCTCAATGAGTGAAAATGCGTTAGTTAACCCCACAGTTAATGATACTTGTTATGGCTGTCATGCTGAAAAACGTGGGCCTTTCTTATGGGAACATGCACCAGTAACAGAAAATTGTGTCACTTGTCATAACCCTCATGGCAGTGTCAATGAATCACTCGTTAAGCAACGCGCTCCGCAATTGTGTCAGCAATGTCATGCCAATGATGGACACGCTAGTCGAGTGGTCGCTGAGTCAGGTATTGATGCCTTTGGTGGCGGTAAAAGTTGTTTGAATTGCCACAGTCAAATACATGGTTCAAATCATCCCTCAGGCAGCTTGCTGCAACGCTAATGGAGAGCAAGATTATGTCATTTAAAATCAATCTTATTACTGTATCGATATTAGTGGCGGTATCTGGACACAGTTTCGCAGCGAATTTTGGGGTGAGTAATGCTAATACTAGTCATGTAAAAACCAGTAATTATGAATGTAACCGTTGTGGCGAGAATACAGATTATAGCGGTAAGATCGATGTGGCTTTTGGCTATAACGACATTGATGATATGCATGCCGGTAACGCATTAGGCACTTCAGAAGATGGCGCTATTGGTTCGTTAAGCAGTGATATTTTGTTCCTGAACAAATCTGGCTATCAAGCCCAAATAACTGCTCACCAATTGGGTTTCGATAATAGCTTTGCTAGTTTACAAATTGGGGATTCAGGCTTATATGAGGTGGTATTAGATTACGCTGCAATCAAAACGATTAAAGCTGATGATGTAAATAGTCAGTTGTGGCATAACGATGGAATGCTGACTCCAAGTACTGATGTTAATACGTTTAACTTAGCGCTAGAACGAGAGAAATTAGGCATTGGCGTGGTATTTAGCCAAGATGCTTACAATAGCTTTGTCAGTTACAGCCAAGAAGAGAAAACTGGTCACAGCTCAAGCAGTATCGTGACGCCTAGCCCTATCAATATTGGCTTGCCGGTGAACGCGACGACTTATCAATGGGATGCTGGGATAGGTCTTAATGGCGATAATTGGATGAGCGAATTGAGTTATTCAGGAAGCATTTACAATAATAAAATAAGCGACTTAAGTCTGCCTTATTTAAACGATGTTTATGCCGCCTCTCCAGACAGCCAAGCGCATCAAATATCACTTTCTGGCAATTACCGCTTTGATCAGACCGTGATGAGTGGACGAGTTGCAACGGGTCGCATGATCCAAGATGAAAACTTAATTCAAATGAGTGGTAATCCACTGCAAAGCTGGGACGGTCAGGTTAATACCACTGATGGCCGTTTTGCAGTGACATCAATGATGAATAATCGACTTCGCTTAGGTGGCAACATCGATTATAACAAGCGAGATAATCAGAGTTCGACTGCAGAGTTTGCTCAATATAACTTTAATAGTTTAACGGGTGCATTTAGACAAAATACCCCTTTAGATTACGAACGTAAAAATTATGGCATAAATGCGAGCTATCGAATTGCCAGTGGTTATCGTTTACAGGCAGGTTATGACAGTAAAGAAATCACTCGCAATTATAGTGAACGTGAAACAACTCAAAATGACACCTTATGGACGAAATTAAATATCCGTAAGTTTGAAATGTTTAATATTAATGTAAAGTCTGAGTATGCTAGTAGAGATGGTTCTAAATATGAGTCAGATATATTAACAGCCTCAGAAGATAATGCAGTCTTAAGAAAGTATTATTTGGCAGATCGAACCCGTAATGCCTATGAATTAAAGTTAACGCATACACCTAATGATTGGATTAATGTCGATATTACCTCTCGATATGCCAAGGATGAATATAAAGATACGGATGTCGGTTTATTAGATTCAGAAGATTATGGTTATGATGTCAATGTCAGTTTTCATATTAATCAGTATATTGATACTTATGGATTTATTGGGCAGCAATGGATCAACTCATCGCAAGCCGGTAGTCAAGTTGGCAATTCATATTGGTACTCAGATATAGAAGATGAGTTTATTAATATTGGTGCAGGGCTTAATTATAGTGGCTTAATGCAAGATAAATTAATTATAGGTATGGATTATCTATTTGCTAATTCAACCAGTAATACCAATGTGATTGTTGATGATAGTCAACCATACGGTGACTATTACAGTTATAACCACAGTGCCAGTGTCTATGCTGATTATGCATTAAACTCACAAATGGCACTCAAACTCAGCTATCGATACGAACGCTATTACGATACTGATGCTGCATCTACTGGGATTGTAAGTATACCCGGACTAATAACACTTCAAGATATAAACCATGACTATAACGCACACCAAGTGATGTTGTCATTTAGCTACAAATTGCATTAAACGTATCGTAAATACTACGCGAGGATATAGAAATGGAACGTAGAAATTTCTTAAAAATGAGTGCAGCAATTGGCGCTGCAGCAACTATCACTGGGTGTGAAGATAGTGCGAAAGAAATCAATGTAGTACCGCCAGAAGTACCTGAAAGTTCGCTTGAACAGCTTAACTGGTCTGCATGCTTAGTCAATTGCGGTTCAAATTGCCCTATTAAAGTATTCAGTAAAGATGGTGTTATCACCCGAATTGAAACTGACCATGAAACAACTGATGAATATGGTGTAAACCATCAAGCTCGAGCATGTCCTCGTGGACGCTCACTTCGTCAAAGAACCTATGCAACTGATCGACTACGTTCTCCAATGAAACGAGTCGGCAAAAGAGGTGAGGCAAAATTTGTCCCTATCAGTTGGGAACAAGCTTATTCAGAAATAGGCACGAAATTACAAGCTATTAAAGATAACTACGGCCCTGAATCAATTTACATGCATTACGGTACAGGTGCTTATTATGGTTTCTCATCGAATACCGCTACTTGGGGTCGCCTATTGAATTTAAATGGCGGTTTTCTAGACCACCATTGGGATTATTCATGGGCCGGTGTGTATCCAGCGTGTATGGCCACTTATGGCGATCAATGGGATAGCATTGGTGGTAGTTCGTTAAGCGAAATCGTTAACTCAGATTTATTTATTGGGTTTGGTTTTAATCCAAATGAGATACGCATGAGTGGTAGTGGCGAAGGCTATGACTTTGTTAAATCTTTAGAAAGTAATAAAAAGAATATTAAAGTGTGGATGGTTGAACCCAGATACACAGATTCAATGCGGGGTAATGAAGATGAGTGGCTTGCTATTCGTCCTGGTACTGACGCCGCATTAATTGAAGCGGTTATTTATCAAATGATAAATAGTGGTTGGGTTGATCAACATGCCAAACCATTTTTAGACAAATATGCAGTGGGTTATGACGAAGCATCGTTAGTGAACACTAAGGCGTCTGTTACGCTAAATGCTGATCCGTTTATTGCTTCACACGCTGAATTTATCGACCCAGCACAAAACTACCATGATTATATTATGGGCCAAGGCATATTTGAGCAAGAAGGTGCGAAAACACCAGCTTGGGCCGCCGTAGTCTGTGGCGTTCCAGCGAATAAAATAGAACAACTAGCCACTGCTATTATGGCCGCTGAAGCGCCATATATTTCTGCTGGTGCGGGTATTAGTCGTCATGCAAATGGCGATCAAGCGACTCGCGCCGTGTATACCCTAGCCATTATGACCGGAAAAATAGGCCGTGCGGGTGTAAATAGCGGTGCCATGCCGTCAAGTTATAGTTTTGGTGTTTCGGGTATGCCTACTGGCAGTAACCCTGTAGAGGTTACTATCCCTGTTTTCACATGGTCAGATGCCGTTGTTCGTGGTGAAGAGTTCAGTGGAACTACTGATGGTGTTCGTTTCACTTCTAGCGGCAGTCAAGAACGAGTCGATAATAATCCTGCTACATTGGGCACCAACATTAAGGCAATTATTAACTGTGCCGGTAATGCTTTAGTCAATCAACATTCAGACAGTAATGGCACCGCGCAAATCCTCCAAGATGACAGTATGTGTGAACTGATTATTGTCAGTGATTGTTGGATGACACCTTCTGCTAAGTTTGCCGATTACTTATTGCCAGACAGTACATGGTTAGAATCAGTCGATTATGCCAACGATTCATATGCATCGGGTCAAATGGCGTATGCAACCTTCATGAGCACCTCATTGAAGCCACTAGGCGAATCACAATCTATGTATGAAATTTGTGCTGGGATTGCGAATGCTATGGGTTATGGAGCTGAATACACCGAAGGGCTTAACGGCCAACAATGGTGTGAAAAGCTTTATCAACAAACCAAGGCGATGAATGCCGATGTTGATATGCCCGATACCTATGAGGAGGCACAGAAAATTGGGGTTTTCCGTAAATACATGTCTTCATCAGTGGTTGCATTTGAGTCTTATATTCAAGATCCAATAGCGAACCCTAGACCGACAATTTCTGGAAAATTTGAGATTTTCTCATTATCACTTGCACGTAAAGCGGCCACTTGGTCTTTGCCTACTGGAGACCAAATTACTCCATTACCGCAATATGTGGTGACTTGGGACGGCTATCAAGATCAAGACACTATTGATGCTGGCTACCCATTACAGTTATGTGGTTACCACACTAAAGGTCGAACTCACTCAAGTTACCATAATGTCCCATGGTTACGGGAAGCCGTAGAAGATGCAGTTTGGATGAACCCGAAAGATGCCTCTTCTCGTGGATTAGCTGATGGCGATATGGTTCATGTTTATAACGGTAGAGGAACAATTGAACTGCCTGTAAAACTCACTCCTAGAGTTACTCCTGGTGTGTGCTCTTTAGGGCAAGGTGCTTGGTATAAACCAGATGCGAGTGGCAAAGTGGGTCCATCTGGCCATGTTGTGGATATTGGAGGCTGTATTAATACACTGACAAAATATCATCCTTCTCCAGTATCAAAGGGAAATCCACAGCACACCAATCGTGTTCAGGTAGTCAAGGCTTGATAGGGGTAAATTAAAATGACACAAGAAACTCAATTAGGATTTTATTTCGATAGCAGCAAATGCACTGGCTGTAAAACCTGCCATATAGCCTGTAAAGATCGAATGGTTGGCAAAACACGCAGTAAGGATGATGTCACTAATCAAGGCGTATCGGCAATGCCTGGTATGTTATGGCGTCGGGTTTATGAATACGGTGGTGGTTCATGGGATCAAAATGGCGACGAAAGTTATAATCAAAATGTATTTGCTTATTATGCCTCTGTTGGTTGTAACCATTGTAATGAACCTGTGTGTGTCAAAGCTTGTCCGACTGGCGCTATGCATAAAAGAAAAGAAGACGGACTGGTACTGGTTCAAGAGTCGTTATGTATTGGCTGTGAAAGCTGTTCAAGAGCTTGCCCATATGATGCGCCGCAGATTGATATTGAACGCAAAGTCATGACCAAGTGTGACGGTTGTTTCGATAGATTAGCAGAAGGTAAGAAACCGATTTGTGTAGAGTCATGCCCTTTACGAGCGTTGGACTTTGATACGATGGAAAACCTACGAGCTAAATACGGTAACGGTGATGGTCACTTTGCGCCACTTCCTTCTGAATCGATTACCTCGCCTAACTTAATTGTTAAAGCGTCAAAGAAGGCCCAACCTGTTGGTGCAAGTACGGGGCGGATCTTAAACGTTCGAGAAGTATAAATTATTGAATAGAGGGTGTAATCAGCGTATTACACCCTTCCATCCTACTTAAATTTATAAGCAAATATGAACGATATGAACATTGAAAAGCTTCAAGATTTACAAGCCATTGCCAATGTATTGCATTCTGTGCTGACTATTTATCCTGAGTTGGATTTGATCAATACCTTTAAAGATCAAGATATTGTTGAAAATTGGCCTCAGCTGTTAGTAACCGATACCAACATTAAAGGATTAACGCACCTAAAAGCTTATCTTGCTCAATGGACCGGTGATGAAGCTGAGTTGATTAGGCTTAAGCTAGATTACGGCATGCTTTTTTACGGCCCAGGAACACCTTTTGCTGCACCGTGGGGGTCTGCTTATACCAGCTCTTCACAGTTACTTAATGACTTTAGTACCGTTACGTTAAAACAGTTTTATGCAGTTAATGACATCAATATAGACATGAGAACCAACGAACCTCTAGATCATATTGGGTTAATATTTGCGGTATTATCTTTCTTATTAAACAAGGCGACTGAAGATCCAACAAATCCACTTTATCAAAAAACAATTAATGAGCTGTTAGAAAAGCATTTACTTCCTTGGGCTTACCGATGTTTAGATCTAGCCTATTCCCATGCTGAAACAGATTATTACAAAGCGTTCTCTATTTTGGCTAAAGAATACCTTTTGTATCTGGAACAAACATTTGAACTTAACCCCAAACGAATAGCAATTTATCGATAGGTTAATATCTATGGCATTTCTTCAAGCATTAGTACAGCAGTGGCATAAGGCCGATCTTGGTTATAGCTTATTATTAAGTTTTCAACGCTCAGATGAAATAATGCAGTTGTTTAATGGTGCCACAGATATAAAGACTGTGGCTAACTTGATTGCTGCGTTAGTGTACAGTGAGGGTGAACCTCAATGGTTAACAAAAGAAAAACAAGATACTGAAAGTCCACTAGAAAATGAGTTGGTTGTTAAATGTTTAATTATCAGTTGCCAACTTTTATTTATAAAAGTATCTCAAAAAAGTAGTTTAAACCAAGCGGAAAGACTCATTCTTACCTTGTCTAATGTATGGGTTAGTCAAAAACGAGATGGTCAAAGTAGTGGTGATTTGATTGATCTAATTAAAAAAATTTATAGTCAGGTGTATTCAATTGAGCTAGAAAGTAGAAATACGATTAAAAATATGAAATAGAAGGTAACCAGATAGCAGCGTTAATTTTATTGGCAGAGATGACAATGAAGATAAATCTTTATATTGTCTGTTTGGTTTTATTTATCCGCTTTCAATATTATCCCCAAGTTCCATCCCCCCACACCTTAACCTCGCCTTAACCCCTCCATCAGTATGCTAGTGCCATTATTGTGTAATACACAGGTTTGGGGATGCAGTTGATGATGGTAAAACCGGCGCTACGAAAAGCGATGCTGGCACTGATGGTGACGAGCCTGTTGGGCTGCAGCAGTGTCGATAATGTCAATTACGCTGACCGAGCCAGTCAAGCAGAGGCGGATACTAGCCAACGTTTAATTGAGCAGTTGCTGCTGGCCTCAAAGACACCAGATGTGCCGACACAATCGATAGCGCGTTTAACTGACTTAGTTAATGTACCTGAATTGCAAAGCTTTATATCTGCTGCTTTGCAGAATAACCCTAGTTTGCAACAAAGCGTAGTGGCATTGAAAATGGCCTATGCCCAACACGGTATTACTTCTGCTAACCGTTTGCCGTCAGTAGATGCCAGCTTTAGCGGCACTTCAACCGAAGACAGCGATGACAGTTATACCACTGATATTACCGTGAGTTGGGAGCTGGATTTATGGCAAAAAGTTGCTGACAGCAGCAACGCTGCATTAAAAGACATTGCCAGCACGCAAGCCAGCCTACAAAGCGCGCAAGACTTAGTCGCTGCCAACGTGATGCGAGGTTGGTTAGACATTAGCCTTAAACAACAACTTGTGGCGATTGAAACCCAGCGTTTAACGGTATTAGACAACAATAAAGCACTTATTTTAGCGCGTTATCGTGTTGGCTTAGGCAGTTTAGAAGATCTCGATAATGCCAATACTAGTGTCGCCAGTACACAAGCTACCTTAGCCGATTATCAACAACAGCTTGCCCAAAGCAAGCGTGATTTGACCTTGCTTACAGGGCAATGGACCGGCAACGATTTAGCGGTAAACATTACTGCGGAATTTCCTGCAGTGCTGAATCCCATTAACTCACTAGGGCAACAAAATCTAAGTCAACGTCCTGATATTAAAACTGCATTTTACAATATTGAAGCCGAAGCATTACGTACCGATGCCGCCTATAAGGCTATGCTGCCGTCGATCAGTTTATCAGCCAGTTTGACCGACATGGCGCAGTCGCCAACTGATGCATTACTCACCGGACCTTTATGGAGTGTGCTTGGGCAATTATCTGCGCCCTTGTTCCAAGGTGGCAAATTATCATCACAAGCTGAGTTAGCCCAATTAACCACAGAGCAGCGCTATTGGGTCTATCAAGAAACCCTATTAAATGCGGTTAACGAAGTGGAAAACACTGTGGGCCAAGAATACTCCCTCGCCAAACAACAACAGCATTTAATTGAAGCGCAACTCAGCGCCGAGCGCAGTTTTGTCAGTTACGAGCAAAAGTATCGTCAAGGCTTAGTCGACATTTTTGATTTACTAACCGTGCAACAGCAAACCTTTGATGTTGAAGCGCAACTTGCTAACACCATTTATAACCGTCTTATAAACCGTATTGATTTAGGCCTAGCGTTGGGCTTAGGGGTATTACATGAAGCTTAATCGTCTAAACGTTATTGTCACCGTATTATCATTGGGCAGTATTTTTGCTGCCTTAGGTTATACCGTCTCGCAATTACCGCCTGCGCCTAACCAACAAGCATCTACTACAGAGCAACCTATTAACCCAGTGGCGAGTACAGCAGCAATCTCATTATTACCTCAAGTGGGGGTAGTGGCTGTCAATGGACAACAATATCAAGCTGAAGTCATCGGTTTTGGTGAAGCAAGACCACGTTATGAACTTACGTTAAGCGCCGAAGTAAGCGGTAAGATTGACAGTGTACATCGTCAATTTGAATCCGGTCTGGTGATTAAAAAAGGCACAGTATTAGGCCAAATTAATGATATCAGTTATCAGCAAGCATTAACGCAAGCGCAAACCGATGTCGCCCAGGCTGAGCTCGATTTACTCGAGGAACAACGCCAAGGTGAGCAAGCCAAATCAGAATGGTTACGTTCAGGTTTTTCTGGTGAGCCTGAATCACCGTTAGTGCTCAGAACTCCACAATTGGCCCAAGCGACTGCCGCATTAGAAAATGCCAAGTTAATCCTTAAAAAAGCTAAGCAAGATGTGGCCTATACCAAGATTACTGCGCCATTTGATGCGCTAGTGGTGAGTCGTGATATTCAGCCCGGAAGTTATGTACAAACCGGCACCCAACTGGGCACTTTATACAGCGTTGCAGACGTTGAAATTAATGTGCCATTGTCAGATTTACAGTGGCAAAACCTGCCAGAGTTTGACAATGCACAGCTTGCTAAAACCCCTTGGGATGTCACCTTGTACAGCGCCGATGGTCGTAACCAGTGGCAAGGTTATATTGAGCGTGTTGAACAGCATTTAACCCAAACTAGTCGTCAACGTTCATTAATTGTGGTGGTCGACAATCCACTCACGCAACAAACTCACTTGTATCCAGGCACCTTTGTTAAAGCACAAATCAACGGCAAATCATTAAGTGATTTATGGCAATTACCGTCGTCGGCTATTTCACAACAAGGTGATATTTGGTTTATCAATGATAGCAGTCAATTGGCTAAATCAGCTGCCAATATCGCCTTTGAAAAAGACGGTTTTGTGTATGTATTGCCTATTGTTAGTGAGCAAAGAGGTCGACCGAGCTTAATCCAAATTGTTAAGCGCCCTTTAAGCAGCTTTAAAGTGGGCACTAAGGTGCTTGCTAAGTTAGAGGTTTAAGCCATGTCGGGATCTCAATCTACACACTCAGGGGCGATAGCCTGGTTTGCTAGAAATTCAGTAGCGGCTAACTTGCTGTTAATTGCCATGATAATCGTGGGTCTTTTCTCCTTAGGCAGCTTACGCAAAGAGGCCTTTCCGAGTTTAGAACCCGACAGGGTGACAGTGTCGGTGACTTACGACAGTGGCGACCCAGTGCTGGCTGAAGAAGGCATAGCAATTAAAATTGAAGATGCATTAGAAACCGTGCCGGGCATAAAACGGATAACGTCAACATCCAACGCCAATGGCAGTAGTGTGATAATTGAGAAAACCAGCGCTTATGATTTAGACACTTTACTCACTGATATTAAAACCAATGTCGATGCGATTTATAACTTTCCTAGTGAAGCTGAAAAACCCGTTATTGATAAAATGCGCATGCAAGATCATGCCTTGTGGATTGAGATCTACGGCGATGCCGACCGCGCGACGTTGCAGGCATTAGCCGAACAACTTAAATCGGATTTATTAAGTCAGTCAGCCATTCACGATCTCGAGATTAAAGCCAAAGCCGAACCGATGATTTCTATAGAAATTGATGAAGCTAAGTTGCAAGCCTATGGACTGACGTTTGCCTCCGTGGCCAGTGCTGTGAATGCCGAATCGTCAGCATCCATTTCGACTAGCCTATATAACGACGACAAAACCGTGCGGCTAAAAGTATCACAGCAAGCTTACCAATTAGACGATTTTATGGCGATTCCGGTGATCACCAACAGTCAAGGTTCGCTGATAACCTTAGGTGATATTGCGACTATTAAAGACGGTTTTGCCGACGATACCTTTGTGTTGTCGCGTTATAACCAAGCTAACTCAAGCGCGATTGAAATTGTGATGGACGAAAATGGCGATATTGTTGATATTGTTGAGCAAGCTAAGCAAGTCGTCGAAAAATGGCGCAGTTCTAATGTATTACCCGACAACGTCAGTATTGCTACTTGGCATGACAAAAGCACGCTGATTATCGAACGCTTAAGCTTATTGGTTAAAAATGCCTTGAGTGGTATCGCTTTGGTATTCATTATTTTAGCGTTATTTTTAAACTTGCGAGTGGCGTTTTGGGTTGCTGCAGGGTTACCGTTTGTGTTCTTCGGCACCTTGTTTTTTATGAGCAATACTTTTGCTGGCTTAAGCCTAAATGAAATGACCACTTTTGGATTTATTATGGCGCTGGGGATTGTCGTCGATGATGCAGTGGTGGTGGGCGAGAGTGTTTATAGCACTCGGCAAAAATACGGCGACAACATCGACAACACTATCAAAGGTACTTTAAAAGTGGCAACCCCAACGATATTTGGTGTGTTAACCACAGTAGTCGCTTTTGTTGCCTTAGCTAATGTTGAAGGTAATTTAGGGCAGATTTATGCCCAGTTTGGTACTGTCGTCGCCATTTGTTTGATGTTGTCGTTGGTTGAATCTAAATTTATTCTACCGTCACATTTAGCGCATATTAATACTCAAAAAAGTGCCAAGAAATCATGGTTTAATCATATCCAACATGCTGCCGATAGTGGCTTGCAGTGGTTTAGTCGAGTGATTTATCAGCCACTTATTGAGTTTGCATTACGGTTTCGTTATGCGGTGGTATTGCTGTTTATCGCACTGTTTATTGTGGTTGCAGGTATGCCGATAACGGGCAGCGTGCGAGTGGCATTTTTTCCTGATATTGCTGGCGACACTGTCGTTGCCGACTTTTCGATGCAAAATGACGCCAGTTTTGGCCAGACCTATAAAAATTTAATGACCTTAGAAACTGCTGCAAAACAAGTCGATGCTCAGCTGGTGGCCGAACAACAGCATAATAAGGACAGCTATTTAACCAGCTTGCATGTGATGGCAAGCAGCAGTGACTCGGGCCAAGTTCAGGTTGAGTTAGCGCCAGACAGTCCTTATAGCCTCAAAGAATTTAGCCAAAAATGGCTTGAGCTTGTTGGCCAAATGGAAGGCATAAAAAAGCTGAAAATATTGTCGAAGCAAGAAATGCTTGATAATTTTAAAGTGGAAATTAAAGCCAGCGATACCGATTCCGTCTTTGCTGTTGGCCAAGCGATAAAAGCGCAGCTAGAAACCATGGATGGCGTCAGTGGTATCGATAACAATTTAGACATAGGCGAGCCGCAATATCGTTTTGAATTAACCGCGCAAGGTCGGGCCCTGGGATTTGACACCGAAACCTTATCGAGCCAGATATTGCAGTCATTTGGCGGTGGTGTAGTACAGCGTTTTCAACGTGGCAAAGATGAGGTAAAAGTACGAGTACGTTACCCTGATGAAGATCGTCAAACCATCGAAGATATTAAGCTTGCCAATGTTCGAACTAGCGACGGTACTATTGTGCCATTAAGCCACGTGGCGCAGATTTTTAATGATTACCAACCGTCGAACATTACCCGTATTGACAGTCAACGGGCGGTATACATCAGTGCTGTACTAGACAAAGATAAAATTGCCTCAAACGAGCTTGTTAGTCAGCTAAAGCAGACGTTAGTGCCGCAGTTAGCAGTGCAATACCCCGGTGTGAGTTTCAATTTTGCCGGTGAAGCTGAGCAACAAGCTGAAACCACAAGTTCGATAGGGTCGATGTTTGTGCTGGCGTTAATTGCCATTTATGCCTTGCTAGCCATCCCGTTAAAATCATACATACAACCGGTGATTATCATGACCGCGATTCCGTTTGGTATTGTTGGCGCCATTTTAGGCCATTGGTGGAATGACTTAACCATTAGTATTTTATCGTTAAATGGTATTTTGGCCTTAAGTGGCGTGGTGGTAAACGACAGTCTATTGCTGGTATCGCGCTATAACGAGTTGATTAAAGAAGAGGGTTTGTCGGTACACGATGCTATTGTTGAGTCATGTACCAGCCGGCTTCGTGCGGTATTGCTTACCTCAGTGACGACCTTTGCTGGTTTAGCACCTTTGTTAGGCGAAACCTCATCACAAGCACAGTTTTTAATACCTGCTGCGGCAGCGCTGGGTTATGGTATTTTATTTGCTACCGTCATCACCTTGATTTTGACGCCATCTTTGTTGCTCATTCAATGTGAGTCAAAAGCATTTATCAATCACGTTATGGCTAAACTGCGCCCAAATCATCATAAGACTAGCTCAGTGGCGTCGTAAACCGAGGAATATATTCGATGTTCACCGACAAGTTGCAGTTGTTATTGGTTGAAGACGATCTTGATTTAGCTACGGCGGTGATCGATTACCTAGAGCTAGAAGGTATTCTTTGTGACCATTCTGCCAATGGCAGTGCAGGGCTGAATCTGATTTTACTCAATCGCTATGATGCAGTGATATTGGATTTGAACTTACCTAAAATGAACGGTTTGCAAGTGTGTGAATCTTTGCGGCTGCAAGGTATCGATGTACCAGTACTCATGCTTACCGCGCGCGACACGCTTAACGATAAGCTCGACGGCTTTGCCAAAGGTGCTGATGATTACCTCATTAAGCCGTTTGCAATGGAAGAGCTCATTGTACGCATTCGAGTATTATCCCGTCGCCGAAGTGGTCAAGCTATGCGCCTGACCGTGGCCGATTTGGTCCTCGATTTGCAGCAGAAGCAGGCATTTCGCAATGGAGTAGGCTTAAAGCTATCGCCGACAGCGTTTAAAATTTTAGACGTGTTAATACGAGCGAGCCCTAACCCTGTGTCGCGTGAAAAACTGATGCAAAGTGTGTGGGGAGATGACCAACCAGACAGTAATAGTTTAAAAGTACACATGTTTAATTTACGTAAACACCTTGATGGCAACCAGGAACTCAAGTTGCTGCATACCGTTAGTGGTCATGGCTTTGCCATTAAAGATAACCAGTAGGATAGCCATTACATGAAATTAACTCCGAGCCTGCGAATTTTTGTACTACTGGTCATGTTGTTTACTGGTATTAGTACCATTTTAATTTTATCGATGCTCAGTGTGCACTATTTTATTTCTGGTATGGACCAAATCTTACAATCTACCATGTACGCTCAAGCACAAGATCAACAGGTTATCGATGGTCAGCCGAAAACATCACATTTTTTTACGGTGGCTTCACGTTGGCAAGACCTACCCGAAGAGATCCAACAAAATATTAAGTCTGAGCCTAACGAGTTTAACGTCTTGTATAAAAACATTATTGGCGGCTCGCCCATTACGCCCCCTGTAAAAGGCTTTTTTGTTATAAAAGTGCTTAAAGGCAATGAGGTGCGATATGTCTCCAGTATTTTTGACAGTAAAGCTGGCACTATGTCTCCTCCTAAAGGCATTCCCTTTTTTGTGGTGATATTAGCGACTGCAATTTTAGGTATTGTGATGTTTACTATCGTGTTGATGTTAATGATGCGAAAAGTGGCGCGGCCAATGAAGCGTTTAAGAACTTGGGCAAAAGGATTAAATAGCCAGCAATTAGCTCAGCCAATACCCGACTTTCATTTTAGCGAATTAAATACCTTAGCCGATATTGTTAAAACGAGTTTAGGCACTGTGCAGGAAAGCTTAGATCGTGAGCAACAATTTTTAGGCTATGCCAGCCATGAGTTACGCACCCCAATAGCGGTTATTCGGACTAATACTGAATTACTGCAAAAGCTGATAAGCAAAGGAGTTAGCGCAGAAAAGCAAGCCCAAGTGCTTAACCGTATTGAACGTGCAGGGCTCACCATGACAGATCTCACCGAAACCTTATTGTGGTTAACCCGGCGCGAAGGTAAAAGCTTACCCTTGAACGACGTTAATTTGGGTCAGCTTATTCGTCAGCTTGTGCAAGAGTTAAAGTATTTAATCCACGGCAAGAATATTGAAATTAGTATTGAAACCGATGACTCTACTCATCAACTGCCTGATACTCTCTGTCGAATTATTATCACCAACATCATCCGTAATGCTTTACAGCACACCATTGAGGGCAGCGTAACCATTCGTCAATCGTCCACATTGGTGAGTATCGCTAATCAGTGTGACTCTTATGCTGATAGCTTTGAAGAGCTCGGTTTTGGTTTAGGGCTTGAGTTAACCACTAGACTCATTACGCAATATGACTGGGATTATCAAAATCTAGATACTAATCGCGGCCACAAAGTGTCTATCGATTTTAGCCGTTAAAATTGCTTTTTAACATTAGGCTACAGGGGGAAGGTAGCCATTGTTTACACTACCAATCACTATGAATATCTACCTAGCCAAAGCCAGCGACACCATCGCTGGCTTTTTTGCGGGTCATTTGTGATTACGTCAATTCAGATAAAACTAATCGTTATAATGTGATTATAATTACATTATCATTAGGTGTTAACTTAATTCGATTGTACTGCAAAGTAATCGGCCTATAATGAGGGGTATCTTGACGCCGTACTAGGTTATGGGATCGCTGCAATGAAATACCTCACACATTTATTTTCTCTTCGTATTGGGCATGCGCTCAGAGAGTCGTTAAAAGACGCTCCCTACAAAGCCAATGCATTCTCTAAAGATTTGTTAGCTGGTTTAACGGTTGGCATTATTGCCATTCCACTGGCGATGGCACTGGCAATTGCTATTGGTGTTGCACCGCAATACGGATTATATACCGCCATTATTGCCGGGTTTATTATCCCGCTGACCGGTGGCTCACGTTATAGTGTATCTGGCCCGACTGCGGCGTTTGTGGTGATCCTTTACCCCATAGTGCATCAATATGGTCTGTCTGGATTATTGCTAGCGAGTATTTTGTCTGGAGTGATACTCATCGCTATGGCGTTGTTACGCCTAGGTCGCTATATCCAATATATCCCTGAGTCAGTCACCTTAGGTTTTACCGGCGGTATTGCGGTAGTGATTGCTGTGCTGCAAGTTAAAGATTTTTTCGGTCTAAGCATCAGTGACATGCCTGAAAATTTTGTCGGTAAAGTTGCCGTATTAACGCAAGAATTACCGACATTGTCATTGCCTACACTGGTGGTGGGGTTAAGTGCGTTAGTGATGTTTATTTTGTGGCCTAAGCTCAAGTTACCTGTGCCAGCACATCTTCCGGCTGTGGTGGTTGCCAGTCTGGTGGCGCTAGTGCTCAATCAGCAAGGCTTTCCTGTTGCGACGATTGGTTCTACTTTTAGTTTTACTTTCGCCGATGGTTCAATTGGCGCCGGTATTCCATCCATGTTGCCTGATTTTCAATGGCCTTGGCTGCGGACCCAGTCGGGCGAATTACCTATTGAACTCAGTTGGCAATTGGCTAGCGATTTATTATCTGCGGCATTTGCGATTGCCATGTTGGGGGCAATTGAATCATTACTGTGTGCTGTGGTGCTCGACGGCATGTCGGGTAAAAAGCACAGTGCTAATAGCGAACTGCTCGGCCAAGGTATCGGTAACATTATCGCGCCATTTTTTGGCGGTATTACTGCTACAGCGGCCATTGCTCGTTCAGCGGCTAATTATAAAGCTGGCGCGGTGAGTCCGGTAGCAGCGATGATCCATGCACTGGTGGTATTAGTGTCTTTGTTATCGCTGAGTACTATTTTGGCGTATATCCCCATGGCGGGCATGTCGGCATTACTCATTATGGTGGCTTGGAACATGAGCGAAGCCCCTAAGATTGTGCATCTTATAAAAAAAGCGCCCGCAAGCGAGGTGCTGGTATTGCTGGTGTGCTTGTTATTGACCATCTTCTTCGACATGGTGATTGCGATCAGTGCGGGGATCATTTTGGCGTCGTTGTTGTTCATGAAACAAGTGGCTGATATGACCAAGGTGCAAGACATTAGCGAGCAGAAAAAGCATATTCATGTTGAATTACCGCCGCGTTGGAAAGTCTTTAAAATCAATGGCCCGTTATTTTTTGCTGCCGCGGACAGTGTCTTTGGTGAGTTGGCGCATTTGAGCGCTGATCAAGATGGGGTGGTGTTGTATTTCGATGGGGTGTCTATCTTAGATTCTGGTGGTGTTTCTGCATTGTACAAGTATATTGCGAAATGTAAGCACCACAATACCCGAGTATTGCTCGCGGATTTTCAATTTCAGCCACTTAAAACCTTAGCTAAAGCAGGCTTTAAGCCAGATGGCGTGCAGTGTGTTACTTACTCAACCTTGGCCGATGCACTCGATGATGTGGTCAGATAGAAATAAAAAAGCGCCCTACTGAACATCAATAGGGCGCTGGATATTGGCTCGAGCTATCAGTGTTTATTCGCTGGCTTTTGCCACTTCAATGTAATGCCAAGAATCTGCAATATGCAGTCTTGCTGAGGTTACGTGTTTATTGCGCTCAACATTAATGTGGTTAGTTTGTTCTGACCACAATTCTTGTAGGGTCGTCATCTTAAGATAAAAACCCTCCATATTAGTGGTGATCGGTGTTTCCTGATAAACCCACAAATACTTACCCTGTAACTCAGTGCCCACATAGGTCAGGGTTAACGGATGTTGCTGCTGATCCTGCATCGAAAATGTCGATATAGCGTAATATGCAAAAGCTTCACGACTCACGGGATCGCTAATCAAATCGGCATTGCTATCAATGACTTGCTGAGCTGCATGCTCAGCGTCGTGCAAGTAAAATCGATGCTGAATTTCCAGCATACCGCTGCGCTGATTAAACACAATACTGGTGTAGGCTTCTTTTTGCTGGTGGCCATGGGCTTGGCCAGCCAATAAACTTAAGCCAATAACACTCAGTAATATTAGAACCAATTGACGCATTACTTTTTCTTCACTTTAATTTCAGGATCTTTCAGGGCTTCTTTATTGTCATGCATGATATCGCGATACTTATTACCTTTACGCTCTTCCTCTTTAAAGGCTTCAATGCGTGATGGGATAATTTGACGAGGATAATAGTTATTTTCAATATCCACATCGGCAGTTTCGCCGCGACGATCAACCACAGCAGACACTAATACATTATCTTTGTCGGTCACAATCAGTTTACTGACTTCAAACGGTGAGCGGCGCCAAATTTCAGCTGGCAGCACCAATGACTCGGTATCACCATTTTCAAACGTGAGTTCGAGCAAAATTGGCATCACTAAACCACCAAGATTGGAGAAGTTAAACACATAGTAGTTTTTATCTTCTTTCAATGCCCGCGCCAAGACTTGTTGCTCCCACGGATCCAGTTCGGCGTGTTTTTTGTTGTACTTGTTACGATCTTTATTGGTGACGCTGAATTGATCATGTTGGTCATGATAATCGGTATTACCTGGATTAAGTTCTACCCAGGTTTTTTGGCCACTTTGTTGATTACGTTCAACCGAATAAGGCATAGGTTTATCGTTATAATCTTGGCGACGACGATCAAAATCAATATCAGGATTATTGCTGTCTAAGCGCAGTTTATAAATACGATCTAGCGAGATATCGACATGATCTGTGGTGTAAAACCAGCCACGGAAAAACCAATCTAAATCAACCCCAGAGGCTTCTTCCATGGTGCGGAAAAAGTCGCTTGGTGTCGGGCGCTTATTCATCCAACGACGGCTGTACTCTTGAAAGGCAAAATCAAATAGCTCACGGCCTAATATCACTTCACGCAAAATGTTTAATGCAACAGCAGGTTTAATGTAGGCATTAGGACCAAGCTGCAACACACTGTCTGACTGAGTCATAATCGGAACTTGGACATTAGACTTCATGTATTCAATAACATCAGTTGGCTCACGTCCCCAAGATAAATTAGGATCCCATTCGCGGGTGGCAATGCCGTCTAAAAAGCTGTTTATGCCTTCATCCATCCAAGTCCATTGACGCTCGTCCGAGTTGACTATCATCGGAAAATAGTTATGACCGACTTCGTGGATCACCACGCCGATTAAGAATTGTTTTTCAGCCAAGGTGTATGTGCGACTGCCATCTTCATGCCAAATAGTACGTGGGCCATTAAAGCTGATCATCGGGTATTCCATGCCGCCAACGGGACCATTAACACTGATCGCTGCAGGGTAGGGATAATCGAAGGTAAAGCGTGAATAGACTTCAAGTGTATGAATCACTGCCGCTGTTGAATATTGCTGCCACAGCTCGCCACCCTCTTTAGGATAAAACGACATCGCCATTACATGTGGGTTTTGGCTGTTTTTTTGTTGGTAGCCTTGAGCGTCCCAGATAAATTTACGTGATGATGCCCAAGCAAAGTCGCGCACATTTTCGGCTTTAAAATGCCAAGTTTTAGTGCCTTTGGCTGTACTTGATTCATTGGCTAGAGCTTCGTCTTTAGAGACAATAAATACAGGTTTGTCAGCTTTTTTGGCGCTATCTAAACGCTTGAGTTGTTCAGATGACAGCACGCTTTTACTGTTTTGGAGCACGCCGGTAGCGGCCACAATATGGTCACTAGGTACTGTCATGCTCACATCGTAATTACCAAACTCGAGCGTAAACTCGCCGCTGCCTAAGAATTCTTTGTTATGCCATGCTTCGTAATCTGAATAACTGGCGACTCGCGGAAACCACTGCGCTAATAAGAAGATGTCATTGCCACCTTCACGATTATCGTCTGGAAAATGCTCATATCCAGAGCGTGCACCTACGGCATCTTCTTCTAAAATATTGTAGCCGTAATTAATGCGCAGTTGCGTCGATTGCTTGCTCTTTAGGGGCGTCGGTAAATCGACCCGCATTTGAGCGCCAACTATGGTGTATTTCAGTGGTTTTTTATTGGCACCGGTTACCGCCGCAATTTGGTAACCCAAATTGTTGTCGGCTAAAAATTGTTGGCGACGAAGATCTTGCAGGCTGATCTTTGCAAATGCGCTATCGCCATAAGTGTTCTCAGCCCTAACGCTCCCATCAACCCCATAAAAGGCGCTGCTTCGTTCAGCAATCGAGTCAGATTTAAAACGATTTTGTTCTAATTGGAACCACAAATATTTAAGCGTATACGGAGAATTATTATGATAGGTAATGACTTGCTCACCTTGAATAGCACGCTTTTGTTCATCTAATGTGACATTGATTTTATAATCTACTTGTTGTTGCCAATATTCTTTACCTGGTTCGCCAGCAGCATTGCGATAATCATTTGGTGTGGGAAGGCTCTCTTCAAGTTGTCGAAATTTGTCGTCGAACCGACCTTTACTCTGGACAATTTCTGAAGCCGAACTGGTGAAGATTGCTGAACTGGTCAATGCCAATATCAGCAGGTGAAGATACACGCGCATAAATACTCCTATGACTTCAGCAAGCTGATGCCATTAATCCCAAAATGATGATTTATTATTTTTTTGTTGGCGCAGTGTAACGAAAATGACAAGGTTATGCAGTGAGAAGAGTGTTACTAAGTTTTGCACCTTGCTGATGCCAATTCCCTCTGGCATAAAAACAGCGAGTTTAATCAAGGATAGGTAAAAACTTTTGCAGGTTTTTATAGCGGGCGTCGGCTGAGGTGACTTCCGGTAATATTTTGTATTTATCCATAATTTGCTTATATTCGCCATTGGCTTTTAGCATCTGTATGCCGCGGTCAAAAGCGCTCACATAGGCTTTATTTTGCGGGTTAAAACCAATATATAAAGGAACCGGTTTACCTATAGTGCCTGCATAACGAAGTTGTTGATTTAAGTTTAGTTGACTTGCGGTGTACTCAATGACATTTTTGTTGTCGATAATCACCGAGTGGCGGCCTTTTATAAGGCGAATAATGTTCATCGCGATAGGGTCATTACCCGAGGCAAAATAGGTGCTCGGGTGGGAGTTAAGCCATGTATCCAGTTCTTTGCCATATTGGTAGCCAGTGACAACGGCAACCTGTTGGGTATTATTGAGGTCGGATATTTGCTCAAATGACTCAGTGCTGTCAACTAGAGTATAAAAGTCGTTACTTTTATAGCCCACAATCACGTCATTACTCAGTAATTGATAGTTGCCTATCGCTTTTTTAGACAATCCAATGACAGCATCGACATTGTTCCTTTGAAGTTCAAGCATGACTCGTTTAAAAGGGGCTATCATAAATTCAACAGGTTGATTTTGAATTTCAAAAGCGCGACGAGTCAATTCCACAACATAACCAGTGTTAGTATCACAGGCATATGGGCACCAAATATCTGAGGCAATACGAATTGGCGCGGCATGGGCGTGAATACTGAAAACAGACAGTAAAATGAACAGGTACTTTAGCAAGTATTGTGCTCCATGGGATGAACGGGCGCGTATAGTAATTGTTTAAAGTGAAGAGGCAATCTTTTTTTGATTAAAAAAGATACTATTTAAGTATTTACTAACAAATATGTTCATATTGTGAACAGCTACAGTGTGCCAATAACAGATAGTTAACATTGGTTACTTTTTAACTGCAATTAACCGAGAGAACATTTTTATGGCGACATTAGATAGACAATTTACTCATGTGATGGTTGAGCAACCTGGCGAACCAAGCGTGATGACCATGGCACAATCAACTCTTGCGATGCCATCCGCGGGTCAAGTGACGATTAAGGTACATGCTGCTGGAGTGAATGGCCCAGACATTAAACAGCGTGTGGGGGCTTATCCACCGCCAGCAGATGCTAGCCCAATCCTAGGTTTAGAAGTGGCCGGTGAAATTGTTGCCGTGGCAGATGATGTAACTCAGTGGCAGGTCGGCGACAAAGTGTGTGCGTTAGTGCCTGGTGGTGGTTATGCCGAGCTGGTTAACACTTATGCCGCCCATTGTTTACCTATTCCTACCGGTTACAGTTACGTACAAGCGGCAGCTCTGCCAGAAACCTTTTTTACTGTGTGGGGTAACTTATTTATTCGTGGCGGGCTTAAAGCAGGTGAAACCGTACTGATCCATGGTGGATCTGGCGGTATCGGCACGACCGCAATCCAAATGGCCAGTCGCTTAGGTGCTAAGGTATTTGCGACTTCTGGTAGCGCTGAAAAATGCCAATATTGTTTGGATCAAGGGGCCAGTGTGGCCATTAATTATAATGAAGAGCATTTTGTCGAACTTATCTTGGCGGCAACGGATGGCTTAGGGGTCAATGTGATTATGGACATTGCTGGTGGCGACTTTATTAATGAAAATCTCAAAGCCATAGCCACTGATGGGCGTATGGTGTCCGTCGCGATGCAACGGGGTCCTCAGGCAAATGTAGATATTTTTCGCATTATGGCAAAACGGGTAGTGTGGACAGGTTCAACATTACGACCACAAAGCGTGCAAAATAAAGCGCAAATTGCTCAAGGCTTAGCGCAATATGTATGGCCATTATTAAACAGTGGTGAAATGAGTATTCCTGTTGATAGCGTATTTGCTTTTGCTCAAGTCGTCGAGGCACATCAGCGTATGGAATCTGGGCAACATAAAGGCAAGATTGTATTAAATCTACAAGCCTAAGCCGCGGCGTTATGTGTGTGCCGATCCATTCGGAATATTTATCAGCATATATTTTGCTAAAAAAACTTGAAGCTTGATTTTTTTAAGCTAAAGTCGTCAAGACAAAGTGGTTAGCCTAAAAGTGGCTAATTGCCTTTGTGGACGATTATTTTGTGAGAAAAAAGACAGTAAAGTGTTAAAAATCGACTACGACGGACATTTTTATGCGATTACTTGAAAAAATCATCGTTTTAGGCATTGATTCTCAGAAATATTCTGTTTAAATACCCACGTAAATACAGAACAAATAATCGTGTTGTAGATTGGCTGTTTTATTAGCCATCAAGCTGCATCATTTTTAGGATATGTGTTGATTTAAGGGCGTTAGCATATATGTATAACACAGCAAAAAAACAGGTTTGGTTTGGTGAATTAAGAACATCAAAAGGTAATACTATTGTTGTTCATGATAACCAACTGCCACAAGCGTCTCCAGGGCGCATCTACTTTTACAATACAATTCGTAATACGATTGTTGAGTATGTAGAAGACATCGTTAAAGTGAATTTACATGACTTAGATGATGAGCAAACAAAAGCGGCAATCGCTGAGTTTAATGATGCTTGGAAAGCGGCACGTGCTGAGTTTATGTTAAAGCATCAATCACGTATCGACTTGTCAAAAGTACCAGACACAGCGCCTCCTCGTAAGGCTAAACCAGTGCCAGAACCAGATGAAGTTATTGATTCAGATGATGACATTCCAGAATTTGATGACTCAGATGATGATGATGACAGCTTTGATGAAATAGGTGATAGCTTAGACGATTAATTCTGTGCAATACATTAAGTTTTAGACTTAATGTATTGTGTGATTAGCCGCATTACTGGTTTATATTGGTCATAGATTGACAACGTCATAAGCAATAATTTTTTATTGCTTATGACGTTTATTCTTTGTCAAAACTATCAACAATAATTGCGCCCATCGATGCGGGCATCGCAATTAATATCATCCGCTTAAATGCTAAAATGGGATCGTCCCATAACGGCAATTTATCTAATGCTAAAAGCACTATTCCCACGACTAATAACGTCAATATATAGGCAGCAACAACTCGTAATAGAAATGCTTGTCTGCGCTTAATAATATTGGCCTGAAATACACTCTGGTAGGCAAATAAGGCAATAAACGCTAGCGACAGTACCACGATCAAGACCAAATTTAAGCTTGGTAAGCTGGCTGATAAATGCCAAGCTTCTTCAGAAAATGCAATCGGCACCGACAGGGCAAAAGCCCCTATGGCAATTTGGCCAATGTCTTCAGCATTAAAATTAGATTTAACAGGCGGATTATTCTGCATCAAACTGATATCGAGTGATGTGATGATAAACGTGTCCCGGTTTTACCCACACATCACCAGCTAAGTCTGGTTGATTAGGTGAATCAGGTAGCATCTGCGGTTCAATACACACGGCTTGGTGATCGCAAAGTAGACGTTGTTTTTTACCAATAGTGCCTTGCAAAAAATTAGCCCCGTAAACTTGTACGCCGGGTTGGTTAGTATAAACCGTCATACTGCGGCCGCTATTTGGGCTAGCTAAGCAACCAAAACGTTGCAAGTCTGCCCCTGGGTTATCTAACACATAACAATGATCAAAACCTTTAGTGGCGGCTAATGCTGCGCGCTCGGTCTGCACCGACATTGGTGTAGGTACAGCCATGTCTAAATCGCTGCCTGCGGTAGCTTGCATTGATGTAGGTATGCCAACATCATTCATTGTGAGGTAATGTTTAGCATCCACTTGCAGAGTATGTTGAGCATTGGTGTCGCTACGATTACCGTCTAAATTAAAGTAGCTATGCTGGGTTAAACTGATGGGGCAGGCTTTATCTGTGCTGGCCAGCATTTCAATGTACACATTGTTACCCGCTAAGCGGTAATCGAGCTGTACGGTGCAATTACCTGGAAAGCCCATGTCGCCGTCAGGGCTTTTTAAGGTTAAGCGCATGCCATCACTTAATGGCCCAAGCTGCCATAATTTGCGATTAAACCCCTCCGCGCCACCATGTAAACAGTTAGTCGCTTGGTTAATACTCAGTGAGTATTGTTGGCCATTATATTGAGTTTTACCATTGGCAATACGATTGCTATAACGTCCTGCAATCGCACCTAAATGTGCTTGTTGGGCTAAATAATCTTCGGCGCTGTCGCAACCTAAGACAATATTTTTACGTTCACCATTGCGATCGGGAGTCCATAATGATCGAATAATGCCGCCTAAACTTAATACTTCGAGTGCGATGATGCCATTATCGATTCTTACCCGTTCAATCTCTCCACCACGGGGATCTTGCCAAGGTTCCAATACACTAAAACGTACCATTTATGCTTCCCACTTTTGTAAAATATTAACTGATGCGTCCTGCACCGCCACTTGCTGAACACAAGTATATTGTTGCTTCGATACCTGTTTGCTCAAAATATTGCTTTTCAACCACATTAATCACCTCATCGGTGAGATCATGATTAACCAGAGCTAATACACAGCCATCGCTCATCCGCACACCGCCTTGTTCGCCGATCAGCGATGCAACCATAGTCACCAAGCAATCGATTTCAGGGGTAATAATCTCAAAGTCATCACGCATTGAAACTTGAGACTGCGCCATTAACTCACTAAAACGAGCAATATTATTCTGTTGTAATGCTCGGGCTGCATTACTGGTGCGTTGGTTTTCAGTGATCACATGGCGAGCACGGCGAAACTGCTCATCACTCAATACCTCTTTATTTAGATTCAGTTGGGCGAGTGATAAATCGCGAAGAGAATCGAGGCCAAGTATCGCAGTGATCTGACTGCATTCTTGTTTGCGCTGTTCAAACTGCTGTGTAAAAACATGACGATCTTGTTTTATATCAATCACAATCAAGCTTAATTCTTCAGGCAATAGCACAGCTTCGCTTTCTAGTTCTAAGCAATCAATCAATAAGGCATGATCGGGCTCAGCCATCGCACTGATAATTTGGTCCATCATGCCGCAATTTAATTGCATAAATTGGCTTTCACCGCGCTGTGCTAATTGGGCAATAGCAATAGGTGATAAATGTAATTGGCTGGCATTACTGATAGCAGTACCAAACGCGATTTCCAGTGCTGCTGAAGATGATAAACCTGCCCCAAGCGGCACATCACCGACAATCGCTAAGTCTAAGCCTTTTGCCTGTAAACCTGATTGGTTCATTGCGGCTGTAACGCCCTTTAAATAATGGCTCCAATCATCGCCAGCAGCTACGGTTCCTTCTTCGCCAAAGTACCATTGTTTAATGTGCCCCGGAAAAGCGGTACTGACCGCGCGAAATAAATCATCATCGCGATGCTTTACAGCAATAACAGTATGAAAATTAATGGCGGCAGGTAATGCGAGGCCTTCGTTATAGTCGGTATGTTCGCCCATAATGTTAACTCGCCCGGGCGCTTGGTATAAATCATCGGGCTTAGTGCCAAAAGTTTGCACGAATAATTTAGTCGCGCGTTGAGCAGGGTTTGACATACTTCAAAAAATCCAACAAAGGGTGACAAGAAAAAGTCTTATTAGTGGAGTTATAGCATGACTTTACTCGATCTGTAACTGTGATTTGTTTATCCGACGCAAAATTGAAAATACGTTGTGGAAAACAAAAACGCCTAGAGATATTTCTAGGCGTTTTAAATGGATCGCAACTTAGGGACAGATTTTATGATGTTGACTTAACGGGCTGCTCATCTGCCGCTATAGCGTGATTCTCATTGGTTATTTCGCCGGCGGATTCAGATGCGATGACTGATGGCGAATCAAGTAGCTCTTTAATCACATGGTCAACAAAACCTCTACCTGCTGCTTCATACAAGTTGTACACAGTATTCACACCTGAGTCTTTTAACGAATCGGCGTCTTCTGTGTATTGTACAATGGCACTGATTTTACCTTCGTAATTTAATCTTTTTAGTTGTTGAACGGCAAACAAGTTACCGACGTGATTTGGCATTGCCAGTAAAACCAACTCTAAATTAGGAGCTCGTTCGAGCTTTTCCCAAAAATCGGTATCGCCAGCATCCCCTTGAACGACATTACGACCTTGATTGCGATGAAAGTCGACCAGCTCTTGTTTATGCTCAATACCTAATATTTCGCCTATGTATTTTGAACGTAATTCATCATAAGCACCTGAACCAATTCGGCCCATACCTAAAATTAAGAAGCGTGGATTACCAATTGGAATCTGGCGATCTTCAGGGTGCAAAGGATGGCGTTCTAGTTTCATTAGTCTGGTTTGATAACGTAAATAAATCTTCGCGACGCTGTTATTCAGCGGTGCTGCAAATAAGAAACTAATGCTTAAGGCGACCGCAATAATAATCAGCCATTGCGGTGGTAACCAACCTTTTTGCGCCGCAACAGCAGCTACAATTAAACCAAACTCACTGTAGTTACCTAAGTTAAATGAGGCTAATAACGAGGTGCGCGAACGTAATTTAAAGCGGGTTAGCAAGTAGATAAACATAACAATCTTAACCGGGATTAACACCACTAAAATAGCGGCTAAGCCGATATCTGCCAGTGTCGGCAAACCGTTTAAACCAATGGTTAAGAAAAATGCGACTAAGAATAGCTCTTTAAAGAAATAAATCGATTTAGCTAATTCAGATGATTTAGCATGTCCTGCGAGTAAAATCCCCACAATTAGAGCGCCTAAATCTGGCTTTAAACCTACGGCTTCAAATAGCCATGCGCCCACAACTAAGGCCATGACTAGGCCAAATAACACTAACATTTCACCGTGGCCTACTCGGTCAAACACTTTGTATATCAGTGGCTTTGCTAATGGGAGTAACAACAAGGCAAAGGCCCAAACAGATGGAATGTTACCTTTGGAAATGGTTAAAAATATTACCGCGAAGATATCTTGCATAATTAAGATACCAATCGCTACTCGACCATATAGAGACTGCATATCACCGCTGTCTTCAAGTACTTTTACCGCAAATACAGTACTTGAAAAACTCAGAGCAAACGCAACTAGCATCAGTTGATTAAAGCTAAACCCATCTAGTTGCTCAATGCCTAAAAAGCCTAATACCTTAAGTACAGGCACAAAAAACAGAATTGAACCGATTAAATGCAAACTTGAACCAGCCCATACTTCGGCTTTAAAAAGACTCTTTAGATCAAGTTTAAGGCCAATGGAAAACAGCAGTAAGGTAACGCCTAGGTCGGCAAGCTGTTGCAAAATAGGCAAGCTAGTGTCTTTAATTCCTAAGGTAAATAATACAAAACCAGCAGCAAGATAACCTATGAGTGGCGGTAAACCAACACGGCTAACCAACATACCGCAAAGCAGAGTGATAATAAGGATAGCGGGTTCCATAAAACTCCTTAGATGAGGAATATAAAAATTATATTGTATAAGAAAAAGGTTAACTTACGGTGACTTTAATACCACAAAAGCAAAAAACAGCATCTTTAGTGATTAAAGATACTGTTTTATATTGTGTTCTAGGCAAAGATTTTACTAACAGATTATCTTTATAACTGCACTTAATACCCTACTTACAGCTAAGTATGATGAGCAACATAGCCTGTTAGGTAACTTATTTAGTCAATAAAGTGAATGCATTATATTTGCCGTGTAGATATCGCACATTGCGTTAATGCGCGATATTACTCAGGCGATTTATTTTGCTAAAAGGATATCTAAATGGGCTGCAAAGTCTTTTGGTCCCATAAATCCGGTTACCCGTAAATCTTCACGTTGTTTGCCGTCGGTATTGAACATTAATAATGTCGGTAAACCCAATACGCCATAATGCTCTAGCAGCTCAATATCAATATCATCACTGGCAGTCACGTCCGCTTGTAATAACACCATTTGCTTCATCCGTGCTTCTACATCAGCATTTTTAAAGGTAATAGCTTCAAACTCTTTACAAGCCACACACCAGTCGGCATATAAATCTAACATTACCGTTTTGCCGCTAATACTGGCTTTATCTAATTCTACTTCTAAATCGTCTAGCGATTTAATGCGGATAAAGTGATTCGCTTCGGTTTTGGTTTTACCTTCAACACCCGCTTGGTTCATCTGCACAGAGGTATGGCCAAAGCCAGCCATCATTGCTTGGAAACCATAAGAGAAGCTTGCCATTAACGCCAACAATAGCAGTACTCCACGGGTGCTTTGTTTCCAGTTAAACTCTGACAATCTATTTTGATGCATTAAGTAAGCAATTAAGCTGATTGCCCATACAGACCAGAGTAAATCGGATACTAAACCTGGCCAAATACGGCCAATCATCACGATAGACACTGAAATCAGCAAGAAGCCAAAGATGGTTTTAATAATGTCCATCCAAGCCCCTGCGCGAGGTAAAATTTTACCACCGGAAGTGCCAATAACTAATAACGGTAAGCCCATGCCCATACTCAGGACATATAGGGCTAAAAAGCCTTGTAGTAGGTCGCCAGACTGCGCCACGTAAATAAGCACGCCAGATAATGGCGCTGTGGTGCAAGGTGAGGCGACTAAGCCTGAAATCACGCCCATCATGAACACGCCAATCAGGTTGCCACCTTTTTGGTTGTTCGACATTGAGTTCATTTTTTCCTGCCATTTAGATGGCAGTTTTAAATCGTACATGCCAAACATCGACAAACTCAGCAATACAAACATCACTGCTAAGAAAATCAAAATTGCAGGGTGTTGCAAGGCTGCTTGAAACTTAAGTCCAGCAGAGGCAACAACTAGTCCGAGTAAGGAGTAAGTAATCGCCATGCCTTGTACATAGGCCATAGAGAGGGTGAAGGCTTTGGCCGTTGACAATTTTTGGCCTTGGCCAACAATAATGCCCGATAAAATAGGGTACATAGGGAACACGCATGGTGTTAATGCTAAGCCGATACCTAAACCAAAGAAAATCACTAAGGTCCACAACAGGCTATCGTTTTGCAGCATTTGGTTTAACGTGTCTTGCTCAGTGATAGGGGTTGCTGGAGCATCAGTTGCATTGGTTACCTTTGCTGATTGCGTGTCATCAGGGGCGCCAATCACTTTTTTGCTGACTATCTTGCCATCATTCGCTTCAATGGCTGATAAGGTCACATCACGCTTGGTCGGTGGGTAACACAAAGTACCTTCAGCACAACCCATAAAGGTGACATGAAACACCGCACCTTCTTGGGCTTCTTTAAATGCAATCGGAATTTCAACGAACGAGTAAAACACCTCTTGGTCGCCAAAATATTCGTCATGGTGGTTTTTACCATGAGGTAATTCAACATCACCAATAACTGCACCATCGACAGAAAACTGCAGCTTGTCGCGGTATAGATAATAACCCTCAGCAATCACAAAGTTGATTTTGAGCTGATTACCTTGTTGCTGGTAGTCAAACACAAAAGCATCGTTGACCTTCATTAATTCAGGTTCACTGCTTAAAAAGCTGAATTTATTCCCCAGGGCATTCGCGCTGTGTGCCACTGGCGCGAGGAGGATTGATGACATCAGTAACAGAGATGTTAGGCATAGTGCGACGATTTTTTTCATGATGGTGAGTTGTCTTTTATCCATTGTAAATAAGGGCCAAAACCACCGATAATCGGAGTGGCAATGAATTCTGGTACTTCATAAGGATGCATTTTGATCACGAGTTGTTCAATTGAATGATAATCAGATGCCATACATTTTATTTGTATTGGTACTTCATTTGACTGACAAATTTTATTGTCCCAGCGATAAATTGACTCAACGGCTTGGCCTATTTGTACGCATGCTGCCAATTTCGCTTCGACTAATTTTGTCGCAATACCTGCAGCAACCTCAGCATTTGGGCAAGAGGTTAAAATAAGTAGCTGTTCAGGTTTATACATAAGTTGTCTTAAAGTTTACTTAAGTTAAAGGCGTTATACTGCAACGCATTACAGTACGATGTTTTAGCATCATTTTCATTAAACTGAGATGATATTCGTGACGCGTCTTGAAAATAGACCCGTTCACCCCCATTTAAGTTTCATCGGCAACAGTTATTTTATCGGTCGCCACTCTATCAAAAAGCGATCATTAGAGGCCAATATGTTTTTTATTTTATTGTTAATATTTGTTTTAGTACCCGTTATAGAGCTCAATGTACTCATTGAAGTTGCCAGTTCAATTGGCTCATGGACTACCGTCGCCTTGGTACTTTTTACTGCCGTTGTTGGTGTGTCATTGGTACGTAGCCAAGGGTTAAGCACGTTAATGAGCGTGCAACAAAAATTAGCTCGTGGTGAAGCACCCGGACAAGAAATTGTTGAAGGCATGATGCTTGCCGCCGCCGGGGTGTTATTGCTTATTCCAGGTTTTGTGACCGACTTTATTGGTTTAATTCTATTAACCCCATTAACCCGCTCTCCCATTGCCGCGTTTTTATATAAGCGTATGCAATTGCGTGTGGTCGCCAATGGTGGTTTTAAACCTGGTTTTGGTGGCCAAAGTCCTTTCGGACAATCGGGTCCTTTTGCGGGGCAAAAGCCATTTGATCAACAGGGTAATACCTTCGACGGTGATTTTGAGCATAAAAATGATCGCCCACGTAGCCATCAAATTGAGCATGAGCAACATGATGTTGATGTGAGTGAAAACCCGCCTCAAGATAAGCATGCCAAAACGGATCACAATCAGGATGACGATATTATTGATGTTGAGCCGATTAAGCCAAAAGACGACCATAAACCGTCTTAATCGCACTAAGCGAATTTAATTTTTGATCAACGTTATCTGCAGTGTTGGTTGACGGAATACCGCGTTTTGATGACAGATAAGAATAAGCAGCCGATTGATGCAGATGCATTACTCGGCTGTTTTTATGTTTATTACGGTTTTTATTTTTGTAGCTGAAGCTGCTTGTCTTGCTGCGCGCCTAACCAAAATGCACTAATAATGCTTAAGCCCCAGTTGGCCAAAAACACCCAAGTTAAGGCCGACATGCTGGCACCTGCAGTGTCGAGTGCCGCCCCAGAGACAGCAGCATAAATGGAGCTTAAATCATTGCCAATCTCACCGGCCAAAATTTGCTCAGCAATCACTTGGGCGCGGCTAATTATCTGGTTCATAATCACCAATACGCACAGCAAACTGACACTGATAAACCCCCAGCCGAGTAGCTTTTTCCCTAACCAGAGTTGGCCACTGCCAGGGCAAATAATGCCTGAGAGCATGGCGGCATAAATGGACTTTTTCATCATAAACCAGATTTATTGCGATCAAATATAAGCTTATTAATCACCTTAGCGCGATTAAAAAGCAAGTTCGGCGGCCATTATTAACACAGTTTAATATTCACTGAGGCGAGTGCTTGGCTTGGTTGCATCGACTTGATCGTCCGATGTAGCAGCATCGTCAGATGCGGTGTGATTAGCGTTATCTGGGCAAGGCACAGCATGCTTAATCTTTTCGGGTTCGCTAATTTTAGTCGCCAGATAATAACAAGCTATACCCATTAACGTATTGGCGATGGGGAGTGCCAATAAAATCCCTTTCACGCCCCCAATATAAGAGCCTAGCGCCGCCAGCGGTAGCATCAATAACATTAAGCGGCATAAGTTAATTACCAGTGAGCTCAAGGGTCTATGATAAGCATTTAAGCTAGTGGCAACCATAATCACAATGGCAAGCGGCCCATAAGAGACAGGCAATATCATAATATAAAAACTCAGCCATTCGATAACCAGTGGGTCATGAGTAAATAGCCCGGCAATAGACTCAGCATAAAAATACAGCGGAATAAACAATAACGTTTGAAACACAAACGCAAACCGCAATGACATCAATAAGGCTTTTTTCGCGCGATCATGTTGTCCTGCACCTAAGTTTTGCGCAATAAACGGCATTAAACTCGACGAAAGTGCCATCACCACAATCAACAATACCGATTCTAGGCGAATACCGGCACCAAATGCGGCCACACCAGCATGATCAATTCGGGCCAACATCGCCATAATAATGCCGTTGGCAATCGGATTAATCACATTCATTAATGCTGCCGGGCGGGCAATATGCGATAAGACTTTCCAGTGTAAAATTAACCGGCCAACATCAAAGTCTGCAAACTGCACCAGTTTACGTTTAACAATGATCAGGTAGCCCGACAGCGACATGGCCACCACCCAAGACAGTGTTGTCGCAATCGCCGCGCCTTGGATTTCGAGTCGTGGAAAAGGCCCAATACCGAAGATAAGTAGCGGGTCGAGGATCAAATTAACAATCGCGGCTAACATCATAATTTTAGCCGGAGAATGAGTGTCACCCGTGGCGCGTAATGCTTGATTACCCACCATTAATAACACCAGCGCTGGAGCGCCTAAATACCAGTACCACATGTAGTCATTAATGAGCGGCAAGCTGGCGCTATTAGCGCCTAGTAAACTGAAAACGGGTTCTATAAAGATGCAACCGAGAATCGATAAGCCCCAAATAATCACAAAGGTCATACACAAAGCGTCATATAAAAACACTCTGGATTCGGGCGCATGCCCAGAACCAATCAAGCGACCTAAATTGGTCGACACGCCGGCGCCAATGCCAATACCAATACTGGAAATGACTAAGGTTATCGGGAAGGTAAAGCTGACTGCCGCGAGCGATTCTGTGCCTAACTGACTGATAAAAAAGATGTCTACCAGACTGCCACCAAGAATGGTCATAATCCCAATCAGGTTCGGTAAGGTCATGTTAAGCAGCACACGACCAATTGGCGCTGTGAGCAACCCGTGTCTGTCTTTCATCAATTCTCAGCTTTGATATTTTAACGGAGCCGAATTCTATCAGGATTAGCGTTACTTTAATAAAACAGACTTAAAAAAAGTAGAGTTTTTTTTAAAATTCCCCTTGGATCTGCGACTAACCACCCCCATATCACATGCATCAAGGGGAAAACCCTTATTTGTTAGTCAATAGCCTCGTTTTTTGGGCATCAAATCATTAGGAGAGTTCATAGATGAATATTCGTCCATTACATGACCGCGTTATCGTTAAACGTTTAGAAGTTGAATCTAAATCTGCAGGTGGCATCGTGCTTACAGGCAGCGCAGCAGAAAAATCAACTCGCGGTGAAATCCTTGCTGTAGGCAACGGTCGTATTTCAGAAAATGGCACAGTTACTCCACTTGACGTTAAAGTGGGCGACGTAGTGATCTTCAATGAAGGTTACGGCGTTAAGAAAGAAAAAATTGACGGTGAAGAAGTCTTAATCCTGTCAGAAGCTGACCTGATGGCAGTAGTAGGCTAAGCCTCACGCATCAATCGACTTTCCACTTAATCATTAAATTTAAAGGAACATCAAAAAATGGCAGCAAAAGAAGTCTTATTTGGTAACGACGCACGCGTAAAAATGCTTGCAGGCGTTAACATCCTAGCCAACGCAGTTAAAGTAACCTTAGGCCCTAAAGGTCGTAACGTTGTTTTAGATAAAAGCTTTGGTTCGCCAATGATCACTAAAGATGGTGTGTCAGTGGCTAAAGAAATCGAACTAACAGACAAGTTCGAAAACATGGGCGCACAAATGGTCAAAGAAGTTGCTTCTAAAGCCAATGATGCTGCCGGTGACGGTACCACTACTGCAACAGTATTAGCACAAGCTATTGTTGTTGAAGGCCTAAAAGCAGTTGCAGCGGGTATGAACCCAATGGACCTTAAGCGCGGTATCGACAAAGCGGTTATCGCAGCCGTTGCTGAACTTAAACTACTTTCTCAAGAGTGTTCAGACACTAAAGCCATTGCTCAAGTAGGTACCATTTCTGCTAACTCTGACGAGTCAATCGGCGACATCATTGCCACCGCAATGGAAAAAGTCGGTAAAGAAGGCGTTATCACAGTTGAAGAAGGCCAAGCGCTTGAAAACGAATTAGACGTTGTTGAAGGTATGCAGTTTGACCGTGGTTACCTATCACCATACTTCATCAATAAGCCAGAAACTGGCAGCATTGAATTAGACAGCCCATTCATTTTATTAGTAGACAAAAAAGTCTCTAATATCCGTGAATTGCTACCAATCCTTGAAGGTCTAGCGAAAACAGGTAAGCCATTGCTTATCGTTGCAGAAGACGTTGAAGGCGAAGCATTAGCCACACTCGTTGTGAACAACATGCGTGGCATCGTTAAAGTAGCTGCTGTTAAAGCACCTGGTTTTGGCGACCGTCGTAAAGCAATGCTACAAGACGTTGCAATCTTAACTGGCGGTACTGTTATCGCTGAAGAAATCGGTCTAGAACTTGAAAAAGCGACTCTAGAAGATTTAGGTACAGCTAAGCGCGTCATCATCACTAAAGATAACACTACTATCATCGACGGCAGTGGCGACCAAGTGCAAATTTCTGCACGTGTTTCGCAAATCAAACAACAAGTTGAAGAGTCAACTTCAGACTACGACAAAGAAAAGCTTCAAGAGCGTATGGCTAAGTTAGCTGGCGGTGTTGCAGTCATCAAAGTTGGCGCAGCAACCGAAGTTGAAATGAAAGAGAAAAAAGCGCGCGTAGAAGATGCATTACATGCAACTCGCGCAGCGGTTGAAGAAGGTGTGGTCGCCGGTGGTGGTGTTGCCCTTGTTCGCGTAGCAAGCAAAATTAAAGATGTTGAAGTATTGAACGAAGACCAAAAACACGGTGTAGTGATTGCACTACGTGCTATGGAAGCGCCTTTACGTCAAATCGCAACTAACGCTGGTCAAGAAGCATCAGTTGTTGCTAACACTGTTAAAAACGGTGAAGGTAACTTCGGTTACAACGCGGGTAACGACACCTACGGTGACATGTTAGAAATGGGTATCCTAGACCCAACTAAAGTGACTCGTAGCGCGCTACAGTTCGCCGCGTCTATTGCTGGTCTTATGATCACAACAGAAGCGATGATTGCTGAAGTACCACAAGATTCTGCGCCAGATATGGGCGGAATGGGTGGTATGGGCGGAATGGGCGGCATGATGTAATCTAACTGGTTAAAATCAGTTATAGCGGCGTTACTTTGCCACTCACGTAGAAAAACACTACGCTTCGTGACAAAAAGCCTTGCTCTAAGCTGATTTTTCCTGCGTTAGATCAAGTGTTGTTTCAAGCCTAAAAGCTTAAAGCTAAACTTCTTGTAAAAGAAAAGAGAAAGCCCCGATACCTAACAGTATCGGGTTTTTTTGTTATTGAAAGTAAAAGATGTAATTTAGATTGCTTGCATAAAGTGATTATGCAGTTTTTTCATTATCCCCTCTATCTAAAGAGTCCGTTACAGCTGCCATGGCCTTAGAGGCTTTATTATTTGCATCCTTTAATATTTCTTGTGATTCTCTTTCTAACTTAGCTGTAAGTTTTGTAAATCCAGGTATGTTTTTCAATTTTTCGATTGCATCACCAAGTTTTATGCTCTTTTCCAGTGCGTCCATTAGAGGATGATCAGTTGTTTGATAATCCGAAATTAACTTTCCTGGGTTTTCAGAATTAACGTGAAGCAGATTGAAAAGTAGCTTAACTCTCAATTCATTCGATGTTTCACTATCTCCCAGCTCTTCAATTTGAGTAGCTAAACCCTCGAATGTCTTACTTAGAACAGCCTTGTGGGTATATTCTTCAATTAATCTTTTTGATAATTTCATTTTTTTATTTGAAGAATATGCCATCCAAAGAATAGGAAGATATAGTGGCAATATTGATAAAACTAATTTAGGCGTTTCTGAAATTACTGAAACTAAATCTTTTTCTAAAAAAACTAACAGATAAAAATCTGCAGAAAATGGAATTAGAGAAATACTTACAAGCCATTTTATAGCATTTGAAAAGGTTTTATTGTGGCTGATCAGCTCTGAACTTTCAGAATTTATCTTTTCATTATAAGCTGCACTTAGTCCCGTTGTTAAGGCTGCGGGTAATAAAGTAATGATTTTTTGATAAACTTCAGAATATTGATTTTCATGTTTTTTAATACATTCTTCAGTTTTATTTTTAGTATCTTCTAGTAGTGATTGATAATTGATTTTAGAGTCAGTGTCTATCGCTTGTAAATGATCATTTAACTCTGAAATATTATTTTTTAGCTCAACATAAGTTGATTCTAATTGATCTTTCATCCCATCGATTCTTTGAGATTCTCCATCCTCATTTTCGGTGTCATAGCCTATAATTTCATCCCTTAATTCTTTTATTTTGGCATGGTTTGTTGTTATGTTTTTCAATATTCCTTGAGCTCTTGAATCTATTTCGTTTAATGCTTCTAGTTGTTTATCTGCCGAATCAATACGTTCTTCAAGATCGTTGTTCAGATCAAGTAGCTCTATTGTTGCATTAATTCTTTCTTCTAATTTATTGTGCATGATATTAATTTCGTTAAGCAGATTTTTACCTTGAGTAAAATTTTGATCATAAAAATCAATCTTTTCATCTAAACTTGCAACTGTATTTTTAGTCTTTTCTAATAGTAAATCTAACTCAATGTTCGTTCTCTGAATTTCTTGATGTAGATTTTCTACATCTTCCTTTGTTCTCTGAATTTTACCGTTATGTTGTGCTGCTGATCTTGCGGCATGCTGAGCATTCTTTTGACTTTCTGAAGGCTGTATAGTTTTTTCTTTTAATAATTCAATTTCTTCTTTTTGTGCACTAATTATTGAACTTAGAACCTCATTAGATTTTTCTAGAGGTACTAAACGTTGCCATAATTGTCCTATTTCAGTAGCATTACTTTTCTCACTTCCAAACATTTTTTATCTTCCTTAATTAATTCTGTATTTATTGAGATGATTTAACTATATACAAGTGAAATCAAAGTAAATTTTTTACCATCTAAATAATCTGCTTTTCAAACCCACAATCCACACAATTCAATGTGTAGGTTTCTTTGCGCTTAGTGACTTTGGTATTTTTACTCGTGCATTGTGGGCATGGTAATTTCATCGATGTATTTTTGCTGCATTGGTTACAGTTGATGTAGTAACCGAATTTGCCATACATCGGGGTGTATTGTGTTGATTCACCGCAATGTTTGCAGCTTATTATGGGGTGTTGCTCAGGCGCGAATGCTGCTACAGGTGCAAGTATTGCGACAGTAGATTGAACTAAATGATGAGTGGGTGCTGATGCTGGTTTAGGCCCTTGCTCAAGCTCTGGTGTGTTCGGTATCGCTTGGGTTTGCTTTAATCCCACCGGAGCATTATTAGCCTGCTGAGTATTTGAATCGATATGTTGGCGAATAAGAAATTGGCCGATTGAATTGAGTTCTTGTTGACTAAAGTCTGGTCGAGTGTCGGTGACACTGACCAAGCGGATCAGTTTGTGTTTAAGATTCATGATATTTTTGAGCTCATCGACCAAAAATTCAGTTTTATACAGTTTGTCCGAAATCCCTTTGGGCATGGTTTTTCGGTCGATCACAGCATTACTGGATACCGCACATAAATAATGCCAGCAGCGTCCATTGAAGCCTTGCTGCTTTATACCCAGTAACTTACCTAATATGTCATTCTTGTGATGCTTGAGCATTTCTTGCAACAAGGCTTGTTGCAGCTCAACTTGCTTGATGGGCGAAGACATACCTGACCATTGGTTGTTATAACTGCGTGTCCATTCGCCTTGGTTGTTCACTTTAACGTGACCTTTAATGCTTTTTGATTCTATTAGCACAAAGCCATAGGTATAAACGATCAAGTGATCGATTTGAGCCGTTTCATCATTAAAGCTAAATTTGAAGTCGTTAATAACCAGTACTTCAGGATGATCTTTAAATGCACGGCGTAAGAAGAAAGCTACATCCTGTTCCTGTTTTTGACCCGCAATCGTTTGCGGCGTTTTGGTCATTTGTAGTGTTTTAGTTTTAAGAATCATTTACCAACAGCATCCATTCATAACTTGATAATAATCAAGCTCATAATATCTATGATGCTGATAAAAAAGCCAGTGTTAATTTTAAACGTAGGGCGTAATCGATTCGATAGTGTAACAACTTACACTTATAACTCGTTTGGCGACTTAGATAATTAAAAAGTGTACTTAACTACACTTTTGTTGATCTTGACAGGGGAGATTACAGTAAAGTGTAGGTTGTTACACTTTACTGTTGAAATATCAAGCATTCAGAGCTAAAGTGTAGCAAAGTACACTTTGGACTAACGTTATGACACCTGCACTCAATCAACAATCCTTGGGTTTACTCATTAAAGAAACCAGAAACAATGCGGCACTGACTCAAGATGTGGCGGCGATGCTGTGTGGCGTGACCAAAAAGACGTTAATTCGTGTCGAGAAAGGCGAAGATGTTTATATCTCGACAGTGTTCAAAATTCTTAATGGCTTGGGGATTAGCATTTTGGCGGCGCAGCCCAGTGATGCAGACTCTAATGGCTGGTACTAATGATGAGTACAGCTGAAAAACTGACTTTGGATATGCATCTTGGCGATCAGATAATTGGTGAGCTGTCATTTGACCCCGCGACCGAGACATTCACTGTTCAATACACCCATGATTGGCAACAAAGGGGGTTTCCCATTTCGCCGATGGTCCCCTTAGATGGAACCGCTAACAGCCATCAAATTGCGATGTTTTTAGTAAACCTATTACCCGAAAATAAAGGCTTAGAATACTTAATTGAATCGCTAGGGGTATCTCGTGGTAATACGTTTGCCCTTATTCGTGGTATCGGCCTTGATACCGCGGGTGCCATCACTTTTTCGCCAAAAGGAATATTGCTACCGGCAACAGCCTTAAGGGAGATAAGTGCTGATGAAGTGATTAAGCGAATTGAAGATCCTCAGCTATGGCCAATGGAAGTGTGGGATGGAAAACCAAGGCTGTCAGTCGCAGGGGTGCAGTCCAAACTAAACCTGTTTTATAACGGCAAAACTTTTGGCTTTGGTGACGGTTCGCTTGCATCCACACATATTTTGAAGTTTGCGCAATACCGTCATTTAGTGATTAACGAGTTTCTTACCATGCGCTTGGCTAAGGCTATTGGTAACGATGTTGCTCATGTCGATATTGTCGAGTTTGGTCAACACAAATCCCTTTGTGTCGAACGCTTTGATCGTCGTTATATGCCTGAGCCTCAAAAAGTCTTGAGACGGCACATGATTGATAGCTGCCAAGCGTTGGGTTTCAGTGTTAACAAAAAATACGAACGTAACTTTGGGGCAGGTCGTGATGTGAAAGGTATTCGAGAGGGCGTAAGCTTTGCTCGTTTGTTTAGCCTCGCCAGTCAGTGCACTAATCCTGCAGCGGCTAAACAAAATATGCTGCAGTGGGCTTTATTTAATTTACTCAGCGGTAATGCTGATGCCCATGGCAAAAACTACTCATTTTTCATGACTCCCACAGGTATGGTACCGACCCCGTGGTATGACTTAGTCAATGTGGCAATGTATAAAGATTTCGAGCAAGAAATGGCAATGGCTATCGATGATGAATTCGACCCTAATAAGATTTATGCTTATCAACTGGCCTCGTTCGCCGAGGAACTGAATTTACCACGAGCCTTATTAGTCAGTAATTTAACAAAGATGGCAACTAAAATAGAGCAAGTGATAGATGATGTGATTGCGATGCTGCCAACGCTTGATGAAGATGAGCATGCTTTTGTGGCAGATTATCGCCAGCAACTCATGACAAGGTGCCAACGCTATCTTGATATGACGGCTGAAGTAAAGGCTGTTGAGTTGTAATAATAAAGTGAATGTAATTTAGTTGAGTCAGATTTAGTGGTACCTCTGCTAATTTGATATTATGCCTTTGAGAGGTGATCAATAAAATGATTGCTCTATTCAGCTTTGGATATCTACAATCGCTCAAAGATTCCCTGACGAATAATGAATCTATTCTAAAACTATCATAAGTAATTGTTTTTAATTTTAAAGCTATCATTTCTGATGATTTAACCTGTTTACTATTTCAAGTATATTCTTTCTACAGATTTTCTAGATTTTGTTTAGATGCACTAATAAGTTACAAATTTTATAAGTCAGTGCTAATTAAAACGTTTAGACATTTACAAGGAGTAACAATGGCTAAGTTAATAATCACTCAATCTGTAGGGGTGGGCGGTGTAAATACACCAAATGATGTGAAAGCCGTGCAGGGAGCACTAAATAATTTATTAGGACTTATACCACCCACAAGAAAACTGGTTGAGGACGGTAGATTGGGTTCTCGTCCAGAGCATTCAAAAACAGTCGCAGCGATTAAGATATTTCAAAGTAAATCTGTTGGCATGGTTCGTCCTGACGGAAAAATCGATGCAAACGGCCGCTCTCATCGTAAGTTTAACGAAAAATTAAGTGCACATTTGGCGACTGCAGTGCTACCTATTTCAGGCTCACTCAAAGTGATTTTGAAGAAAAATCTAGAGAAATATGAGGGGCGTGTACCGCATATGTATTTAGATACTGTTGGTAAAGTCACTGTAGGTGTTGGGCATATGATGACAGATGTTCAGGCTGCTCAAAAGGTACCTTTTGTTGTTAGTAGTACGCGTGTGCCCGCAACCGCTCAGCAGATTGAAGATGAGTTTAACCTCATAAAAGCACAATGGGTTAGAGTTCAGGGCGCACAGAAACTACCTAATGCTGCTTATTACAAAAAATTTACTAAGTTGGAACTTCTTAATACAGATATTGATGTAATTAGGGACTCTCATATTGTAAATTTTGAAAAAGAGTTAAAAGGTCTCTATGGATACTCTACGTTCTCGGCTTACCCTGACGATGTTAAGCTAGCATTATTTGATATGATTTTTAATCTTGGATTGACAAAGTTGAGTGGTAAATTTGTTAATTTTAATACACATATCAAGGCTGGTGATTTCAAAAAAGCGGCATTGGAATCTAATCGACATCAGCTTAGTACAGATCGTAATTTTTATGTGCGTAATTTATTGAGTAATGCAAAATGATAATAAAAGTAATGTTAGTAGTAGGAGCTGTAGCTGTATTTGGGATTGGGTGTGTGAGTGCAACTGGAAATATCGCACCATTATTACCATTAAATGCAGGTGAGTTTTTCCTCGAACAAACAAGGGAAATACACAATGCTGATGACTTCAAACTTTTACATAAAGACATATGGGGTTATGAAACAGAGCTGAAACATAATCACCATAAGAAGTTAACGGTTAATACCTGCGCAGATTTAGTTGCGAGTATAGATTTAGGGTATGAAGCTTCGCAGTCTGCGGATTATGGGGCCGTTATAATAGATTATAAAATATGTAAGTCATGGCAAGAATTATCCCTGTTTAAACCATCACATCAAAGCTACCTTGGTGTTGTTAATTTGGACAAAAACTTTGCCAAACGTGTTCCGCCGCAATTAGCTTTAATTATCTCGAAGGATGATGAGCGTCGTCTGGTTGTAGCCACAAATTGGGATGAAATGAGTCATATCGTGAAGGTGGAAGCCATCGATGAAACTAGCGCAATTTTTGTTGATAATTCTGGAGGATCGCAAAGGCTTAATATAAGAGCTAAAGGTGACTATAATGGTGACGGTATTGAGGATATGCTTTTGAGCACCAGTAATACCGTCGAAGGTGGGAGCTACCATTCAGTAGATTACTTCATTCTTACGCGTCTATCTTCAGAAGCACCTTTTACCTTGTTAAAGCAGTGGTAGTAAAACCAGCCCCCATTTTATAGGGGCTTATTTTAAATTCTGTAATTACTTGCGGGTAATCTTATCCAGATATCCCATGGCGAAGGCCGATAACACAAAGGTGATGTGGATGAGCAAATACCACATGATTTTGTCGTTTTCGATGTTTTCGGCATTCATAAATACTTTGAGTAGGTGAATCGATGAAATCGCCACAATAGAGGCGGCCACTTTGTTTTTAAGTGAACCTGAATCCATCTTGCCTAGCCAGCTGAGCTTTTCACTGTTTTCGCCCACATCAAGCTGTGATACGAAGTTTTCATAACCTGAAAACATCACCATGATGAGCAGGCCCCCGACTAAGGTGATGTCGATGAGTGATAGGGTGATCAGCACCAAATCAACTTCTGCGATGGTGAAAATAATGGGTATGATGTGAAAGATCTCTTGAAAGAACTTTATGCCTAAGGCGAGTAAGACTAAGCTTAATCCTAAATAAATAGGCGCCATGATCCAGCGCGATGCATACATCAATCTTTCAAACACTTTTTCCATAAAAAATTTAACCCTTCAGATAAAATACGCTAGAAATCAATCGAACCACTCATGGTAAAACAATAACATGATGAACTTTAGCTGTGCTTGCATACTGTGGCAAGCATGTTGAGGTGTCATCTATACGCTTTGCGCGATGCATAGTGTATTTCATAATGTCTGTAGACGTTAGGTTTTTGTGGGGGTGAGCCTAGGGGAAAGTCATTTTTTGGCCGCAAACCTTATAAGAGCTTGATATGGGTAATGTGAGTTATTCGATGTCGATAACGGTTGTTTGTGTATTTATACCCCCTGTTGATTTAGCTAAAGCGAATAAAATCAATTGATTAATCAGTATGGTTACCGTTAACTAAATCCGTCTTTGTCCCTGTTTTCTAAAGGTTTTAGCATCAAAGTCGATATAAATATTAGCCTGCTATGCAAGGAGCAACCATTGAATATTTTAGGCGTAAACTCAACGACTTCGGTGACAGATAACCTGCAAAAAGTGTCAGTTAGATTACGGTCTACTATTGCACCACAGGGGACATTGAACACTCAAGTTGAAGCGACAGATAAGGTGTCTATTTCAAATGAGGCGCAAAAAAAGCTGTCTTCTGAATTAAGTTCTACAATGCGTAATAATGCACGTGGTGCAACATCTCCGCAGACAAAGCAAGTCGATACGCGCACTGAAATAGAAAAGAAAATTGATCAGTTAAAAGAAGATATTAAAGAGTTACAAGCGCAACGTCGAGAGTTGATTGGTGACAATTCAGAAGAAGCTGAATTGCAGCGAAAAGTGTTAGATCATCAAATTACTATGCTTAATACACAGCTCATTTCCTTATTTAAAATACAAAAGGAAGCGCAGAAATAATTTACTGGTGTTAGAGCATGACGTATGTGACAGAGTGTAATCGGCAAGCGTAAACGGTATTGCGCCATCCTCATTTATTCTGTTTTGCTCCTAAATATTTAATTGCTCCATTTAATGTTTTCTCATTAATGACCTGTAATTCGGCTCGGATATTTTGCTTATGCTCTCCGTTCAAGTGCAGCCGGTTACATATTGTTTACATAAGGTGTTGCGTTTATCATCGGTATTCGCCGACGTATTTATGGAATAACATAATGGAATATCGCAAAATGCTGCTGGTCGCCAGCACCTCTCTTCTGTTAGCTGCCTGCAGCCACCACACGTTCAAAATACCTGAAGCTCAAACTCAACATCATCAAGCTAATCCTTCGGACCAAATAGTCTGGGCTATTAATAGTGGCGGCGATGCCTATCTTTCTTCAGACGGGATTCAATATCAGGCTGACGCTATAAAAATGGCCAGTGGCGATGCGAGTCATGTTGTTATCGCCAAGGGGACGATACTTGGCACTCAAGATCCAAACTTGTATTTGTCTTCTCGCCAGGGTGAAACTATTGCTTACCAGCAGCCACTAGCGAATGGTACTTATAGTGTGACGTTACGCTTTGCCGAAGACCAATGGACTCAGGAAGGCAAAAGACAGTTCTCGGTGTGGATTGAGGGCCAGCAGCGTATTCCTGTTATTGATGTCGTTAACGATCGCGACGGGCGTAATATGACCTCCTATGACATCAGTGTGCCAAATGTTGAGCTTGCAGATGGTCAATTGAATATTGATTTCAAAGCCGCAACCGGCAACGCCAGCATTAGTGCCATTGTGGTTCGTAAACCTTATCAGGTAGATAAAGACTGGCAACTGCTTTGGCAAGATGAGTTTAATCAGGATGGCCGAGTCGATGAGAATAAGTGGAACTATGAGCTGTGGGCACCCAAACGCGTTAATGAAGAACTGCAACGCTATACTGATCGCAGCGAAAACGTGCGTCAACAAGGCGGAAATTTGATCATTGAAGCGCGACGTGATTTCTTTCAAGGTGATGAATACTCGTCGGCGCGCATTACTTCAGCCGGTAAAGGCGATTTACTTTATGGGCGAGTGGAAGTGAGGGCTAAACTGCCTGACGGCTTAGGCACTTGGCCAGCGATTTGGATGATGCCAAGTGATTTTGATGCTTATGCCGAACCCTGTGAAGATTCTACCGATGAGCAAAAACTGTGTAATAGCTGGCCGAATTCTGGCGAGATAGACATTTTGGAACACGTTGGTTTTGATGAGGGGCGCATACATTCTACTATGCACAATAAAGCCTTCTTCTGGAAAAACTTTAAGCAACGCAAAGGCGCGCTTTATGAGCCGGATGTTACCCATAACTTTCATCTGTATGCGATGGAATGGAGCCCAGAGCGCATAGATGTGTTTATCGATGACACTCTATATTTTTCGTATATCAATGATCACCAAGGCTGGCAATCATGGCCGTTTGATAAACCGTTTCATGTCATTCTTAATATTGCCGTAGGCGGTGGATGGGGAGGTATTAAAGGGGTTGCTGACGATATCTGGCCGAAACAAATGCTAATTGATTACGTACGTTTGTATCAAAAAAAGTCACTAACCTGAACTCGGACCGATTGATATTTTGAGTGCTCTTTAGCAAAACCTCAACAGATAAAGTGGCATTAATTCAATGCAATTAGATAGGTACATCGAAAAAGTGTTAGATAAAGACTAGCGATAAAATTGAGCGAAGTGATTAATAGACACATCGAATAATAGATACCTTTACCATTAAGAAGAGATCCGTCAGGGTAAACGTTATAGCCATTTAAATAATCTGCTGATTATCGCAGCCATTTTTAATCTAGGCCTCAGGTTGGTTGATTACACTTGTTACTTAGTGATGTATTTTAACTTTAAAAGAAGGACTTATCGTTATGGATAAACATAATTTACACGCAGCTCGTAAAATACCTTGGGTTGCGATAAGTGTCATTGCATCCATAGCTTTGCTGCTTGGACTCTTGCTCATGCTGATGCCCAAGGGATTTAAAGGTACTCACGAGCAAATCGGTACGGGTAAGCCTGCGGTAGTCTTTGTTTATAATCCTAACCTTGTGTCGAGTACCACCCAGACTGAACAGATGAATGAAGCTCGCTCTCATCTTGGTGATAACGTGTTTTTTCTGCTTGCCAGAGAAGCTACTCCTGAGGGAGAGGCGTTCATCGCTAAATACCGAGCGAGACCTAATGAGCTATTACTCTTTGACTCAGCAGGAGTCCTAATTAAAAGACAAGCTGCGGTGATAGGTGCGAATGAGCTCATGCTGTGGGTACGTTAGCCATTTAACGTAATAGTTATCAGTGATTAATTGAGAGATTAAGTGGGGCTGAGTCTACTTTTATCTAGCCTGCATCGGTGATAACTCTATTGTTTTAGCGCTCTTTTTATCAAGCTAAACGTCGTAGTAAAGTATCTTGTCCTAACATGATTACATATATGGCTAGCTTGAACGACTAAGCTGATTTAGGATTAATAACCTAAAATTTAAATATGAAAAAGCTTTGATATTTAATGGTATCGAGGCTTTTGGGTATTGGTAGAGTGTACTAAGTTCATCGTATTTATAGTCATTTTTTAATTTTGATTCCGAGCTCACTCGTATGTGCACTGGTTATAAGTTGTTGCTTTAGTGAGAGAGAGCTTTCAAAATGTCACTTCGATCTATCGAAGGCTTCTTCGCTTGTAAATGAATAACAAAGTCATATGCATTCATGTCGAACTGGGTATTTTTTTGTTTAGGGTCTGCGCCGCGAAGGATCAAAAAATTGACTAGCTTACTATCATTAAGCAATAACGCTGCATGAAGTGGTGGTAGACGACTAATCGTACTCGGTGCGTTCACCGAAGCCCCATTTTCAATAAAACTGTCTAAGTAGAGGTACTTTTTATCTTCATTCCTAATCCCAAATAGGGTTGCGATGCCTCCTCTCGATTCCAACTCTTTGATGTCAGAATTCATTAGTCTAAAATTCATTAAAAAAGTATGACAAACTGCATGAGGAATATACAGACCATCTTCACCGGCACCACACAGAATGACATCTTCAATCTTCCTGTTCGATAATGTGTAACTAGCACCAATGGCATAAACTACAGTAAGTGTCACAATACCAATGAATAAAGTTTTAGCCTTCATTTTTAACCCCATACAATCTTATTATTACTATGAAGAGCCAGTATTCCAAAGTGGGGAGTATCCGTCTTCGCGACGCCGTTAGCATGCATTTTTAATACGCTCAAAAAACTAATTGATAGCTGATTACGTACTATGTCGTAAATTTGAATACGCATTAAGTCGTTAGTTGATGCATGGCTAAACCAATGTTTGAGTGACTTTCTTCCAAACTTAATAATCACTTTTTTGACTCCAGCGGTAGGATTCATCAATGACCCAAATAAAGCATCAAGAAACCCCATTGCATATGAGGAGTCTACAGCTTCCAGTAACAATCCTTGAGCAAAACCACGCACAGCATCGGTAATAATCAATTCATCGATCAATTCATGTTGATTCATAAATATAAACTTTAGAATAATGACGGTTTCATTTTCATCAAAAAGAAGCTCGTCATTATCAAACTGTTTAAGGTGTACACTTTTATTTATGATCATCTATCTCCATATAATTCAAAACTTCCGTATAAAATTAAACATTTTAACAACCTAGGTGTTGTTAAACCATCCTTACAAAGTATGTATTTAATCCAGTCGAACAAAGTGACTGTGTATAAGCTTGCTTCTAGGTTCAGCGATTCCTTATTTCTCAATCGTGCGATTTGATATATGATGCGCCACCCTAAATTTGCCTATGTCGCCGATCCCTTTATATGTCTACCAATGCCCTTTATACCGATTTGTCCGGTTATTACGATTTAATGTGCTGTGACATTAACTATCAGCAGCAAAGCAATAGCATAGTGCGCTTGCATCAGTTTTTGGGTAACAGCGGTAAACAACATTTAGATTTAGCCTGTGGCACTGGGCCGCACGTGAGGCATTTCATCGATTTAGGGTTTCAAAGCAGTGGTCTGGATATCAATCAACCTATGCTCGATATTGCTATGCGTCGTTGTCCTGAAGCGCAGTTTAGTTTGCAAAATATGACTGAGTTTTATGTTGACCAAAAACTCGATTTGATCACCTGTTTCTTGTACTCGATTCATTACTCTCCAGGTACCGAGGCGCTTAAAGCCTGCATTGCGAGTGTGTATAAAGCATTAAATACTGGTGGCCTGTTTTGTTTCAACACAGTTGATAAACATAAAATCAATAACAAGGCGTCAGTGCGCCACAGCGCCGAGTTTGCGGGCAGCCAGTTTGTGTTTGAATCTGGCTGGCATTATCAGGGGGAGGGTGAAATGCAGTCGCTTAATGTCAGCATTGCCAAAACTGATGCTGATAAGACTCAGCAATGGCAAGATTCCCATGCGATGGTCGCCACCAGTTTTACTGAACTCGAAGCCTTGTTAAGCCCGTACTTCGATGTGCAAATATTTGAACACGATTACGACAAAATCATCCCGTGGGATTTAGCTTCAGGCAACGCCTTGTTTGTGTGTACGAAACGTGAGATTGAGTAGCTAAGGTTTTTAGCGGTCATTCGCTATTGCTGGTGAGCCGGAATGCAGATTTTTAGACAATAAATAAGCGGTTGAGAGTAAAACTTTTATACATGGGCTTTTAAAATGTGAGTGTTCTCATTTAATTTTGCCGCATGCCAGTGAATTTTCACCAGTTTTAAGTACCTATTTATATTGGCTTAAGTGTATAAAAATAGGTATTTGAATATGGCCAGCCATCATCAGTAACAATGGCTGTTGATGAGGGATTACTGTGCGGTATCAGTAAATTCTGCTTGAACCTTGTCTAATTCTTGCTGGTTTTTAAGCTCGGTTTGTTGCTGTTTTTTAATGCTGACTTCTTCTACTAGTGCCGCTTGTCTTTGTTTAAGGCTGTGTTTCTCATCTTTGGTTAGAAACTTAAACGCTTTTTCATTGGCAAGTGCATACGCAACGACATCTTCGCCTTTTACTCTGCGTTCATCCACTCGTTTTGAAAAACGATCGTTATCTCGAGCTTTGCGCTCTTCGGCATTTAACTTACTCATTGGTGTATCCTCATTAGTTAATCACGGTAGGCTTCACTACGCTCAGTCAAATAAATGAGATGCACATTCATAAAGCTGATCGGCGCATTTTAGCATAAGTTGGCTTGTTAGCCTGTAATACATGGCGTCTGAGTAAACTTTATCATCTGTTGGTGGCTTCTAGAGGCGGTTCAGCTATCTGTTACCTGTAACGTTCAATCATTAAAGCTGTTTAAGGCCATCGCGATATCATGAGTCGCTTGTTTAGCGCGCGCACTGAGTTTTGTGATTGAAATAAAGCCATGCATGCAATCGTCATAATGCTGGTGTTGTGTATTGATGCCTGCCGCTTTTAGGCGCTGGGCATATGCAATGCCGTCGTCTCTTAATGGATCGTAACCTAGGGTTAATATGTAGCTTTTTGGCGATTCGCTGATGTCTTTTGCCTGTAGTGGGCTCACTAATGGCAGGGTGACTTCGTCGAGAGAATTCAAATAATGCAGCCTGAAATAATCCATTAAATCGCGGGTGAGTATTAACTGCTTATTGAAACGGCGATAAGACTCGGTCAAACCTTGCAAGTCGACCATTGGGTAGATCAAAAACTGAAATGCAGGAGTTACTTTGGCCTGTACTGGTAGTGACGTTTGCAATGAATTTAAGCCGATAATACAAGCCAGATATCCGCCTGCGCTATCACCACCCACACCGATATATTGTGGATTGATATTCAGTTGTTGATGATTGTCATTGATATAGTTCCACGCCTCGATGGCATCACAAATCGGGATTGGAAATTTATGTTCTGGGGCCAGTCGATAGCCAACAGATATGATGTTCATCTTGCCGTGTTTAGCCAGATAGCGGCAAAAGTGATCGTGGGTGTTAATACTGCCAATAACGCCGCCGCCACCATGAAAGTACACTAAGGTTTTTTGAGACTTGTTGGCACTAGGATAGTAAATGCGTAGCTTGATGGTGTTATTGATGTGCAGGTTATCAGCTGTGTCTGTGGCATCGCCGCGATGATTCGTGCTCACTGGAATGACTAACTCGACAATCTTATCCATTTCAATTTTAGTCAGCCCAAGTACTCGATCCATCGCTAGAAATACATACCTGAATAATGTTACTGGCAATTTGTATAACGGCGCTAATGATAACCACTTGGCGACCATTAATTGTTTAGCTTCAAGCTGGGATGCTTGCAGTGGTTTGCCTGGTAGCGGTTCGTTTAGTGATGATGTTGGTTGATTAAGGTTATCCATTTCTATGGCCTTTTTATTATTGTGAACTGATTAGAACCACATGTTTATCGACTTAACCACTTCATCACCAAGCGATTGATAAACGTAGGTGATACGTTACTTAATCGATGCAATAGGCCATAAAAAACACTGACCGTTCTATGGGTTTTAGGGTGTTTCACTTGTTTATCAATCACAGCGACTACGTGTTCAGCAGTAATGTTCACACCGAGTCGTTGCATGACTTTGGCGGTGTGTTTCTGTGCCTTAAGCATATTGGTTGCCACAAAAGGCGGCATGACATCACATACTCTTATGCCGTACTTTTGCCACTCAAGTTCCAGCGCCTCGGTAAGCGTTTTTACGGCAAACTTACTCGCCGAATAGCTGGCTAATTCTGGTACGCCATAATCGCTACTGGCTGATGACATATTGATAATAGTACTCGTGCCAGTATTTTTTAGATATGGCCATGCAGCATGACACAGATTCATGACCCCGATGACATTGACACTTAATGTACGCTGATGATGTTCTATAGAGATGTCTTCAAATGGACCAATTTCCAATATGCCGGCATTGTTAAGTAATACAGCCAAGCAATGATTATGTTCCGCACAAAATTTAGCCATAGCGTGTTGTACTTGTGACACATCAGTGACATCCAGCTGAAACAAGCGTATTCGAGTTCTATCCCATATTTCGGTGGCTTGTGTTAATTGCGCTAAATTGATGTCGGCCATACCGACCCAATAGCCCTTTTTATGAAAGTGCCGAGCAGCGGCTAAGCCAATCCCAGAAGCCGCGCCGGTAATAAATATCGTGTTGTTATTCATGATAAAACCTGGTTATTTTTAGTGCGAGTGAATCAGTACAAGTGAAAAGGTGGCTAAGCCAACTAAAATGAACGGGTATTAAGGTGTTCCATCTGCGGCTGTTTCATTTCATCAACCCAGCGCTGCCAAGTGTAGGGCCATAAAATGGGGTCGCCATCGGCATCTAAATACCAGCTTTGGCATCCTCCAACCCAGCTAGTGCCCTTTAACCCTTCTTTTACGTAGGCATTAAAATCGTCAATGGCTTGTTGTTTGGCTTCAAACTCATCAAATTGATGCTCACGCCATTTATCGATCAATTTAATCACGTAGTCAGTTTGAACCTCGCTCATGGCGATAACCGAAAAGTTACCAATAGGTGTGTTGGGGCCGAGCATTAAAAAGAAGTTAGGGTAATCGCTGAGTAACATTGACCGATATGCTTTAATTTTATGAGCCCACGCCTTATCAATGTGCAAATTGTTGCGGCCAATTAGATTCATTGGGCGCATAAAATTAAATGCATTAAACCCTGTCGACAGTACCAATACATCGAGGTCATGGTGTGTACCGTCTTTAGTGATAATGCCTGTTGCAGTTATGCGCTCAATGGCCTCTGTTATTAACTCAGCATTGGGTTTTTGAATGGCTTTATAAAAAGTGGTGTTGATAATGACCCGTTTGCAGCCTACTTGATAATGAGGTCGCAGCTTTTCGCGTAAAGTTTTGTCTTGAATGCTTAATCTTAAGTTGGCTTTACACAAAAAATTTAACACATGTTTTTGGATAAAGTGTCCAGTTACCGCTTTGGTAAAAAAATGTTCTAGAAAAAACTTACCAGTATTGCGGTGGATTTTGGTAATGATGGGAAAGCGAGCCATCAGTTTGCGGCTGGTTTTTGAAAAGGTAAAATCGGGTAAGTGCATTAACCATTGTGGTGTGCGCTGAAAAACCGAGACCTTAGCACCAGTATTAATCAATTCAGGAATGGCTTGTGCCGCGGTTGACCCAGTACCGATTACCCCAACCCGAGTTGAGGCAGATATATCGACGTCGTGGTTCCATTGGGCGGTATGAAATGTGGTGCCTTTAAAATCAGCTAATCCAGGAATGTCTGGAAATTGCGGATGGTGCAAAATGCCTGTGGCACACACAATAAAATCGGCGATATAGGTTTGCTGTTGGCTGGTTTTTACTGTCCATTTGCCATTGTCATAGTGTGCATCGGTAACCGCTTCGTTAAAGCGTATGTCTCGTTTAACCTCATACTTATCTGCCACATGCTCAAAATATTGTTTAATCTCTGGTCCATGGGCGAAAAATCGGCTCCAATTGGGATTGGGTTCAAATGAATAGGTATACATGTGAGCGGGTACATCACAGGCCGCACCTGGATAGGTATTTTCGCGCCACGTTCCGCCCACAGAGCCTTTTTTCTCTAGCACTACAATGTCAGTAATACCAGCTTGACGCAGTTTGATGGCCATTAAAATGCCCGTCATACCTGCACCAATGATCACCACCGCAGGGTTTCGTTTAACTTGGGTCATGCGGACCTCAATGATTGTTATTTTTAATTATGACTTTGAATAGCCATTTCGCTACACGATCATTCAAAGATTGTTAACCAATGATGTTATCTGTCCAGCATAGGAAATTGGGCTTGATTGATCTAGCGTCTAAATAGACGTATATTTGTGATTTTAAGACATTACGGCCATCACTTATGACATTTCGCAGTATTACCAGTGTGCAGATTATCGTTGCCCATGGCATTGAGCTGGGTATTGATGAGAATGTTTTACTGCAAGGGTCGGGTTTAACCAGTGCTCAATTAGCTGACCATGAGCGGCTGATTGAAGAGAAGCAAGAGTTACAGGTGTTAAATAACCTAATGCTTACTACTGAATGCCCAGTTAAAGTAGGAATGGAATTAGGCTGCCGTTATCACCTGACCAGTTATGGCATTATGGGGTATGCCCTGTTGGCCAGCAGTACTGCGAGAAAGGCGATTGAATTTGGCTTGCGGTATCTAGATTTAACCTATGTTTTTTCTCAGATAACATTAACTGAGCTTAGCGACGATTTATCCTTAAGGTTCTCGTGCGACATTGCAGGTAAGTTAGGTGAGCTCGTATTAGTCAGAGACATGTTGGGCGCGGCGATGATCCAACGAGAAGTATTTGAACGTAACGGCTTACCGATAAAATTGCAGTTTATGTCGCCTCAGCCTGTAGGCTTGTGCCTAGAAGATATAAAGCAAAAACTCGGAGCTGAGATCCAATTTAATGCCAATTATAATGGCTTTTCTGGACTAGCCCCGCTATTGGATTTGCCCTTGGTAAAAGCCAATGAAGCCACCGCCAGATTATGTGAAGCGCAATGCAGCCAGTTACTGCAACAAAAACAAAACTGGAAACCTGTCGCCAAGTTGGTCAAAGACACCTTAGTGCACTTAGGCTTAACAGCATCAATGGAAGACATCGCCCAGCATTTAGCCCGTACGACTCGCACTTTACATCGTCAACTCAAACTAGAACAAACCAGTTGGCGCCAAGTACGTGATGATGTGCGTTTTGGCATCGCTGAGGAACTGCTGCTAAAGCCGATGCAACTTGATGAAATTGCTGAGCGACTTGGTTTTAGTGATGGGGCTAATTTTAGCCACAGCTTTAAGCGCTGCAAAAACATTACCCCAAGCCAGTATCGCAAGCAGGCAACAAAACAGCGATAGCCAGCTGTTCTTCATAGCTAAAGGCTAGCTAGAATCTCAAGCCTTAGACCTTAGACTTTAGACCTCAAATCTAAAGACTCTTACCTAGAACTTAGAACTTAGAATAAGTGGCTGTTAGCCAGAACCTGCTTTCTATGACTGCATCACCTCATGTTTAATTACAGAACTGCCTTTCACATGGAACTCCATCGTTATTTCCGTCCATTTGTGTACCTGGGCAGTTACGGATATAAAAGGTTGCTTCAGCACATGATCGCATTTGGCTGCAGTGGGTTTTACCAGCTTCGCATCTGAACTGTGGTTGTAGATTGATTGAACTTGGTTTTGATACGGTTGGTGTCCACAGCATCTGCTCAACATCTTCATTGGTCAGCACTGGCGTAGCGGTCATTTTTTGATATTGTTTATAACCGAAAATACCAACCCCAAGCAGGATAATAAGCATGATTACGCGGCCAAGTACTGGGCTTGAGCGGTAGTTGTCGTCATGATGAGATGGGCTTTTTCGATGATGTTGACTGGTGTGAGACGCTGGACGAATGCTGTTGGACGCCACTGCGACGCCTTCTATACTGGCTTTTACGGTTTTGACTTTACCGTCGGGCTGGTTCTCACGATGAAATAGGATCTCATCGCCAACAATGGGCTTTCTGGTCATGTGTTTTAAGGTTGAAATGTGAATAAAGACATCTTGATTATCACCGGTTTCTGGCTTGATAAAACCAAAGCCTTTTTCGGTATTCCAACGAACCGATACCAATCCGCATTGAAGTTTGCTCTTTTAGCGAAAATTATTAGTGTGCTATTCGAGACAGTCATTTGAAGGCATGGTTGCTCCACGTCAAAAATGACTAACAAAGAAGAGTGCCCTAATAAATTCGCCCTTCGGGGCGGTGTCATAACACCAATTACTACCTCAAATGCCTTAAATGTAGCTTGCTACACCAGCAGTCATTTGAATTGTACTTGGCACTTTGACGCCGCCTAAAATAGATCACACTTCAATAAGGATTGGTATAATGCCTCTTTCCATGGCGATTCTTTCCTTGATGGTCATTCAGTTAATAAAATTCATACTTTAGAATCATGCTTTTAAATCAGTAACATAATACCTACAATCACAGTGTTTTAGCCAGTTATTTGATTGGGCTTTCTGAACGGTCGATAAAACATAGTCGATATGTTTACCTACTCAGGGAAAAATGAATTGATATCGACTTGGGCAATGTATCAACTTGCTACAACAAAAACGTGGTGTTATTTAAGATTAAGTTTAACGTGTATATAGACGGGATTATTTTTAATGAATTGACCAACGCAACAATAGAGGGGGCTACTGATGAATGATGAGCAATACCAAAAAGGACTTGAGGTACGTCGCAAGGTGATGGGGGATGCTTATGTCGATAAAGCGCTCAGCAATGTCACTGATTTTACCAAGCCACTGCAAGACTTAGTGACCGCAAATTGTTGGGGAGAAGTCTGGGTTCGTGATGCTATTTCTAAGCAAACTCGCAGTCTTATCACTATTGCCACACTGGCGGCTTTAAAAGCTCCAACTGAATTAAAAGGTCATGTTAGAGGGGCATTACGTAATGGGTGTTCCATTGCTGAAATTCAGGAGGTATTACTGCATTCAACAGTCTATTGCGGCATGCCAGCGGGAATTGAAGCCTTTCGGGCTGCAAAAGAAGCGATAGAAGAATGGGCTATAGAAAATAGCTAGCACTGAGTTATCTATTAACTTTTTAGCCCAAATGATTGTGTGTAAAAGCACTAATCTTTTTTTAGATTGTTACGTATAACAGGATCTAATACTTATCCAAAAGGACTTAAAATGCGTTATTTAATGATTATTGCAAGCTTATTACTGCTCAGCGCTTGCAGCACGAGTTATCCAAATCAGGCCATTACTGGGCAAACTTTTCCATCGGTGTCAGGCCAAAATCTTGAAGGGCAATCTATGGCCTTGCCTGATGATTTAAAAGGTGAAACTGCGCTATTACTGATCGGTTATAAACAAGATTCACAGTTTGATATTGATCGCTGGTTAATTGGCTTAGACATGACCGAAACGCAAGTATCGGTATTTGAAGTGCCAACCATACAGGGATTGTTTCCTAGAATGTTCAGCACCTTTATAGACAGTGGTATGCGTGCAGGCATCCCTAAGCCACTTTGGAAAGGCGTTGTTACTGTCTATAAAGATGGTGAAAAAGTACAAGCATTTACCGGTAATGAAAAACCAAACAATGCGCGAGTGGTGCTATTAGATGGCCAAGGTAAAGTGATTTACTTTTATGACCAAGGCTTCTCTGTTGATGCACTCAACCAGTTAAGAGCCTTGCTTTAATCGCGCAAAAGGTAGTGTGTAAATCGATCGAGATATCAATTATATCAGCCTCTTTACTGTCATATTTGAGGCCAGTAAGCGACATCTTGATAAAATATGACCTGATATATATCAACAATATGATGGCCGTGATGATTTGCTAAATGCTTTATTGAGTTTGTATCGTTAGAGTTTTGCTCATAAAAGTCTCTGGTTAGCGTTAAATGAGGCTAATGAGGCCTAAATATCTTCGACTGGGTTGTAATCTCATCGGTTATCACTAATTATCTAAGCGCTGCTAAGTTTGCAGCTCTCAATTGAGGACTTTGCCATGCTGTACGATTTGACTGTAGTGCAATTCAGCAAAATGCTGAATAACTTAAATAATATTCTTGATAAGGCCGAGGTATTTGCCGCCTTTAAAAAGGTCGATATGGCAGTATTGCTGAACTCTCGCTTAGCGGCAGATCAATTTAATCTTACTCGCCAGATTCAGATAGCCTGTGACACGGCTAAAGTTGGTGTTGCCAGATTAACCGGTAATTTAGAGACTATGCCTAAGCATGATGATACTGAAACGACACTTGAGGAGTTGCGTCAACGCATTGCTTCAGTCATTGAGTATATTAATGGTTTTAGCGAAGCTGACTTCGCTCACGCTGCCACTATCCATGTGTCACAACCTCGCTGGGCAGGTAAATATCTAACAGGCTATGAATTTGCTATTGAACATGCCATTCCTAATCTCTATTTTCATGTGACTACGGCCTACGCAATATTGCGCCACAACGGTGTTGAAGTGGGTAAGAAAGACTACTTAGGTGATATGCCTTATAAAGTCCCTGTTATTTAGTAAAGTACTCGTTATCGGCTATTGAGGATACATCCACTAATGTAGCGTTTGTATCCTTTAATAGCTGCGCCCAGAAGCCACTGTCTAAGCCATGTATTGACTTGCTTTTTTACACTAGCTTTTGGGCATTTTTGTTTTACTCAGATGATTTAATTCGCTATTACTCTGCTCAATAATCAATTGTTTATTTGCATTTGATGCGGTAATTTTTTGGCGTAGCAACTGAATCAAGGTTGGCGCAATAGAGGCTAAAATCATGCCACACATCAATAAATATTGATGTGGTGTGTATGATTCACCCATTAACACAAAACCACAGGCAATACCTGCTATTGGGTTGGCTATGCCGCCAAAAGTGAAGTCGACAACCGACATACGTTGCAATAACCACACATACATACTGTAACCGAGTACAGTGTTGAGTAATATTATCCAGCTAATGCCGAAGCCATTAGTCAGACTAAATTGCTTGATCACATTGAGGTATTGTTCAGGTGAAAATAGTGCCTGAATGCCTGCGGCAACCAATAATAATGCTCCGCCGATAATGAGCTGCCAGGTGAGTATGGTCCACCAATGAATGCGTGATCCCAGTGCTTTAGTGATCGTGCTGCCGATAATAATACAGCTAATAGCCGCCAGCATCGCCATTAACCCAATAGGATTTAAACTAATAGTGCTGGGGTCAAATAGCATCCACGCTAGAGCAATTAAGATCGCGCCACAAAAGGCTTGCGGCAGATTAGGGCGTTTTTTACTGCTTACCCAATGAAATAGCATCGCGAAAACGGGCACTGAAATCATCCCTATACCAGAGATGGCCGACGGAAGTGTTAGTGCCATAATAAATATCAAACTGAAAAACACCGCAATATTAATCGCACCGAGTTTTATCAAAATAGACCAGTCGGCTTGTTGGGGCTTAGTCGGTTTGATTGCCAATAAAATGAGTCCAGCAGGCAATGCACGCAGAGCACCGAGTAATAACGCTGGCCAGTCAGGTAAAGTGAGCTGGGTCATCGCATAAGTGGTACCCCAAAAAAAGGCTGGGATCATGGCGAGTAAAATATTCATAAACTACCTTAGTATTAAATATCTTCATATAAAGATAAGTGTTGATTCTGGACTGCTAAGTTATCTTTGTAAAGTATCTTTTTATGAAGTATCTTTATGTTAAGTATTTTATAAGTGATCAATCGTTAAGATTAAGGGTGTTAAATGGAGGATATCGATAGAGTTGTGGCGCAGTGGGGTGAACAGAAGCCGCATTTAGATACTGCACCAATGGCAATACTTGGGCGTTTTTTGCGTTTACAAAAACACATTGAAGCTGAAATATCTACTTGTCATAAATTGTTTGGCCTGACCATGGGGGAATTTGATGTACTGGCTACATTACGACGTGCAGGCCTGCCTTATACCTTAACCCCTTCAGTGCTTTTGTCATCTATGATGTTAACCTCTGGCGCGATGACAAATCGCTTAGATAAACTAGAATCTAAAGATTTAATTGCACGTGTACACAGCACTGAAGACAGGCGTAGCGTATCCGTAGCTTTGACTAAAAAAGGCCTTGCAGTTATTGATGAGGCAATAGAACAGCATGTGCGTATTCAACATCAGTTAGTAGCAAACCTTTCAGATTCTGAACTGCCCGAGCTCAACCAATTACTCAAAACTTGGTTAGCTGGCTTTGAAGGCAATTAATAGCGGCTGTGATCAGATAATTTAATCACGGCCAGCATCTTAAGATACTGGCCGTTTTTGTTTATGCGTTTTGTAAAAATGCCAAAGTAAGTTTTACCGCAATTGTTGTATTGCTGAGTCATAGTGATTATTAACCCTATCAGCATCATCAATTGCAGCTATGTTTTATAGCATTATGCCCCGCAGCAACCACAAACGGTTTGAGGTAATTGTTCACCTGTACTGGCACTTTGGTTTGTCCATTGACCGTTCCATTTCAGCTTTGAGGATGAATTAGTACAAGTCTTAGGGCATTCTGTTTTAGCTTGTGGCTGACTATTAATCGTATTTGCTGCCTGTATATCCAAACACTGATTCGAACCGATAGCAATATCATCAAAAATATGGCTTAAACTATTCGATGTTGTATTGCTACCACTGTTGCTGGTACCTGTGTAATTGTGGCAACCAAAACAATTCGATACAAAATCAGCATTAAGATCGACAGATTGATATTCAGTTTCTGCCACCGTATTGGCCAAGCGTAACGAACCTCGCTGATTACTAATCTCTGATCCCTTGCTTGTGTTACTTACCCATAATGCACCCACATTAAAGTAGTTCGATAATACTTTAAAATTATCAGTTAGATAGGGCTGAACATTGGCATTTAGCGTTTGAATGCTTTGAGTATTTTCATCGTATTTGAGATCCCCTTTGGCTGAGCCGTAAGCATATTCGCGACAGATCTCTGAAGCCGAGCCTGTGAGGGACTGACTGGGTGCCGGATTATTAAAACGACACTGGACTATACCTAAAGCGTTTTGGTCTTTTAAGTCAGCAGTACAGGCTTTACTGGCAAAGGACCAAGCGGTATTAGTTTCTGGCGAAGTGCAGTCTGGTGCGTTTATTTTATGCTCAAACGTAGCCCAAATAAACTCAGGATGATTTGGGGTAGCAACGGCAAGGTGAAAACCGATCATCCCCAACTTAGTCGTGCTAGTACTTTTTAGATCCGGGGTAATGTTGGCATCCATTGTGATAAATTGACTTGGATCATCGTTGGCACCTAATACTTTCCATGCGGTTTTTAGCTCAGTGGTTCCGCCAGGAAAGTTTTGTTGTTGCTGAATTTTTTTCACATCACACATATTTTTACTGAACTGAACGTCGTAATACACCACATTGTTATTTTGGTCGTAAATAGTGGCACCGCCCCCAGCTTGGCCGATACGCTCTGGAATGGTAAATGTAGTGCCGTTTTCTTGGGGCTTGGCTGTGCGGATAAATAACACATGCGAATCATGTTTATCATCGCAAGAGTTGGCTGGGCTGCCATCGGCATTAACTTCTAGTTCGTTGAACTGAGTCGAATCCTGAAAGTTAAGTACCTGAGGATTGGTTTTTGAGCTAGCCATTAAGTATGCAAAAGATTGCCAAGAGAATTGATAAAAATCACAAAATGAACTGTCGCCGGGGCCATTACTTTGTTTAACCTCGGTGGGTAAACTTGGGTGGGTAAACCAGCTCGAGTCGGCGCTACAATTAAATGAATTGATACTCGCTACGGTTTTATTAATAGTTGTTTCGTTTGCCTCTGCTCGGGCACTATTTATCCCTGATACGCACAACAGCGCTGCACTTAAGAGGGTGTTAATATTCCTTTGATAACATTTCATATTCTATTCCTTTATATAAATAGTTCACATAACCTTAAGGTCAATTCGACCTTTAAGCCTTTGATGCCCAAACGACTATAAGCATGAGTTATGACTATAGTTAGAATTTTTTTAAAAATTCTTCTGATAATATTCTTATTTTAAATCAATTGATTATGATTTAGTGCAAGCGGAGGTATTGTGGTTTCAACGTAGGCGTGAGTTATTTGATATCAAGAGATAAAAGTCAGGTTGTTTAATGCTGATGTTTTCTGCGTGGGTTTATATTATGGCTCAATAGGCTTGTGTTCGCTCAGTATTGCATTGACCACTAAAGCAAAAAACGGCCAGCATCTTAAGGTGCTGGCCGTGGTTGTTTATGCGTTTTGTAATAGCTTAGCGCTTATGGTTGTAGCTGTGCTTTTGCCGCTTCAACTTTAGAAAAATCTAAGCCAAGTTCTACAACTGCTTCTTTGATTAAAGCAGGGTTTTGCATCACCATGCCCATTAGCTGTTGTAGCTTTTCCGCAGGAATGCCTAATTGACCAATAGTTGCCATTGCTGCAAATGGGTTTTCAGTTAACGTCTGGAACAGCTCATTAATTTGTACGTCACTGATATTGTGTTCTTTGAAGATGGCAATAATAGGATTCATTGCGTTACCTTGTAAATGTTAATTGAGTAAGTTGTGATTTTATCATGATTTAGTCTGTAGAGGGCAAGATAGCGATTGCACAATCGTACTGACAAAATGATTCAGCAGGTTTTGACTTTGGTTAGTCTCTTAGCAAGATTGAACTGAGTGTCGTTTATACGTTACACCATTGGATAAATGATTGAGTTTACTACTCCGGTGTTTATACTGTTCCCGTTTTAGCGTGTTGCTTTGCTGATTTAAGACTACTTTTTATATGGATTTGTTACGGACGTTGATATGGATATTGAAACTCTCTGCACTGTGTTAGTGCTGCTCCAACCCCTTGTTGTATATTATGCCTTTTATAAAAATACTGGCGTAACCACCAAAGATAATGAGTTTAATCAATCTTTTTTGGTAATTTCTCCTAGTTTTGCCTTCTTTTATTTAGACCAATATTGGTATGCACTCAGTTTACTGGTCGGCGTGGCATTGCTCGGTTTGTTATTGGCAATGATAATGGATCGTAAAGCCAGTCATCCGATTGATTACGGCGGGCTGGTTTCATTTATGCTTGCTTGGTTGATTATATTTGGTATAGGTCATTGGATTGCAGGTTTTTTTCCCGACTCAAGCAGTACCGAGGTTGACGATACAATAGCGCTGACTGATATCACGCAAGGGGGTTATTCAGCATTAACCAGTTCACTGTATTACTTCTTGATTATGCTGGGCGTGTTTTTTGTCCGTATTATAGAGAAAAAATATTTCACAAAGGATAATCTCAGTAGTTTGTTGTTGCTTATCAGCAGTGTTGTTGGTGGCGTGTTACCTATGGTGGGTGACTATTTTATCTTGAGCATAGTGATAAACTTTTTTATCTTATTTTATATGAGTGTCGCCATTATTCGCTTGGATGATACCGGTCCTTCAAGTGGTTCGGTGACTTTTATATTTAGTTATCTATTTATGATGGGGGCTAGCTTAGCCATCATGATAAAAGGCGGGTATTGGCTTTACAGCTTGATGAGTTAACTGCGGCATGATCGATAGGCTGCATGTTATTAGCTAGAGTCGATAGCCCCAAAAAAAAGCCAGAACACATCTACATATGTGTTCTGGCTTTTTTAGTTAGTTTTAATCAATGGTATTAGCCATCAACTTTGTACAATAAGCAACCTGCTATGGTTTCTCGACCTGACAACGTACTTGCGATAATGTCACCGTCTTGCCGGTTTGTACATGACGTAATAGGCAATTATCGCCTTGTTTTAACAGTTGCACTGCGTCCGGAATTTCAGTGCTGCGCCCCATGATCAATAAGCCATTAGCGTCTTTATGCTGAGCACGCTCAATCACTTCTTGGCTGTATTGAGTAAAAGCCTTATCGGCGATTAATACATTGCTGGCGTCCAGTAAGCTTGCTATCGCTTGTTGTAATTCAGCGTGGGTTTGGCTGCTAGGGTTTATCAGCATTGCCGCTTGTAACGGCAATGGCGCCTCTTTTGCTGTCGCCCCACAGCCGCTCACTGCCAATACTGCCAGAATACCAATGAATTGCTTTTGCATTATTGCTCCAAAGCCAATGGCGTGAGAATACGGTTGTTTTTCAGTACATTTTGGTTGCGCGTGTCTTGCAACATAAAGCCTGGATCGACAAAGGGTTCTCGTGCTGGTGCGCGCGCTAAAGCTGAAGCCGTCGCTGGGCAGCGGTTATTATTGCGATAAAACAACGCTGCACTGAGAAGTCTCTCGTTGGTATCACCCAAAGCATGTCCAAGATCATCTTCTAGAACACAACCTGGCACTTCACTGTCTAGGGTAGGATTGGCTGATGGTATAAATCCGTCAGAATATTCACCAAAGCCTTTGTCATTAACCCCTTTAAACTGAATGGTAAAGTAGGTTGTGGCACAGTTACTGGTTGGGTAAAAGCCATAAGGCTTACCGCAGGTTGTATCACCCAATTGAATTACCTCAATATTAATGCCGCGAAGGGCATTCATTAAGGCTTCGCTGGCAGAACAGGTGCCAGGGGTTGTTAATACAAATACTCGCTTAAGGTTTAGCGTGGGCAGCGATAATCCACTGCGCAGTAATGAAGTGTTAAAGCCGATTGATTCTGAAATAAACGGCATCGGCGAGAGTGCTTCACGCGTTACTGGGTTAATGTTGGGGTACTTGTTGTTAAAGCTAGTTTGTTCAAACATCCGGTTAGTTGTGGCGTTATCACCCGCAATCATGTAGCCCAGTTGGCTGGCAAGTGCTAATAATCCACCGCCGTTATAGCGAATATCCAATACTAAGTCGTCTACTTGTGCGTTGCTCAGTAACGTCATGGCATCGTATAAGCCTTTTTCGGCCGTCGCGATGTGAGAGTTAAATTGTAGATAACCCACTTTGCCATTAGTCGTTTGAATGGTTTTAGTATTTTGCACTGGCGTTGATACGATTGTGCCTGCCGATAATGTCACTGTGCGGTCGGTTTGGGCATTTAAATCTCGCACGGTAAACACCGTTTGTTTACCAGTGGCATCGGGAAATAAACCTGCATTTAAAGTATCGATACTGTCGCTATCATTGGCATTTGCTACGCTAACACCGTCCACCGATACAATAATGGCCCCACGGCTAATACCTGCATTGCTTGCCGGCGTGTTTGGCTCGTTGAAGGCCACAGTCACTTGTCGTGACACACCTGCAGATGCATTACGTAAATTAAGCGTCATGCCATAACCCACAGAGGCCCCAGATCCATTGAGTAATTCCCATTCTGCTGTCGGCATAGAAAAGTGGAAGTTATCTTTGAGGTTGCCCGTGTCTGACAATTCGTCGGTTTTAAGTAGTTCAAAATATTCGGCAACGCTATATGGTGCCGGATCGCGATCAATAATTTCGTCATACCAAAGGTAAGTGTCATCGCTCCACGACCGCAACCACAATTTTTGTGTCAAGGGGACACTGCACTGATTGGCTAATGTCGAGTAGTTAGCAAATTGACCAGCAACCCATTGAGGTGAAGTTGAGCCAGTATTGCTATTGTTATCGCCGCTTGATGAGCCGCCACCGCCACAGGCTGTTAGTAACAGGCTGGCGCTGATAATGAATGGGGCGAGAGTGTTGCTTGAGAGTAACTGCATAATAATCCTTTATATACTCAAATATCGTGGTTAATGTTTAATCTTACAATTGACAACTTTATTACAATTGACCTAATTTGTAACTCGGTTTCTTGAGCAATACTAAGATTGATAAACCATGCTATTTGAAGTGTAATGCTATTTCTATACGCGGCTACTGGTTGTAATGTTCAGTTCAACCTTAGTACTGTGTTTGTGGTTCCTTGCTACTGTTTTATTGCTTACTCATGTAGATATACTAGATGTCAAAAGCTCCATTTGTATAAAATTGCCACAAGCGGCTGCCAACTTCATTTTGAAAGTTCAACGGCCCTAACCAGAGATATCATTACTATGTTCGACAAATATAAAGTAAAAAAGGCGGGTCAATGCTAACTTCACTTATGCATTTATCTGTACCCCGCCAGCGACAATATGGCGCATCTGGCATCAAACTACTGTTAATTATTTTAGTGACTATGCTGGTCACAATTGGATTAACGTTTTTTATTATTCGCACTTATATTTTTCCGTCGCCATTAACGCCTGTAACGTTAAATGCCCAAGAAGAGCAAAAGCTGGATCAAAAACTGACCCAGCTTGGTTGGCAAGTTGAACCTAGTCGCCAAGTGAGCCAATCACCTAATTCACGCGAACCAAGTAATCGTGGTCATAACAACGCAGAGCTAACCCCGCAGGCATATCGCGAATTTGATGCCGACCGCCAGGTGACTTTTAGCGAAAAAGAAGTAAATTCAATGATTGGCCGTAATCCTGATTTTGCGCAGCGGGTTGCGATAGATTTTTCAGACAATTTGGCCAGTGCAACCTTGCTGATTTCAATTCCTAAGGACTTTCCACTGATGGCTGGAGAAATCTTACGGGTTAATACTGGGTTGGACATTCATTTAGATACCAATGGTCGCCCAGTAGTTGCTTTAGTTGGCGTGAGCTTAATGGGTGTGCCTATTCCCAATGCATGGTTGGGTAACATGAAAAACGTCAATTTAGTGAGTGAGTTTGGCGACCGTGGTTTTTGGAATACCTTTGCCGATGGTGTGGATAATATTCAGATTCGTGATGGCGAACTGTCGATCAAACTGCGAAAGTAAATGCTACATATCGGTTTGAAAGCAATGTTATAAGTATGGTGTTAGCAGTGAGCCTGAATATCAAGCTCATTGTTTATTGACCGTTTTTCAGCCCACTCATGTTGAGTGACGCGAATACTTATCACAGCTAACATTATGTTCTGTATAGCACTTTTACCACATGCCAACCAAACTTTGTTTTGACTAGGTGCGGTGTTATTAGCTCGCCATTAAAACAGACTTTATCAAACGGGGGCACCATTTGACCTTTTTTGAACTCACCTAAGTTGCCACCATTTTTGGCTGATGGGCAGCTAGAATGTTTTTTTGCTAGCACATCAAACTTGGCGCCTTTATTGAGCTGCTTGATGATGTCTTCAGCTTGGGTTTGGTGTTTCACTAATATATGTAATGCTGCTGCAGTTTTGGCCATGATATCGGTCTTCGTTTCTCTGTGATTAGCAGATTATTATACCTGTTTCATTAGCTAAATTGGCAGTAGATCCTTGCACTAATGGATCTATTCAATTCCAATATAGGCAAATATTGTAAGGTTTGGACTTGTTAATGCCTAAATCTTGAGGTTTTATTACTGTAATTTGCTGATATTAATGATGCTAATAATGATGTCTTTCATTATGTTATATCGCTACAACACGTTGAACTGACGCTGAGTGGCCAGAAATTAGCTAATTGAGTATTACATGGATTACAGTATTGATCAGTTGGTAAAAAACGACGAGCACATAACAAAAAGGAAATTTTAATGCTTAAGCGAATCATACCCTTATGTATAGCGAGTGCGATAACTATGGCAATACCTGTTCATGCAGAAGAAGATAAATATATTTGGTTAGAAGATGTTGAAGGCGCTAAGCCAATGGAATGGGTTAAGCAACAAAATAGCTTATCTGCTACCCATATTAAGGCTTATCCAGGTTTTGATAAATTAGTTGCCAACAGCTTAGATATTTTAAACGATAAAGCCCGCATTCCTTATGCAACTCGTATTGGCGATTATTTGTATAACTTTTGGAAAGATGAAACCCACGAGCGTGGCATTTATCGGCGAACTACGTTAGCAGAATATGCTAAAGCCGAACCTAAGTGGGAAACCGTGCTCGATATCGATGCCCTGGGTAAAGCTGAGGAAGTTAATTGGGTTTTCAAAGGTATTGAATGCCAATATCCACAGAACGAGCGCTGTTTTGTTTCATTATCTCGTGGTGGTGCTGACGCTGCTGAAGTGCGCGAATTTGATTTAACAACGAAAGCCTTTGTCGATAGTGCTCAAAAGCCATTTTTGTTGGCCGAAGCAAAGTCGATGCTAAGCTGGATTGATAAAGACACTGTGTTTGTTGGTACTGATTTTGGCGATGCGCAAAGCATGACCGACTCTGGCTACCCAAGTGTGGTTAAATTGTGGAAGCGCGGCACTCCTTTATCTGCCGCTAAACTGGTCTTTAGAGGGGATAAAAAGTCAGTAGCCGTGTCGGGTTATGTGATGTTCGATGATAAAATCCCACTCAATATCGTCACAGAAAGCTTAACCTTCTACACCGCTAAACATTATGTCTATCAAGATAGTCAGTTAGTGTCGCTGCCTATTCCTGAAGATGCCGATTTGAAAGGTTACTTTAAAGGTCAGCTATATATTGAGCTAAAAAGCGATTTAGTCACCTCAAAGGGTACGTTCAAACAAGGTGCCATTGTTTATACGCCAGTTGATAAGCTCATTGCGCAAAAACCTGAGTTTAGTGAACTGGTATCGCCAACTACGCACGCTTCAATTTCACAAGTAGCATTTAGTCAGAATGCTATTTTTGTGACTTGGCTGGATGATGTAAAAAGTAAACTCGTCCGATACATGCAAAACGATAAAGGTGAGTGGCAAAGCAAGCCGGTGCCATTTGAAGCCAATGGCACCTTAAGTGTGTTTGATGTAGAACGCGATAGTGATGACTTTTTTGTTAATTACACCAGCTTTTTAGAACCCGCTAGTTTATATCGCTTAAATGGCGCGAGCTTAAAAGCCGATAAAATTAAAGCCATGCCGCAACAATTTGACGCTGATAAATTTGTCACCCAGCAGTACTTTGTTAAGTCAAAAGACGGCACTAATGTACCTTATTTTGTGGTGATGGCTAAAGACATCAAACTCGATAGCAGTAACCCTACATTACTTTACGGTTATGGCGGTTTTGAAGTGTCGCGTTTGCCAGCCTATTCGGCCACTATTGGTAAAAACTGGTTAGAGCAGGGCGGTGTTTATGTACTGGCTAACATTCGTGGTGGTGGTGAATATGGTCCTGCTTGGCACCAAGCAGCATTGAAGCAAAATCGTCATAAAGCGTATGAAGATTTTGAAGCCATTGCCGAAGACTTAATTGCTCGCAAGATTACTTCAAGCAAACATCTTGGTATTCAAGGTGGCAGTAATGGTGGTTTGTTAATGGGAGCTGCCTTTACCCGTCGTCCTGAGCTATATAACGCAGTCGTGTGCCAAGTGCCGTTATTAGACATGAAGCGTTATAACAAATTACTGGCCGGTGCTAGTTGGATGGGCGAATACGGTAATCCTGATATTCCTGAAGAGTGGGCATACATTAAAACCTATTCTCCATATCATAATTTAAAACAAGGGGTTAAATACCCTAAAGTGTTTTTTACCACCTCAACACGCGACGATCGGGTTCATCCTGGACATGCGCGTAAAATGGTCGCAAAAATGGAAGATATGGGCATAGATGTGTTGTACTACGAAAATATTGAAGGCGGCCATGCTGGCGCGGCCGACAATACCCAAGCCGCTCAGTTAAGCTCAATGGTTTACGCTTACTTAATGCAGCAACTTCGTTAAATATAGTCGCTCAGTGATGAGTAAAAAGGGTTTCAGCAGTGCTGAACCCCTTTTTTTGTGTCTGACATTAATATGACTCGGCTCGAAACTCCGCATGTCTCAGTCGTACTCTTTTATGATAAAAAGAGCCGCAGTGAAGTGCTGCGGCAAAATAGCCTGAAGCTAATTGCAAGGGTGCAATTCTCGCCATTAGCTAGGGGGAGGCTAAATGACGATGACTTAATCTGCACTTATCAATTCAATTGCATTACTGGCCAGCGAGCCCTTAATTTGAATCGCAACCTTATAAATCATTGCGGCATTGGCCGATGCTTTACTTTGTAAGTCGAGGTCACTGACATTAAAAGTATATTTACCAGCAGTATCGGTTGCTTCTAATGTTCCGCTACAACTATCACTCCCTGCACCATCGCATTGATAGCTTTGAGTGACATGCCAACGTTTCCAAGCCTTAGGTTTTATCGATAGCGATGCTGGATCAGGAAAGCCAAAATAGACGATATCGTAATTGGCTACATCAATGAGGGCTTCGCCTTCATTATTGGCGACCGTGAATAATAGCGAGCCAGTGGTAGCATTAAATGTATCCAGGGTTACAACTACGCTGCTTGCATCATCAATACTAATGCCATCAAGAACTGGTGGTACAACAACTACTGGCGGTGTCACCACTGGCGGTACAACCACCACAGGTGGATCAATAACCGCTACATCGTCATCATTGTCACTATTACAGCCAAAGATTAGCAATGAACTGGCTAATATGGCGCTAAGATATTTGACATTCATCATGCGCTCCTTAATTGTAATGTCCGGTATGGCAGGTCGTGCATTCCATGTCGCTTTTCACACTGGCAGCAGAGCCCATCGTTTCGGTGACACCATGGCATGATTGACATGCTTGGGTTGTCGCCGATGGTTTCGCTTCTGCTAATACCGAAATATCCTCGCCGCCATGAGCTCGATTCAATAGATCGACAATGTAATAAGCCATAGTGGCAGATAGGCGTTTACAGCGTTCACCTTTTAATGCGAAAGGCTTTCCTGATGCCGCAGACCAATTACTAATGGATGAATGGCACAATGGGCTGTTAGCAATAGATGTTGCCCCCACTTCTAATGATTTTTCGGCTGTAGAGCCTATCCCTGCAATGAACTCAGCTGAAGATAAAGGCAAATCGTTGGTTTCATAGTAACGGAATGAAGCCCCAATAATCGCGTTGTTTTGGCCATTAATATCATCAAGAATGTTGATCAGCATGCCTGCTGCATTTAAGTTACCGCAAAGAGTACCTTGGCCTACCACGCCAGCCCAACCGTAGCCGGCTAATGCTGTTGGGATAGTCGCAAACTTGTCAGCATCAATACTGGCAGATACCGCGAGCATAGTCACAATGGCGTGAAAGACTTGGTGCATACAACCGCCGCCAGTTTCATAGGCTAGCTTGGCAGTAGCCATGGCATCTAACGGTGCATATTTGAGTTTTTCTCCTAACGCTAAACGGTAGTTTCCATCTGCATCTGTAGCAGCAAATGCTGATGTACCTAAGAGGGTTGCCCCGGCTGCGGCGGTGCTTAATCCAATTATTTTTGTTAATGCTTGACGTCGATTTATGCTCATTTTGATCACCCTTATATCATCATTATTGTTGTGTTTAAGCGCTATGACTTCATATGGCTTAGGCTTGTTGTCATATTTTTGCTGGTCGGAATATCGACAGCAACTTGATGACCTAACGATAAGCAATGGGGCGATTAAAGGTGTGATTTATGCCAGATAAAACGGCTTTTAAAATAATGTTCAATTGAGTGAATAAACTTGAACTTTGAAGACTAACTAGCCACAAAAAAAAGCCGTCTTTTGTGACAGAAGTCTGATCATTTATAGGATTTACGTACATTTATCTGAGTATTTATTGAAATTAACTGTATGAAATGATGTGACAAATATCGCAATTACATCAATCTTGACCACTATTAATTACAAAGAATAAGGAATTAAAGCGTGAAGATAGCAGGATCACAGATTTTATAAGATTTTCTGCATACACTTTAGCCATTATGTGAAGTATTGAGGCAGTTGGTATGCAATTGGGCCATTGCAGGTTTGATAGCGATAAAGGTGAGCTGATCAATCAGGAAAGTGGTCTGGTGTGGTCTCTTCCCAGAGCAGAGTTACATGTACTGAGATTATTAGTCGAGTATCAAGGCAAAGTCGTTGCTAAACCTATATTAGAGTCTGGCCATAAAGACGGTTCACATCTTAGTTCAGCGTCTGTTGCCAGAGCTATTTTTACATTGCGCTCATTTCTTGGGCCGCAACATGAAACACTTATTGAGACAGTAAAAGGCCAAGGTTATTTGCTCAGACATCACCGTGCCCGCAAAGAAACCCGTTACCAACGAAGACGTTTTACCATCAAATCTTTACCAGTATTGCTGGTTGTCATAAGCCTTTTTAGTGTATTGCTGCTTAGTCTATGGTGGTTTAATCGGCTTGGGCCCTCAATCAGTCCGACTATGCCGCTGAGTATCGACACGGTAACCTTGGATTCTGGTCAGGAAGTTGAAATGATTTTATATTCGCCCTCAAACACCAATAATGAGTTGTTGATTGCTCAAGGGCAGCTGCTCACTCAGAGTCTATTACATTGTCATGAGACAGTATGGAATAAAGTCTTTCTATCTTTATCTCACGATAAGCAGGTGCTGAACATTACCTTCAGAGGCGACTATTTTGGCCAGTCGATTATTCGTAATATCAAAATTAGCGATTTGCGCCAACCCAAGAGTTTTATCAATCCAGAGTGGCTCAAACAGGTGAGTATTTGTGATTCGTCACCAGTCCAGATCGCCTCTTCGCATCAATCTTGGAGGCGTTAGCATAATGGCAAGAAAAGGGTTATGGCTCATCAACAGTGTTATTTTGCTGTGTTTACTGGCTTGTATTGGGACTATTTACTCGCTCACATCTAAGGCGCCAAACTTTATGCTGAGTTGCAGTTCCGAACTGTTTAATCATCAAGCTGGCGAGGCAGACCATAATCATTACTTATTAGTTGATTTGGTCTCTAAAGATGGCTTGGCGCAAATTAACTATCGTTATTTCGATTTGTCCGGTAATTCAGCTGGAACGTTAGCGATGACAGGAAAAGTGAACCGAATTGATACTCAAAGGCAAATATATGATATTTCAGTGACCACTAAACAAGAGTATTTAGGCAGTAAAAATGTTTATAAACCAGAGCATTATGAGTATCTATCGTATGTTAGTGGCATTAATTTAAATAAGAACGGTATGCATTCATTAACTATTCAGGTGCTAGAACGTGATGAGGCAAAAGACTATGCAGTGGTATTGTTTCAGCCTAGTAATACCGTATGTGGGTGTCGTTTGGTCAATTAAAGCTAATCTAACAGGCCGAGACTTAGTATCGGCCTGTTAGATTAGGTGTTGTATTTTTTATACTTTTATCGAATTTAACCTTACTTTTGGGGTGTGCGTTAACTCACCAACGGGCAAAATAGTACGCCCGTATTCGGCATTCAACACTTGCGCCATCGCAAAGTAAATAGCGCTTGCACCACAGAAAATACCTTCAAATCCGGCAATAGTGCCAAGCAATGCATTATCAGTAAAATCGCGCGCAGCCAGTAAGAAAAACAATATGGTTAATGAGCCAAATATTACTTGTTTTGCTCGAGGGTAGCGTAACGAACCCACAAACATAAAGGCTGTAAATGTGCCCCACAGGGTTAAATACCAGCCCATAAAGTGTGCTGGACTGGCCGCTGCCCCCATATTAGGCATTAAAATAATCCCCACTAAGGTTAACCAAAATAAGCCATACGAGGTAAATGCCGTAGTACCAAAGGTATCGCCCCGCATAAAACACATTATGCCGACAATCACTTGGCCAATGCCTCCGTAAAAGATCCCCATTGCGAGGATCATCGAGTCAATGGGGAAATAGCCTGCATTATGAATGTTGAGCAGTATGGTGGTCATGCCAAAGCCCATTAATCCTAATGGTGCAGGATTCGCTAATTTTGTAACCATGATGTTTCCTTAATGGAAAAATATAACGACCAAATAACGTCGCTAAAGATTAATTTGTACCCCGATTGGGCAAGGCGCGCATTTTAGAGAAAGCTTCAGCGGGTAGCAATAAGTGACAAGGGAGCCATCATGTTAGTAGTAAGATAGATATTATTATTTAAAAACAATAGCTTAGTATTGCCTCGTACGACAAGTGTGTTAAGTATATTAATATGTGAGTAATAAATTATTTAAATTCAATTAGATACAGAAAACACCTTCAACTGGTGTGATATTATTCAAGTCGTTGCTATTGCTGTGATGGGCCTCAAATATAAGGCTAAACTGTTGTCAAATCACCTAATGAAGTCGTTACTGCAGCAGGCTAATTTGTGACGTAAGCAACACTAACTGATTAAGTTTGTAGCGGCTTGCAAAAACAATATTTACTGCAAATTAATCGTTAACCTCTACTCGAATTAACGAATAGGATAAATGCGCTAAAGTCAGTATCTATGACCTATTTTGTATCAAACGTGTGATTTGTGCCCCAGACCACAGACTAAATTTCTACTGCTAGTTAGTCTGTGGTGAGGTGTTAACTAAAACTACATCAAATAGGCCAACATTATTTTGGTTTATTTATCATCGGAGGTTATATGCAGCATAAGTTTATTACGACGGTCTTAGGGACTTTACAGCCCAATCTTTTGCAATCACTTGCTCAGGTAAGCCGTGAAATTGGCGCAAGTTGGGAGACCAGTAAAGTCATTAAACTCGATGGGCAATTTGTTGCAATGATGCGGGTGATGATAGATGCAGATAAAGAAATGCTATTAAAACAAACATTAGAGCAGAAGTTTAGCCAACTAACCTTTGTCTATGCTGAATTTGAAAGTGAATCGATACATTTTTCTCAAGAGTGTAAGCTCACTTTAGATTGCAGTGACCGTTCAGGGTTAACTCATGATATTAATGAAATTTTAGCGGATCTTGATGTCAGTGTTGATCACCAAGAATGCTACCGTGTGCAAGTAACCAGTTTAGGCAAAACGGTATATAGTGCCAAGATGACGTTAAGATTACCTGAGAATGTAACCATCGCGTTGTTAGTCTCTCAACTTGAAACCTTAAGCGACAATATTCGCATCGGCATAGAAGACTAAAATATCTTGAACTAACGTCCACTATGGATTTAGCTCAAGATGTAAACCATCATATTGAAAATAAACATATAGCGAGAAAGACTGTAGCTTTTTGAACCGTACTTGGCTTTAATCACTGCTTTGGCCTTGGGTTAAGGCAGTGATGCTTTATTGACGGCATTGACGATTTTATTGGCTGTGTCGCCATCAGCTAGGCTGCCAATGACAACCTGGTTGATGAGACTCTGCGGCAATTACACCGTTGGACGGTGCAAATCAAAGCGTAATTCTTCAGCAATACCATAATAAGCCGATGGGCCGCCGGCTCTAAATACCGGATCTGCTAATGCGGTTTGGTAGATACCTTCAGCGCTGAGTAAGTGCTTGTCAATGTGCACTGCCACAACCTCTCCGAGCACTAACCAGCTATCAATTTTGTCACCATTTGCTGCCGTTAGTTGGATGCATTGCGACAGTTTACATTCGAAGCTAACAGGACTTTGTGCAATAAGATCGGCCTTAACAATATTACCTGCTATTGGCGTTAATCCGGCAAATTCAAATTCATCAGTACCATGAGGAAGTGCGGCAGATGTTTGATTCATTTGCACTGCTAGGTTACGGGTAGTGAGGTTCCACACAAATTCGCCAGTTTCAACGATATTAGCCACGCTGTCTTTCCAACCGACACTGGCAAAACCGATAATTGGCGGATCATAGTTAAAACAGTTAAAGAAGCTATAAGGTGCAAGGTTGCGTTGGCCCTGAGCATTACGAGAAGAAATCCACCCTATTGGTCGCGGGCCTATAATGGCATTGAGTGGATTATGTGGCAGACCATGGCCTTTGCTTGGTTCATAAAAGTAGCGGTTATCAGTACTCATATCTTACCTTGTTTTATTGTTAAACGTGTCTGATGGTATCAAGTAGGTTAATGGCAATAATATCAGTAAATCAGCCCCATTAAATTCATACTATCAGATCCATATGATGACTTTATTAGCCTAATGGTGACCTTTACTATCACGGGTTAAATGCCGTCCATAGTAATCGCAAACCAACGATGATCATTAAGCTAAGAATAATTTTTTTAAACTGTTTTTCGTCAAATTTATCCTGGATGCGTAGTCCCAATTTTACGCCAATCCAAGCGATAGGCGCTAATGATGCCGAGATTAATAAATTGCTCAGGTTAATTTGCCCCAACATACTATAGGGAATTAACTTAACTAAATTTATCACCGCAAAAAACACTACGGCAGTTCCCAAGTATTCTGTTTTAGCTAAACGCAGTGGGATCAGATAGGCATTTAATGGTGGTCCTCCCGCATGGGCAACAAAGCTGGTAAAGCCTGCAATGGTGCCGCACATTCTACCCATTAGCGCGGATGGTTTTCGTTGTGACCATTCACCTAATGTGAGGCCGTAGATGCCAAACCCTAATGAAATCACGCCAAGTATACCGCGTAAGTATTGTTCATTAAGTTGATCAAATAATAGATAAGCCACCACAATACCGACGATAGCAGCAGGCAATAAAATCCACAGTTGTGCTGTATTTTGTTTCCCCCACCACGAGCGTACACTTAAAAAGTCCATATAAACGAGCAAGGGTAGCATCACTGCCGCAGCGGTTGCGGGGCTAATTGCTAATGCTAATAACGGCACAGTTAACCCGCCAGCACCACCAGCAAAACCTGATTTTGATATACCTGTGATTAATACTGCTGGAATAGCCACTAACCAAAATAATGGATCTGTTAACACCGACACTCCTGTGCCAATCATGATTATTGGCAATTAATAGTAGATAGTTAGAATTGGCAATTTGGATTATTAGGGAAAGATAATATCACTGCCTAATGGTATATGCTCAGCTGGTGAATAGCATATTTAATCTCAACTTAGGAGAAATGCGCGATGATCTAATTGAGCGAATAGTTACCCTAGGGCGATATTGTACTGATCAATAATTATCTATTTACCCTTGTGGGTGCAATTAATTTATTATGATGTGAGACAATAATGTTGGTTGATTTTAGTTTTATGTTGAAAAGCGTTATTGCCTGATATCCTATTGCAAAATAACGTGATAATTTACGAATAAATGGAATTCACATCGTTAATGGAGGAACAATGCTGGCATTTTTGAGCGCTCATGGAAATGTGCCTTTTTCAATTGCACTGGTAATAGTGATCATGTTGGGCACATTTGAGCTTATCGCAATGATTGCTGGTTTAAGCATTTTTAGCGCGTTAGATAACTCGTTATCAGTCGATATCGATACTGATGTCGATATGGAGGCTGAAACGTCTATCACCGGCATGACAGGTTTATTGGGCTGGTTGTGCCTTGATCGTTTACCGCTGCTTATTTGGCTGGTGTTGATATTAAGTAGTTTTGCGATTGCAGGCTATGTGATTAACTTTACTAGCTTACAAATCTCAGCAGGACTACTGCCGCAACTTATCACTGTGCCTATCGCGTTTATTATTACGCTTATTTCTAGTCACTTCCTTGGCAATGCTGTTGCTAATATTCTTCCTAAAAATGAAACCTCGGCTATTTCTGTTGACTCTCTTGTCGGTTGCGTCGCAACCATTACTCAGGGGCGTGCAGTTAAAGGCATGCCTACAGAGGCGGTGGCACGTGACGAATTTCAACAAAAACACTATGTATTAGTTGAGCCAGAACGCCTAGGCATTGAATTTGTCCGAGGCACGGAAGTTGTACTGTTAGCTCGCAAAGGCAAGGTGTGGACGGCTACACAAATTTAGTTAACTTAATAATAATCACTCTATATTCTCAAACGGTCATGCCATTGCATTGTGCTGACATGATCGAATTACTCTGTTGTATTTAAAAGGACATTAAATGGAAACCTTAACAAGCTTTGATTCTGGAAGCAGCTTTATCTTATTAATTGCAGGCCTAGTTATATTAGGTTTGATTGTAATAGGGCTTATTTTTGCCAAACTGTATAAACGCGCCAGCAAAGAAATGGCATTTGTGCGAACAGGCTTTGGCGGTGAGAAAATCATTAAAGATGGTGGCGCAATTGTGCTGCCAGTGCTGCACGAAACGATTTCGGTCAACATGAATACCTTGCGTATTGAAGTCGAAAAAAACCAGAAAGATGCCTTGATCACCAAAGACAGAATGCGTGTGGATGTAAAAGCCGACTTTTATTTACGAGTTGCGCCGAATGCCGAAGGGATTTCTATGGCGGCACAAACTCTAGGCACTCGTACTAATCGTGTTGAAGAACTGAAAAAATTAATGGAATCAAAGTTTGTCGACGTATTACGTACCGTGGCAGCCGAAATGACCATGACCGAAATGCACGAGCAGCGCGCTGACTTTGTTCAGCGAGTGCAGAATAATGTCGCCAACGATCTTGAGAAAAACGGTTTAGAACTCGAATCTGTTTCGCTGACGGGCTTTGATCAAACTGACTTGCAATTCTTTAATGAAAATAATGCTTTTGATGCCGAAGGTCGGGCACGTCTAGCTAAAATTATTGAAGAAAAACGTAAAGAAACCAACGATATTCAACAAGAAAACCGCATTAAAATTGAACAGCGTAATCTTGAAGCAGAAAAAGAATCGTTAGAGATTGAAAAGTCGGAAGAAGAAGCACGCCTCGCGCAGCAACAGTCACTTGAATTTAAACGTGCCGATCAAAAAGCTGAAATCATTAAACAAAAAGAAAACAAAGCCCGCGAAGAGCGTGAAGCCGAAATTGCTAAAGAGCGCGCAATTGAAACCGCTGAAATTGAAAAAACCAAAGACATCGAAACCCGTGAAATTGAAAAATATAAGTCTATTGAACAATCACGCATTCAGCAGCAACGCGATATCGAAGTATCAGAACAAGACAAACGCATTGCCGTAGCCGCTAAGTCAGAAGAAGAGTCTGCTGCCCGTGCTCGCGCCGCAGAAGCGGAAAAAACTAAGGTTGAAAAAGAAGAAGCAGTGATAACTGCGCGCCAAACTGCTGAAGCTAATCGTCGTAAAGACATCGAAGTTATTGACGCCCGCAAAGAAGCTGAGCGCGACGCAGTGGGTGTTACTGTTAGAGCGGAATCAGAAAAAATTGCCGCGGAAGATAGAGCGAGTGCCATTTTAATTGAAGCGCGTGCCAGTGCAGACGCTAAGATGCTCAAAGCCTCAGCCGATGAGAAAATCTATGCAGTAGAAGCGGCTGGTAAGCGGGCGCAGTACGAAGCTGAAAACGTACTGAGCAACGAACAAATTGCCTTACAAAGATCATTAGCGATATTAAAAGCCTTACCTGACATTGTCGCACAAGCGGTTAAACCACTGGAAAACATTGAAGGCATTAAGATTTTACAAGGCTATGGTACGGGTAATCAGTTTGGTAATGGTGAGAGTAACCCATCGCAAGGTGGTATTGCTGAGCAAGTGACAACCGCGGCATTAAATTATCGTGCCAATGCGCCTGTTGTCGATGCCATGCTGCGCGAGTTGGGGCTAGTTAATGCAGAGTCAGGTAATTTAAACGACTTACTGACAGGCAATAATACACTGACATCTGAAGCGATTAATGCCATTCAATCGGCCAAAACAGACTTTAGTGTCGATGAAGTTACCCCTGGGGTTAATCCAGCCCAATAAGCTGATTACCCTGAGGGTTTACATAACAGAGTGTTGTTATCTTGCCCTATTAATAATAAAAAGCGTCAATAGACGCTTTTTATTATTTACCTGACTGATGAGCATCACACCGTGATAAACCATAAATCAGTAACGCGGGTAAAATGGCTTTACTTTAACTTTGTGATACCAATTAACACGCAAATGATACCCCCTGCCATTCCTGCCCATGCTTCTATCGGTGTATCACCACTTAATGCCCTAGTAAATTGAGAGCTCGCTGAATCATAAATATTGTAGCCCCACAAAGCTAAAAAAATACCCGCAATGACAAGCACAATTCCGATAATTTTATTATTCATTCTTACTCCAGACTCTGATGACGTTACCCTTGATGGACCTAGTTGAATAGACCAATGTTAATAGCCTCTATTATTAGCCATAAGACTGACGCTGCAAACGAAAAACGGACATTTAAAAGGTACATTTACAGATAGTTTTCGTTAATGAGCAGATAAATGCTCGCGTGTATCGAGTTATTGTCGTTCAAATAATACTGCTATAAGCTAAGTCATTGCTGGCTGTATCAATACCTCTATAAATGATTTTGGTGATTTCTATTGTGGTTTAAAGGCATTAAATTCACCTCTGATTTTTTCTATTCGCTCACGATTCACCCCAAAATCAGAACTGCCAATACGCGAAGCTGATCTAACATGTATGGTTATTTTATCCGCTGCGGTTGATGGGAAGTAAAACTCCACATCATCGACAAAGCGCATTATCTGCGAGGTAAACTCTACGCGAATATAATCGTCCTCAACCACAACGATATTGGCACGCTCTGCAGTCTTGAGTATGTGTAACAGGCGCACTTGTGCTTGCAGCTGGGTTCCGCTGAAATACAGCGGTGCAATAGCATGCTCTTCATCTGCGGAGGTTTGTTGGCTATTAACGCAGTTTGGCGAATTAGGGCAGGGGGTCAATTGGCTATTATTGATGCCTAAGGTCGGTACAGTGCCAGAGCAGCCCATTAACAGCATCATGCTGAGTGTAATAATTGAAATCTGTTTGTACATTATTAATATCCTTTTATTTATTTTCACGGTGACCGTAACTTAATACTCGAGTTATTTGCCATTTGTCGTCTACTTTACGCCAAACCATGACAAAGTCAGCTTTACCTTCGCATTGGTTGGTTTTATTGTGACAAAAGATATGTTCCCCTTCGGTAATCGCCCCAAAATATTTAATCGGGTGGACGTTAAAAGAGCCCTCAACCAGCTTTCGAGTGTAATGGCCACAGGCATTATTTTTCGTATTGGCGATCATGGTGTCACGATCCCAGGTTACTCCGCCATTATCATGATAAAACTCGACATCAGTGGCAAAGTAGCTCGCATGTTTCTGCAGTTCTTCAGGGTTTTCACAATGATTAAATGAGTCAAACACCGCGGTATCAAGCGCTTTCATTTGGTCAGCTAAGCCGCCATCATCTGCAACCGATGACATCGAAACCAAGGTTAATAAAACTAAGTAGATTTTTTTCATTACTATCGACTCCTTGAGAGTAAGTCACCTGAACTCAGGATATGTACTAATGTTGAGTTCGGACAGCATAACATTGAGCTTAATATTATTGGCCGGCTAACATCGCCGCCAACCTTTAGGTCATTAACATAATGGCTTTTAGGTTAAGTAACGATAGCCTTTTATGACAATTTACAGGGGAAAGAGGCTGATTTAATGACGGTAGGTTTTTTAAGATGAGTTAAGTCATAAAAAAACTGCCGATGAGCATGGATTATCGGCAGTTGATTTTTATTCAATAAAGCTTTGTCAGCTCGGCATTACTGCTCGGCTTTTACATCACGTAGCGATGCAGCTGCTTTGTCACCAACATCATCAATAACTGTGTTATGTGAGTTGTGAGTCTCCGTCAGGCGACGCATCAGCGGTAATACGGCAAGGGCGATAAAGGTACAAACCACGGCTGCGATACCCAGTTTATTAAATAGGCTGGTATACACAGGTAAGGTTTGCAGTGGATCAACTAAATCTTTCGGCACACTGGCGAAGTTAGCGACCACACCGCCCAGATACTGAGAAATACCTGAGGCGACGAAATAGGCTCCCATCATAAAGCCGCCCATACGTGCTGGCACGTAGCGGGCAATCATCGCAAGACCAAGGCCACTCACCAGCAATTCACCTAAAGAATATGAGGCATAGCCCCAGATCATGATCCATGAAGAGGTTTTACCATTGATGGCAAATTGATCGGCAAAGCCATAGATAAAGAAGCCGATAGCCACTACTGCAAAACCGAGGGCAAATTTCGCCGCGATAGAGAAGTCTTTATTATTGCGACCCGCCCACGAATAACTCCACGCAAGTACAGGGCTTAAAACCATGATCCATAATGGGTTTAATGCTTGGAACTGGGCTGGCGACCAAGTCCATAAATGAGTACCAAAGAATTGGAAATCCCAGTCCACATTACGCAGGGCAAACAACGCTAATGAAGTCGACATTTGCTGATAGAAAATAAAGAAGAACACGGTTTGCACTGTGAGGATCAGCGCTGCAATCAGTCCTGCTCGTTCACTGGTTTCGCTGGTGCGGATCAAGTGAAAGAAGATTGCCAATACCGCTACACCAGCGGCGTAAACGAAGACACGGGCAACCGCTTCATATTCAAGAATAATGGCCGAAGCGACAACCGACAATGCAGCTAGCGCCAATACGATGGCAAGGCTTTTTTTGTTTACTGGGCGCGTATCAGGCTCTGAACCAAAGTGGGCTAAACTTTTACGCATGAGTGCATAATTGCCTAAACCTACCAAAATACCGACACAACACACGGCAAAGGCCGCATGCCAGCCAAATTCGTTACCATACTCGGCATTAACGTAATCTTTAATCCAAGGTGTTAATAACATAGAGAAGGTCGAACCGACGTTTACCGCCATATAATAGATGGTAAATGCACTGTCGATTTTAGAATCATCACCTTCGTAAATCTTACGAACTAAGTTACCGGCATTTGGTTTGAACAGGCCGTTACCGACTACAATCACACCGAGTGCTGAAAACATAAACCAAGTATTTTCAGTGGGTACGGCCATCAGCGCATAACCCAGAGACAGAATTCCTGCGCCCAGCAGCATAGTGCGTTTAGTGCCGAGGATCTTATCCCCAACCCAGCCACCAATCGCCGGTGATACATAAATGAGCGCCGCACAGGCACTCCACACTAAGTTCGCGCGAGAGTCATCAAAGCCAAGTCGCTGCACCATAAAGTACACAATCAGCGCTTGCATGCCGTAATAGCCAAAGCGTTCCCATAATTCAATAAGGGACACAGTCATAAATGAATGTGTTTTACTTACCGGAGCAGTCCCAATAGTCATATCGCTTGCTTCCAACATTGTTGTTTTAATATTTGAGCTCAAAAGTATAAGGCGATAACCAAAGCAAACCAATGGTAGATAATGGTAAAAACAGATTTTGTTACAAATCAACTTTTCAATTTCAGTTAATCTTAAGGTTTTTGTTGATTCAATTTTAATAGATAGAAACTTCTGGACTCAAATGGCTCAATCCAAAAAACAATGTTCACAACTGAGCTCTCTCGATAAATGTGGCGGAGGGATAGCTTACTTACATAAAAAGGAACCCATGGGTTAAAAGTCCTATCTTTCGCCAAATGAAAAAAGGCTCATCATTGCTGATGAGCCCTTCGTCTTTAATGCGGCGAATAGGGGGAGGTGTTTCCTATTTCCAAGACGCCTGTATACGTGGGCGGCAGGGGTATTGAATGAGTAAATTGTCTATCTAATGTCGCCATAAAAATGATGTTCAGTCAGAAATGCTAAAGCTGAATCATAGTGATAGTTATTGAGCCATAGTCTCTTGTTATGTGTTGTTTTCTGGGAGTTCTTTGATTACTACAAAGTAATAAACAAAATACCCTATCTAGGATATAAAAAACGACATTAGAAACCAAATTACTTTCTGTGCACCTTTTGCTTTCTTAGAAACTAAAGCTAGTATCCAAGGTAACATCCATATTATAAAAACAGGAATAATCAAAATTTGCCAAATACTTATACCTCCCATAAAAACTCCTTTTTAATTGAAACTACAAAAAACATAATGCTTAAAGCAGCTGCACGGTGCGCATCAGTTGCCTTTACTTGTTAGTGTTTGTCCAGCTTTTGCATCAAGGCTAAAAGCTCATTTACAACTAGCTCAGGTTCATCCACCTGAACAAAATGGCCACTTTTTTCTGTCAGAACAGTTTTCCCCTGTGGAAATGCACCAGCCCAAGTTTGCCACAGTTCCCCCCACATTTTTCTGCCTTCATCGGTAAAAAACAAGTTAGCAGGATTCTTTGTTTTCCTGACCGAGGCAATAACTGTTACGGGTATATCTTTGATCTGTGGATAATCAGGAAGCGGTCTTTTACTCCAAAAATCGAGATATTGGTTTGACATACCATTAGCCATATCATCTAGCTTGATTTGAGCAATTTCTCGGTTCGCTTTTTCTAAATCAATGGCCCGCAATATATCAACATCATGTTCAGAGGACGGATCTAACAATAAGAGCGCTTTTATTTGTTTTGGATAAGCAGTTGCAAAGTCTCTTGCGATGTTGCCACCATATGAATGAGCGACCAAAATGACAGGCTGTTTAATATTCAAATTAACTAAAAGTTCACTAGCGTAGTCTGCATAATCATTCGACGTAAAATGACGCTTAATAACTGTTGATTTGCCATTACCAACTCTAGAATAGCGAATGACCGTTGCATGCTCTGCTATTCGGTTGAAAACAGTATCCCAATCAGACATGCTTGCACCACCACCAGCTTCCAATAAAACGGTATGCTTACCCTGCCCAGCAACTTCGTATTCAAGTTGAAACTCATTAACGCTAATCAGGTTAGGTTGTGCCGCTATTGAGAACGATAATGCAATGCCAATTAATGAAATGAATTTCAAATCTGCTCCTCAAAACTCTAACGCCCACTTAAGTGGACAAAAAATGTTGGCTATAATGTGGAGCGAAGTGAAGCGTAACCAACTGTTTTATTACGTTAAAAGTGCTTTTTAGGTGAGTTGCGCATAATCTACTATATGACGGTAACGAGCTAAAATATCCGGATATTTGCGTAACCGATCTTCAACATCAAAAGCATTCCACCAAAGTATTGTATTTTGCTCTTTTCTATCTCTTTGACGCTCTAACATTTCTGTTAAATCACGTGTAATTTGGGTATTGACAACCAACATGTAACCTTCAGGTCGATAATTAAATATCGTACTTGGCATGTCTACATCAGATATACCTATTGAAGATTTTTTAGAGTGTCTTAAGTTTGTTTTACACTGAATAATCATTTTTCCGAGTTTGTTAGATTTATCTCCTTTATAAACTCGATTTTCATGGTGGAGCATATCGTATTCGCAAATCAAATCTCGACCATTATCTCCTTGATTCGTGGGGGCAACTTTCTTAACATTAAACACCCATGGTTCACGATCTAAGAGTTCAAGAATTAGGTCCTCAAACTCTCCACTGGCTTTACGATCTATAATATTCCACTCAAACTTTTGATCACCAAAAAGTAGAGAAATTTCTTTTTGTTGACGTAGCCGTATCAGCTCTTTTTCTTCTGCGACAGATTCTAAGCCACAGTTGGTGTACTTAATTAACACATGATGGTCACTAATAAAAAGAAGCTGATTTTCTTGCGATATAACCTTTAAGTCTGAAGCATCACCCAACTTCACTATAAGATCTTTAGCAAATACCTCATCCTTAAATGAAATAGTTGTGCGTATATCATTTATAATTTGAACGTTTGAGCCAACTCCAGCAATCTTATCTCCAGTATCATTTTTAGTAACAATATCTTTAAGAAACCCTGCAATATGTGTACTTTTAAAAACTGAAAAATCTCTAGAGAAACTACGAAAAAATAGCCATTTAGGATTCATACGAATATTGGCTACGTAAGATTCATCCTCACCTATTAAGTCTCTTATTTTGTCGACCCAAACACTGAGTTCTGGAGAGTCAAAAGAGAAATCTTCAGGGCAATAGCTCACGGCCCCCAAGATATTTCCTTGATACATATGGAACATATAGAGATCCATTAAGATATTGAAGAAACACTCAAAGTCTTGTTCGCTATTTTTCCTAATACGTTCATTTAAAGGCTGGGCTGGAAACCAGTACATCCCGTATAATTCGTCTTCGATTCCACTGAAATCATTTTGCTCACCTAGAAATCGAAATGAACTCAAGCCTCTAGATTTTGAAATAGCGGTAAATACTGTTGGCACAATTGCATGTAAATCAGTAACTTCTTCTATTCTTGTCTGTCGATAGTAGAAAACTGGTAGCAATTTTTCATCATCAATATCCTCTAGGAATATTCTCCATTGAGGACAACAATCTAAACCTATGAAAACTTGATTTTTATTGCGCCTTGTAACGCTATAGCCAACTTCTTCTATGCGCTCTAAAAATTCTTCAATCATAATTATCCAATATCAGCAGAATTATAAGATTCACCTAACAGCTTATTGAACGGCTCGCCCGATAAAGTCCGCTATTCAAGTTATTGATTTATATCATCCTACGTTCCCTATGTCTTTGATGTAAAGTGATAAAATACTCTCAACATTCCAAAATAAACCGAGGTTGCGCGTTAATGCTGTTCATAAAAACAAGCGATAATATTTATTTGTAATATTATCAATCAATTATACTTTTCGAAATAAATCTACATTACGACTTTAGGCTTACCTAATGAGTTGTTTGATTTTACTTAAGCAAAATCTATTTATACCTGTATATAAAATCAGCTCATTCGGTTAAGCACAATCTAGCCAGTAAATAATGGTTTATATAGAAAAGCACCTCAATACTTCGAGTAACTATTTCGCAATAAATAAAGTCAGCATGTATGCCTCAGCGATTACACTGAATTACATTTAGGAATGCGGCATATAGCGTTAAATGAATACATAAACTATGTATAGAATGAATTAACACAAACTGAAAACATTAAAATTCTCGTGTAATTACGCAGTAATCAAAAAAGCTGATTCTATAACGAAAAAAGGCTCATCATTGCTGATGAGCCTTTCGTCTTTAATATGGCGGAGGGATAGCGATCTTTTATAAATAGGAACCTTGGGTTCAAATGTTACAGACACA